>JALOQZ010000092.1 GCA_025459245.1 Pirellula sp.
GGCGGCTTGAACGATCGGAAACAGAATATCGATGTGGAAGTTGGTCGGAACGTTTTGCAAAACGCTGGCGGTTCGCTCCAATCCCATCCCGGTATCGATGTTTTTGCTCGGGAGCGGGCGCAAGTTGTCGGGCGGGTTTCCGACTCGATTGAATTGCGTGAAGACAAGATTCCAGATTTCGACTGACTTGCCGTTGTCGAGCTGGTAGTAGATTTCGCTGCAAGGACCGCAGACTCCATCGGGGCCTTGGCTGGGAGCTGAGGCGGGCCAGAAGTTTTCGTCTTCGTCCATTCGAGCGATCCGGCTGGTGGCGAGACCGATCTTCTCGTTCCAAATCTTGGCGGCTTCGTCGTCATCTTTGTAAACGGTTACGGTGAGCCGATTGGGATCGAGGGCCAGCCACTTTTTATCGGTCAGGAATTCCCAAGCCCACTCGATGGCTTCTTGCTTGAAGTAGTCGCCAAAGCTGAAGTTCCCGAGCATTTCGAAGAACGTGTGGTGGTAGGCGGTACGTCCCACGTTATCGATATCGCCGGTGCGGAGGCATTTTTGGCAAGTCGTCGCGCGGGTGAATTCGAGTTTGACCTTTCCGAGGAAGTGATCCTTGAATTGGTTCATGCCGGCGGGGGTGAACAAAACCGAGGGGTCCCAAGTGGGGACGAGGACGTCGCTGGCTTGGCGGTGGTGCCCTTTGGATTGGAAGAAGGTCAGATACTTTTCGCGTAGTTCGTCCGTTTTCATAGCCGCTTTTTTGTCCTGATGGGCCCCGGTTTGGATGCTGAATAGACCGGGCAATCGTTCGAATAGTTCATCTCACCTGTCGCAGAAGCTTCCAGTCGAAGCAGACTGTGGCCGGCAGCGACCACCGTACTCGGCAAGAGCTTCGCCAGCAGCGGCATCCGTCAGTCCCAACGGGTGCGCAGCGTAAACACAGGTAGAATGGATGAATTTACCGTCCAAGCGGATTTTCGCCAACGAGAGAAAACGCAATAGATTGCGTATCCCAATTCGTCTCCAAAAGTTCCGTGGACAGATTTTCCAAGGACGGAGTACCCCAATCGAGAAAAATTCCTGAAAGATAATGCCAGGATCCAAGCCCGTCTCGGGCCGAGAAAGACCCTCGAATATCCCTAGTCGTTATCTTGGGAAAAATCCCCGAAAAATATTGGCTAATTTTTAACTATCTTGATACCTTATTATTCCTAAGAGCGATTTATAGGGGTGGGAGCACTTGATCGAGTGCGATACTTCCGGTGAATTGCTCCTGCTTGATTCCTTCACGCCTGCTGCCGGCTGTCCTCAGGACAGTCCTAAGGGAGAGTCATGCGATGCGGTTTGGACGCCCTCCTCTCAGGGTGAGTTGCTGTCAATTTAGCGCCCATTTGGTTGCTATACGCCGTTATTATTCTTTTTTGTTGAAGGATTCTTCAATGCGCAGATTTCGTTCTGGACGAGCAAGAGGTTTCACTCTTGTTGAATTGTTGGTGGTTATTGCGATCATCGGCATCTTGGTTGGCCTGTTGCTCCCGGCCGTTCAAGCGGCTCGCGAAGCAGCACGCCGCATGCAATGCCAAAACAACCTTAAGCAATTGGGTTTGGCTGCTCACAATTTCGAGTCCGCCTTTAAGCGATTCCCCCCAGGGTACTGTGGCGAATTGCCTGTAAATGCTAATCCGGATTGGGCGAATCGCACCTATGTCGGTCACCTAGTGTTCTTGTTTCCGTTCATGGAAGCCAATGCCGTTTACGAGCAATGGGCTACCAAGCGGGTCATGGGCCCGGACATCACCGGTGTTGGGAAACCATCCGCGGAAATTTGGCGATACCGCCGTTGGTACGATGGAACTTACCCTGCAGAGTCTCTCTGGGATCAGCACCAGTATCGCATCTCGACGCTGCTTTGCCCAACTGACAATGCTTATGGGAACACTGTAGCGATTGGAACCGAACTTCGCGTCACCCCTACCGGAGCAACGATGCACGGATGGGGAGAGCCGACCCAACTCGGTCGAACCAACTACCTTGGAGCATCCGGACAATTGGGGATCGGAATTGCTTCGCGCGACCCTCGTAAGGGTGTGTTCTTCAATAACAGCAAGACGACTTTCGGGGCTATCTCCGACGGAACCTCCAATACGCTGCTATTTGGAGAAGTCACAGGAGCCTTTGCTGACCCCGTCAAGGCAACCGGTCGTCAGTGGTCGATGTCTTGGAACGCTGGTCCTCAATGGACGGAATGGCACCGACCGGTCTACGCTTACACCAATCAAAAGCGATGGAATTTGTTCTCCAGCTTCCACACCGGTTTGATCAATTACACGCTGGCCGATGGCTCGGTTCGATCCATTCCAACGACCATCGATGCTCAAATCTTGATCGACACGTCTTCCATGGCAGAAGGTGTTGTAACCAACTTGCCTGAGTAAGTTCCTATTAGAAAGATTTTCATGAAACGACTTGCATGCGCTTCTCTGTTGTTTTGCATCGCTTTTTCGGGATGCGGTTCCAGCACTGAAGTAAAAGCTCCTGAGAAATTTCTGCCTCCAACCGCGCCTATGGGCGTTGGCTCAGGGGGTGGAGATGACAATTCTGCACCCAAGGAAAAATTTGTTCCTTAGTCGATTGCGAAAACCAATGAAAAAGCCCGGCGGACAACCGCCGGGCTTTTTTTACGACGTACTTGAGGCTTACTCCCCTTGGCTGTGCTCCAAGTAGGCCGGGATATCAACGCCGTCGACGAAGCTGGAAAGAGACTTGCTTCGCTGCGGATGTTGCAGCTTCTTAACGGCTTTGCTCTCGATCTGTCGAACGCGTTCGCGGGTGACTTGGAAGATCTTCCCAACTTCTTCTAGGGTGTACGCGTAACCGTCAGCCAACCCGTATCGTAGCTTGAGGATCTCTCGTTCGCGATAGTTGAGGGTTTGCATCGCTTCTTGGATCTGTTGTTTGAGCGTTTGCTGATTGGTTTCGTACAAGGGATCATCGTCGCGGTAGTCTTCGAGAAACTCGCCGAAGAAGCTATCGTCGTGGTCGCCTACGGGTTGATCGAGGGAAAGTGGTTGTCGTGCCATCTTGATCACGACGCGTGCGTCGTCCAAGGAGAGGCCAGCTCGTTGGGCGGTCTCTTCAACGCTCGGTTCTCGCCCTAATTCTTGGATGAGATCGCGGGTGACTTGACGGACTTTGCTCATGGTGTCGATCATGTGCACCGGAACGCGAATCGTGCGGCTTTGGTCTGCGATAGCTCGCGTGATGGCTTGTCGGATCCACCAAGTTGCGTAGGTCGAGAACTTGAATCCTCGCTCGTACTCAAACTTATCAACAGCTCGCATAAGGCCTGTGTTTCCTTCTTGAATCAGGTCGAGGAAGCTGAGTCCGCGATTGCGATACTTCTTAGCGATCGAGACGACCAATCGCAGGTTGCCTGCGGAGAGTTCTCGCTTCGCTGCATCGTATTTCATGCGATTGGTTTGAACTTGGGAAACCCGGCGAGCCAAGGTGGCTGGCGTTTCGTACGTGATTCGCATCAAGTAGCGGAGTTCGTCGTAAAGCGTTTTGAGAGGGGTGCCGTCGGAATGTCCGGCCTTCTTCGCTTCTTCGATTCGAGCCTTGAGAACGCTCATTTGCGATTGGATCGCAGTCAATTTGGTGAACATGGGCTCGAGTCGGTTAGCTCGAAGATTCATCTCTTCGATCAATCGAACGGCTTTGTTGCGGCGGCACACCAATCGTTTCCACGCGTCGCGACGAGCTTCGATCGGATTCGACTTGCTGATCGCTGTGTAATAATCGCCGTGATTGCGGAGAAGGAGATGGCGAAGGGTTTTGATGTTCGGGCCGATGCGACGCATGATGGCAACCTTTTCAGCGGCATTGGTGACGCTGACTTCGATTGTGCGATCCAAGCGGAGCTTTCCGTCGCGAACTTGCTCAAGGAGTTTGGTCGCTCCTTGCAACATGAAGTCGGTGGCGAGCATCCATTGGCGATAGGAGGTTCGGGTCATCTCGATAAGACGAGCTGCCGTGACTTCTTGTTGACGGGTGAGCAAAGGAATCTCACCCATTTGCATCAGATACATTCGGACGGGGTCTTCGGTGGCATCGACGACTTCGCCATCCTCGGCATCGAACATACTGGATTCGTCCTCGAGCATGTCTTCATCGAGGTCGACGTCAAAGCTATCGGCGTTGTCGGCATCCTCTTCTTCTTCCTCTTCTTGCACTTCTGCATCGAAGAGATCCTCGTAGGAGCTGCCGTAATCGCGGTCTTCGTTGGCGTACGAGAACCCTGCTTTGCTTCCGCGTCGAGTGGTTCGAGAGGTGTTTCGTCGAGTCATAGCTTGGCCCATCGTGTGGAGTGACTGTGATGCGTCGGCGGAGCAACTGGTTCCGTCTTGGTGAGAAGGGTTTAATGCAGGAGGCGTGCCGCAAATCGGGAAGAAAAGGGGAAGAAACGCGTTCCACCAAGCAAAAGACTGGGGTTGCACGCTTATAATTCGAGTTCGCACCGATTCAAGAGAATTCGGATGTCGAAAATTCACCACGCCCTTCTGTCGTTTTTTTTCAACATGATGCCGATCGACAACGCCCCTCGATCCACCGGGCTGACGCGCGCCGTCCGGTCTGCCCGCACCAAGCTCCTTCGTCAAGCTTCGCGATTGCCCATGGTTTGCGGCCTCTTGGTTGCATTGACGATCGTTACGCTGGAGCTTCTGTTGGGGCGATGGGTACCTTTGAGTATGCTCGTGGCCGGCACCCTATGGGCTGTTGCCATGGCTATTCGGGCTCGAGGACGACCGAGGATGGAGCAATGGTTTGTTCCTCTTTGCCTGTTGCTCGGTGCAACTTTCAGTTTTTACGCGGGGAGTCAACGGCTTCGAGCGGAACGCCGGCTGGCTCAGTGGAACGAAGCGGCCGCAGGATTGGCGGGTTTGGATCACAGGAATTGGAGCCCAGTCGCATTGCGTGGGTCGATCGAATCGCCGGTTCGATTTCGACGCGCTGTCATGCCCCGACTCTTTGACTCGGGGCGAGATGCGCCAACGGAGCCTGTTATGCGGCTGCAAGAAGACTGGCAATCGCAGTCGCTGTTGCAGATCCAACAGGTGAGGATTGGAGGGACGTGGGTACCCGTGCAAGCGAAAATTCCGTTGGTGGTCAACGGGCGGTTGGATCGATTGTTGCCGGGCGACTTCGTTGAGGTCTATTGCCAATGGAAGCTTCCTAGCAAAGCAGGGAATCCCGGGCAGTTTGATCTCGCAGCTTACTACGCGGAGCGAGGATACGCAGCCCAAGCCCGCGCCGAGGGTGCGGAACAAATCGTGCCTTGGTTAAATCCCGGCCGATGGCGAGCCGATCGGTTCTTTGCGTGGGTTGGGCAAGTTTCGCTTCGATCGATGGAAAGGCATGTGCCATTTGACCAGTTTCCGCTTGCCAGTGCTCTCATTCTCGGACAGCGCGACATGGTCGCGTGGCGATTGCAAGAAGACTTGTTAGCGACCGGTTCGATCCACATGCTCTCGATTTCGGGAATGCACATCGAGATGTTGTCGACGGCCTTGCTAATGATAGGAACTGCTTGTTCTCTGCGGCGCACCTATCTGTTCTTGCTCGTCGGATTTGTGATTTGGGGTTACACGCTCTTGTGCGGAACAAACCCACCTGTGATGCGAGCAGCCATCATGCTCAGCGTCACGTTTCTCGCGAGGATTCTCGATTGGCAATCCTCCAGCATGAATAACTTGGCCTTCGCTGGGTTGGTTTTGCTGCTGGGACGCCCCGGCGTTTTCTTCGAGTTGGGGACGCAGCTTTCGTTTTTAGCCGTTGCTGTCTTAATCGTCGCCGGTGATCGGCTAGCCAAACGAAATGCTCCGCTCTTGTCCCTTATGGAAGCGCGTCAGGGAGCCCGAAGCCGAACTCTTCGATCATTGCGTCATCAGTGCATCGAGATGTTGCGAGCAAGCTTCTGGGTATGGTTCTTAACTGCCCCACTGGTATGGACCGGATTTCACGTAATCAGTCCCGTCGCGATTCCACTCAATGTTTTCATCGCGCCACTGATGCTCGTCGCGTTGACCTCGGGGCTTGGAATGATTTTGTTTGGGTGGTTCCCTCCCGTTGGCGCTGTGCTGGGGTGGGTATGCGGTGCGATGCTCTGGTTCATCGATTTGCTCGTCGATGGCGGTGAGCGATTGCCTGGTGGACACTTTTGGGCACCTGCGCCCCCAGCTGCATGGATGTTCGGATTTTATCTGCTCGGTATCGCAGTCGCATGGTGGAGCGGAGTACGCGGTTTAAGGGGGCGGCGAAGAGTGTTGGTCGCTCTGTCGGTTTGGATGCTGGTCGGGTTCCTGTACCATCCATTGAGAAGAGTCGCTATCTCATGGATGGGGTCGGAACCAGGAATGGTCATTACCTTTTTCGACGTTGGTCACGGCTGTCATATCTGGATGGAAACTCCTGATCGGGAGCTTTGGTGTTACGATGCCGGCAGAATGGGGGACCATGAAAAGAGCTATCGAGTGATGGCCGATGCGCTATGGGAAATGAATCATTCGACGATCGACACCTTGATTCTTTCTCACGCCGATGCCGATCACTTCAACGCGATACCGGGATTGCTTGAACGATTCTGGGTTCGGCGAATGGTAACTACTTCACAGGTCTTGGGGCACGGTGATCCGGCGCTTCGCGAGGTGCTGCGCCGCCTCGAGTCAAACGGGGTTCCCATGGAAGCGTGGAGGGCCGGCGACGGTGAGACGAAGAGCACTTGGAGCATTGTTGCTCTACACCCCCAGCGTTCCGAGAGCTTAGGGAGCGACAATGCCGATAGCCTCTGTTTGCTAATCGAATATGCGGGGCGAAGGTTGCTTTTGCCTGGCGACCTAGAGCCTCCGGGCACGGCGCCGTTATTGGCATGGCATCACGTCGACGTCGACTTGCTCATGGCTCCTCATCATGGATCGCTGAGTGCCAAGGCGGATCAAGTTGTCGATTGGTGCTCTCCGGATGCTGTCGTCGTGAGCGGATCGGCGAAGACCCTTTCCCCCAAGGTGGAGAAAATCTTTGGAAGCTCGAAACGCAAACTCTATCTTACGGCCAGAGATCGCGCGATCCGTTTTCGTATCACGCCGACCGGACAGATGTCCGCGATGTTCTGGCGGGAGGGAGAGTGGCGAGAGGTTACCAAGTTTCCGGATAAATAACGAATTCGATTCTTCGATTTGCAAAGCGTCCCGCCGGTGTTTGGTTGTCTCCGATCGGATAGTTCTCGCCGTGAGCAAGCGTGAAGAGCTGTGCTGCAGGGAGCTGGTTTCGCCTCGTTAAATGTTCAAGGATGGCATTTGACTGAGCGGCCGCCAACTGATGGCTCGTCGAGTATGTGCCACCGTAGATCGGTCCGTTATCGGTGTGGCCTTCGATCGCAATGCGCTGACGCTTATAGTCCGTCGTGATCGCCTGCGCGATGCGGTCGAGGATGCCAGAGGCGGATGGGGAAAGCTGCGACGTGCCCGATTGGAAAAGTTGATCGGAGGGAACGCGAACGCGAATGACTCCGTTGTCCTCTTCTACGGCCAAGCCTAAATCTCGTAACGAACCGCTGCTTACACGGCCGCTGGTATTCGCGGTCAGTCGTGCGCTCCCGCGACGTTGCTGATCGGATTGCATGCTCTGCAATCGATCCGCGAGCCCGCGAGCTTGCTGGCTCGTCTGAGCGTTTGCCATTCGGGTGCTTTGGAGTTGGTTGTTCACCTCCGCCAACTGACGCTGCATAAGCTCTGCCCGCTCTTTGTAGAGCTGCATTTGCTGCTGCGATTGTGCAAGCTGCGTCGTGAGTTGCCTGTTGTTGTCATCCAGCAGCTTAGCGCGTCGTTCGATCTCCGCCAATTGAGCGGAATACTGTTGCTGAATCTCAGGAGCGATCGGCTGATTTCCCGCCAGAGTAAAGCCAGAGGGGCTAGCGGTGAGGTAGGGGTTGCTACGATTGCACCCCGAGGTTGTGGCGGTCAGCAGAAAGCAGAGTGCAAGCAAAACGCTCCCGCACGGAATGCGGGAGCGCGATGTGATTCTGCTTTGGTTCGTGACGATCGCGGTGCCCATGGGTGATGCTGTATCAATTCCAGGGAACCGGATCAAGCCGAACTTGTGTCTAGCGCTTTTCTTTCAGAGCCGCTTTCAGCTCATCTAGGAACGCTTGGTACTCTTCCTTGGCATCGGCTTTGACGAGGGAGATTGCTAGCTCTTGAGTCTTAATAGCGCCAGCGGTGTCCCCTTCGACAAACTGGAGGTGAGCAACGGTATCGAGGATGCCGGGCTTCATGTCCGCCGATGCATTTTCAGCGGCCTTTTGAGCAGCCACTCTCGCTTGCTTGATCAGCTTCTTGTCTTTGAATTCTCCAGCATCTGCCAGTTCGTAGATGGTCCAAGTCACCATATTGATGACTTCGGGGCGTCCGGCGTAGGCATCGTATGTTTCGGTGAGGACGGCTGGGAGTTTGTCTGCAGACTCTTTGTCTTGGAGCAGAATCTGAAGTTTGGTAAGGCGGAGTTGGGTGATGACCTCTTCGTTTTTCGAGGATGCGAGCGCTTCGTCGATCAGTTCGATGGCTTGTTGCGTTTTGCCGCGTCGCATGCTGCTACCGATCTTGCCGAACAGCTCTTCCAGCTTTTCCTTTTCTTGGAACTCGGCAAGGTAAGCGGCGCGATCCCATTTTCCTTCGACGACTTGGGTGAGCACGGGATCCATTTCCATGGGGTGGCCGATCCACTCGATCTTTTGGTCCTTGCCGACGATAAACGCGCAGGGGATGCCGTTTTGATTTGCCGCCTTCATGTACGATTCGTGTGTCGAAGCGTCTGGGTCAGTGGTCAAGCAGTAGGAGCTGGTCAGTTCGCGGTAGGTTTTTGCGGTCGCCTTTTCTTTCTTGGTGTCTCCCTCCGCAGCTTCATCTTCTCCGGAAAACTCTTGAGAGAGGAACTCGTTGATGGTGTCGGTGTCTTCGTCACTTACGCTGACGATTTGGACCCCTTTGTCTGCGAATTCCTTTTGCAGTTTGACCAAGTGAGGCATGCTGGAGACGCATGGTCCGCACCAGGTAGCCCAGAATTCGACGACGTAGACTTTGCCGTTCTCAAACTTGGTGACGGGCTTGAATTTGCCTTGACCGTTCGAAATCCAATGTTGGATATCCAGTGCGGGGGCGGTTGAACCAATCGTCAATTTTTCTTGAGCCCAGCTTGCGGTGGGGCAAGCGAGCAGGGCTGCACCGGCGATCGACGAGGCCAGAAGAGCTCGACGAACGTTTTTCCAAGCTCGGGTGAAGTTCGGTGAAAGGGTCATCTTTGGGTTGGGTCCTTGCAATCCTGCACGATCGGTATCGATAGGGCCTTCAATTGAAATTGGGCTGAAACTAACGCCCGTCCGCCGGGCGCCCTGGTAGCCTTTCGCGGACTCTACGAGGATATCCACCTCCAGAGAGTAGGGAAACTGGGAAAAACTCGATCCCTTGGCAGAAATGGCTCGGAACGCCGCTTCTCCGTTGGAAACCTGGACTGGATTCGATACACTCTCCCCCCTCAGAGCCCCTCCTCCAAGCGATGATTCTTGATTACGGAATAAGTAACCTATGCTCGACCGAAAATTCGTTCTCGAAAACCTGGACGCCGTCAAACAGAATTGCGTGAACCGAGGGGTGCCAGCTTCCGATTTGGACCGATTCATCGAGGTCGAAACGAGACGCCGCGCGAAGCTGACGGAAGCGGAGGATCTCAACCGCAAAGCGAACGACATCAATTCGAAAATGAAGTCGGCGACTCCCGCGGAGCGCGAGGGGTTGAAGGAGCAAGGAAAGCAGTTGAGAGAGCAAAAAGAGGCTGCTCAACACGAGCACGACGCGCTCGACAAAGAGATCCTCGGGATCCTCGCTCACATTCCAAACATGACCAATCCCGCTGCACCGATTGGCGGGGATGACCAAGCCAACTTGGAGATTGCGCGCGGTAAGACCCCGATCCCGCAATTTGATTTCCCTGCCAAGGACCACTTGGAGCTCGGAAAGCTCCATGACCTGATCGATTTCGAAGCGGGTGCTCGGGTCGCTGGCGCGGGGTTTTACTTCTTAAAGAATGACGCGGTTCTCTTGGAGCTAGCGTTGCAACAATTCGCGGTGCAGCATCTTGTTAAAAGAGGCTTCGTTCCGGTATCCACACCTGACTTGGCCAACACCTCGACTCTTCATGGCATCGGGTTCATTCCTCGCGGACCGGAGACACAAATTTACAGCGTTGAGAATTCCGATCTGAATTTGGTAGCTACGGCAGAAATAACCTTGGGTGGTATGTATTCCGGACTTGTACTCGAAGCAGAGCAATTGCCGTTGAAGCTGGTCGGTATCAGCCATTGCTTCCGTACGGAAGCGGGTGCAGCTGGACGCGCGTCGAAGGGGCTGTATCGGGTGCATCAATTTACGAAGGTGGAGATGTTCGCGTTCACTCTCGAAAGTCAGAGCGATGCTGTCCACGAAGAGTTGCGTCAAATTGAATGCGATTTGTTCGACGCATTAGAGGTTCCTTATCGCGTCGTTGATACGGCCACGGGGGATTTGGGTGGTCCCGCTTACCGCAAGTATGACCTTGAGGCTTGGATGCCAGGGCGAGGGGAGAAAGGAGAATGGGGTGAGGTGACCAGCACGTCGAACTGCACCGATTATCAAGCTCGGCGGCTTAACATTCGCTACAAGAACAAGAATGAGAAGGGGACTCACTTTGTCCACACGCTCAACGGGACTGCGGTGGCGATCAGTCGTGCAATCATCGCCGTTCTTGAAAACCATCAACAGGCCGATGGCACGATCCGCGTTCCCAAGGTGTTGCAGCCTTGGATGGGCAAAGAAGTGATCGGCTAGTCGGCGGTCAACATGCTCGATCCATGGAGTTAACGACTCAAGACGACGAGTGCGATTCCAACGTCTCTCGATTCTCCCAGCGTCTGAGTTCCGACAATACACCTTGCAATTCGGTGATCATTCGATCACCTGCCAATGCGATCCGTTCGCTTGCTGCCCCCTGACTGATCAGCTGGCTGAGCGTAGTCAGTTCGTAAGCAAGTGCGTCCGCTTCGATTTTCCTCGCGATCGACAGCATGTGGTTCAGTATCTCAATTGATCGATCATCTTCTCCTGCGACCATGGATTGGTTCCAGGAATCGAATGCAGCCGACAGCTCTGTCCGCGCGTGGCAAAGTAACTCATGAACTCGACCGATATGGTGATCAAAATCGTCCAACAGTTTAGGAATGGGGATGCGCGATCCTGCGTTCGAACCGGTATCGCTTGAATGGTCGAGCGGAGTTGGTAGGTTCATGTCGATTAGCCCTCGAGGGTTCTTGATCGGAATGTTATTGGGATTGTCTGCGTGATTTGATGCGTTCGTACGCATCACGTGCAGCCTCCCTCGCTTCTTCCCATGTCATACTTAAAGCTCCTCCCTCGTTCTCCCAAGCTGCAACTTCGAATTTTTGTTTCGCGGACGCCTCCGCTTCCTCCCAGACCTTACCCTCGCTCGACGCTTCCCAACCGGCTCGATAAGCGCGGGCGTACCATTCAAAGGGAAAAGCCTCGTTGAAATAGGGCCGATTGCGATACTCCGTCTGCCAGTACTCCAACTCGACGGTGGGATTGACCTCTTCAGCAATCGCTTTGCCAGCGTAAGCGCCAGCAATGCCTCCTACAACAGTTCCGGCAATCGCTCCGACTGGACCTGCGACAGCTCCGATGGCCGCACCTGTCGCGGCGCCTCCCACGGCGGCGCCGAGCCCTGTGCCAAGCGGATGTGCACCCGATTCACCAGTCAAAGGATCCTCGTTGCTGATTTGTTTATGAACGTGTGATGTCGAATTGGAGTTCGCACAAGAACGATTCATGGCAATACCTCGGTGCAGTTAAGTGCTTAAAACGGAAAGTGGTCTATAGCTGTTCGAGGTGAAGCAATCGACGTGCCAACAGTAGAAGTGAAAGATCCGGGGAACGTTCGCCCCTCAAGGTGGTGGGCCATCGCGCAATGGTGGGGGCTTTTGTGAAAGCTCAGAGAGCGAATCTATCCAAATTCTCTCGAGCGATATCGATCTTCTTCATCGGCCGGCAATTGGCACTCGGATTGCGATCCATGGGCATGATGCAACGCTCCGAACACCTGTTTCACTAAGAAAGTCGGCGCGATCGTGGGCGAAAGCTTTGTATTACTTCACTAAGCATAGGGACAGAAATCATGTTGTCATGGGCACTCAGTTTTTTGGTATTGGCGTTGATTGCGGCCGCATTTGGCTTTGGTGGAATCGCAGCAAGCGCAGCGGGGATCGCGAAGATTCTCTTCTTCGTCTTTATCGTCCTGTTCGCGTTGAGTTTGATCTCGAACTTGACCAACGGTCGGTCCCCCGTGTAGTTCTTTCCAAGCTTGCGAATCCACCGATTTCCACGATCGTCGATTTGCCGGAAAGCCGCGGCGGGTGGGGTGAAAAGTGTCGATTTTCCCTATCCGCTTGTTTACCATTGGAACATCGATGGGACGGAGATCCCATCGCGGTTTCGATGCGTCTTTCCTAAGGTAAATCCATGTTTCGTGCGTTGAATCGATTCAGTTTCTTGTGTGGTTTTCTCGCCGTCTCCGCTGTGCCCTCGGCCGCATTGTTGGCTCAGTACGAGGGTTCTTTGCCTGCCCCGGAGAGCTTGGCCGTAGGATTCGATTCGATCAACGCGAAGCAATCGGAGGAATGGCTCGGTATTTTGGCTGGGCCTGGTTTCGAAGGTCGTGGCACGGGCCAATTGGGCTATGTGCGAGCTGCTCATTGGGTAGCTGGCAAGGCGGCTGAGTTCGGGCTTGAGCCGATGGGCGA
>JALOQZ010000093.1 GCA_025459245.1 Pirellula sp.
TCGCGGACGCTGATGCAAAAGGAGTCCGCGCAGGAACTGGTGCGATCCCATCTTCCTCCCGAGTTTGTGGCGCATCTAAAGCCGGAGACGCTAGAGCAAGCCGACACCAGCTTCATCGACGCCAATCTAAAGCGGAGGTTTGCCGATCGCCTGTTCAAGGTAGAGATGATCGCCGAAACGGCGCGAGAGCTGGGGATGGAAAGTCCTCACGTTCATTTGCTGGTACTGGTAGATCAAATGGGGTCGAACTCGTTCCGACCGATCATGGTGACCGAGCAGGTCTCGAAATCACCTACACCAAACGGAACTTCGACATGGATGACTTGCGAAGCGATGGAATGAGCTCTCGGAGGACTTGTACCGTTTGGTCAATCTCATCGATGGTGTTATCCCTCGACACACTAAATCGAATCCCCCCTTTAACAACCAACTCGGGTAGTTTCATTGCTTGCAAGACATGCGACGGTTGACTCGAACCGCTCGCACAAGCAGAACCTGTACTGCATGCGATACCTTTCAAGTCCAACGCAACCTGCAACGCTTGCCGATCAACACCGGGGAATGCAATGCTCAACGTGTGTGGAAGTCGCTCCGCATTCCTACCGACCACCACCGTATCTTCGACATTGTTCTCAATACCCGACTCCAAACGATTGCGAAGCGTTCGAAGATAGGCCGCTCGCTCCTCCAATTCACCGCAGGAATCTACGGCTTGCGCGAACCCGTCGCACAATACAGGAGCTTCTGTGCCAGGCCGCAACCCCAGCTGCTGAAAACCACCGTACAATTGCGGAGCGATAGTTACCCCATGCTTCAATACCAACGCCCCCACGCCGATTGGACCGTGAAACTTGTGAGCTGTTATGGTTAATGCATCGACACCCCAATCCCGAAAACGGATTGGAGCCTTACCCAGCATCTGCACGGCATCGCAATGAAAAAGTGCATCGTGTTGTTTACAAAGGGCAGCGATTGCTTCGACCGGCTGAAGGACGCCCGTTTCGTTATTGGCCGCCATAACGGAAACGACCGAAATCGGAGAACCGGACTCGCGTTGCAAAAGAGAGCGCAACGCGTCCAAATCGACTACGCCGTCTGACAACACCGGAATGGTCTCCGTGGTTCGCCCCATCTGCCGAAGACGCTCCGCGGCCCCCAACACACTAGGATGCTCAATCGCCGAGATAAGAATTCTCCCTGGCTTCTGTTCGCTCAAACCGAACAACGCCAAGTTATTCGCCTCCGTGCCACCGCTCGTGAAGAGCAATTGATCCGCTCCCATACCTTGTGTACGGGCATTCACGCCAGCGAGAATCCGGTCTCGAGCCGATTCGACAATCATGCGGGCCCGCCGCCCCGCCGAGTGCTGGCTGGCAGGATTGGCAAGCTTTTCTTGAGCCAATTCGTGCATTCTCGCTGCAATGACGGAATCCAAATAGCTCGTTGCGTTGTTGTCCAGGTAAATCATGCCATCAAGAAAATGAAGGGCGAATAGCCAATCGAAAGGAAAGTTCAAGCCGCTTTATGTGGGCATTGTCACTCCCGCTTCCTACTAAATCTAGTTCATCTTCGCGATTCTCTGCCGCTTCGCTAGAATGCCAATCTTTACAGGAAGGTCCCAACCGGTTCACTCTAGTCGCAAGCCAATGAAGATGACATCGCCGCAAAAAAGGAATCGCAACGATGGCGGAAAGGGTGGTCCCCCCCAAGATCAGCCGCATATCCTTGATCGATCGCCTCCCTTCGATTTAGCCGCAGAAATGGGTGTCCTCGGGAGTCTGATCCTCAACCCGGACCTTGCCAATGACTTGACCCTCGTCCTACGCGCGGACGATTTTTACGATGATGCGAACCGCAAACTATACGGAGCAATGATCGGACTGTTTGAAGCAGGCCGAAAGATGGACGTCACGCTGCTCGTAAACGAACTCAAAGCAGCAGGTGACTTCGAACTCGTTGGTGGTGCCGCGTACCTCGCGAAGCTTGCCAACAGCGTCCCCAACGCCGCGCACGCGATCTACTATGCTGAAATCGTTCGAACGAAAGCGACTCTTCGGCGTTTGATCGACGCGTCCACCTCGATCCTGAAGGATGCTTACGACGAAACTTTCGACGCCAAGGATCTCGTCTCACAAGCCGAGCAACGCATCTTCCAAATCCAAGACGAACGGAACGCAAATTCGGCGGCTCCGGTAAGCGAGGTGTTGCGAACAGCCATGAACCGGATCGATATGCGGATGCAGGGGCATCAGCTCAATACCGGGGTCATGACCCACTTCACCGACTTTGACCAAATGACCGGTGGCCTCCACGACGGAGAACTCATCATCTTGGCAGCCCGCCCCGCAATGGGTAAGACCGCATTCGCGATGAACATCGCTGAGCAAGTCGCCATGAAGGAAAACGCCCCTACCCTCTTCGTGAGCTTGGAAATGGCCGCCGTCGAATTGGTGGATCGTTTACTCTGCTCGGTTGCCAAGGTGAATGGTTCTCGTCTGCGGGTGGGTACGATTTCGCAAGACGACCAAAAACGCCTCATTTCGAGCGCCGCCAAGATTGCGGTCTCTCCTCTCTACATCGACGACGCACCCAGTCGCACTGTTAGTGAGATTGCGGCTGTCGCGCGTCGCATCACCACACAAGAGCTTCGCAAACCGGGAGGTCGCAAGCTGGGACTGATCGTGATCGACTATTTGCAGCTGATCGAACCGGATAACCCCAAAGATCCTCGCCAGGAACAGGTGGCCAAGATCGCTCGTCGTCTCAAGATGCTGGCGAGAGAGCAGCATGTCCCTATCCTTTGCTTGTCTCAGCTCAATCGCCAATCCGAGGAAAGCAAAGACCACAAACCAAAACTAAGTCACTTGCGAGAATCAGGCGCTATCGAGCAGGACGCCGACGTCGTTATGTTCGTGCACCGAGAAGGTTACTACCATCGGGGCGAAGAAGCAGAGCAATACGCAGGTCAAGCTGAAATCATCATTGCGAAGCAGCGGAATGGTCCGGTCGGCGATGTCGAGTTGATTTGGGAAAAGGACTTTACACGCTTCCTTAATAAGGCACCGGAGCGACACGAAGAGTTCAACAGCTACAGTGACTTCTCGACACCCGGTGGCTACTAACCACCTCCTGGCGGATTTAAGAAAGCAAATGATGACCCAATCGACTGACGGCACCTACCGCGTACTCCTACAAAAGGAGCAACTTGTCTTTTCCTCCGCCCACTTCATTACCTTTGCAGGAGACATCTGCGAATGCCTCCACGGCCACAACTACGGATTGCGTGGCGAGGTGCAAGGAAAGCTGGATGAAAACCGGTATGTCATCGATTTCATCGCTTTTCGCGATACGTTGGCGAAGATCGTGAAGCGGTTAGATCATCACATGCTCCTCCCAACAAAGCACTCGATGATTACGGTCCAAGAGGATGGTGAAGAAGTCATCGTTCGTTTTGGCAAGAAACGGTGGGTCTTTCCTGCTGAAGACTGCATTTTGCTCCCAATCGTCAATACCACCGCTGAGGAAATTGCAGCCTGGATCGGTCGAGAGCTTCTCGCTGAGCTGTATCCCAAGATCGGCAACCGACTTGATTGGCTCGAAATCGGTGTGGACGAAAACAACGGGCAATGGGGGTACTGCCGATTGCCATGGTCGCACGTATCCTAGCGATTTTTCAAGCAGATCAATAAACAATGCAGCTTCGGTGAAGAATGGCCGAGTCAACGAGATGGGCCGACCTTTCTTGACTTCAGGATGGCGATGAAGGGTCGATGGTCCGCAAAACGTTTGCGCTCCACCTTCCAAGCATCTTGAGCACCATGCTAAAGTCCTCACCAGTGCATCTCGCCGAAGAGGGAATTCAGAAAGCCGCTGTTCTCCTCATGGCGCTTGAGGAGGACGACGCTGCCATGCTATTGTCGAAACTGCCGGCTAAGTATGTCGAGGCAGTGTCGCTCGCCATCGCTCAGATCGATGATATTCCCGGTCAGGTCCAAGAAGAGGTCATCGAAGAATTCTTTGGCGGGGCTCCCAGCTCGCTCATCCACGCATGCGGTGGTTTGGAACGCGCGAAGACATTGGTGAAGAAAGCGTTCGGTAAAGATGCCGCCGACATGCTCGCGGTTCTTCAGCAAACCATTGAATCGCTCCCGTTCGCGTTTTTACAGAAGGCGGATCCCCAGAACATTCTTACGTTCGTCATGGACGAACACCCGCAAACGATCGCGGTCGTGATCTGCCACGTACCGGCAGCAACCGGGGCAGGCATTTTGAATGGACTCCCCCAACAAAAGCAACTTGCAGTCATTCGTCGCATCGCTCAGATGGGGCAAACCAGCCCGGAGGCGATCGCTGACATTGAACGCGCTTTGGAATTCCGCATGTCGATGGTGATGCATCAGTCGTTCCAGAAGGCAGGGGGAGTGCCCGCCGTTGCGGAAATTCTAAACGTGACCGACCGCGCCACCGAACGAATGGTCTTGGAAAACCTTTCGAAAGACAGCCCTGAGCTTGTTGAAGAAATTCGCCGCTTGATGTTCGTCTTCGAAGACATTCAAAAGCTGGCGGACAAAGATATTCAAACACTGCTAAAGAATGTCGAGACCAGCCAGTGGGCGATGGCCCTCAAGGGTGCAAGCCCGCAGTTGCAGGAAAAGGTAATGAAGAACATGTCGCAACGCGCGGCAGAGATTCTCAAGGAAGAAATCGGATTCCTGGGAAGGGTCAAACTCAGCGATGTCGAAGGGATTCAACAGAAAATTGTCGATATCGTTCGTGGACTCGAAGAGGCGGGACAATTGCAACGCCCCGGCAGCGACGGCGAAGAAGAGTTTGTCGCCTAACGCGGAATCACAGGCATATTCGAATTCGCAACGGCCTCCAACTGAAGGTTGTCGACCGCGGCAACTTGGAGCACATCTTCAAATGCAGGTCCCGCGACCAAGACCAACGGCGTATCTGCATCTTGCTGCTTTGCCAAGAGCCCGTGATGCCGTGTTAGTTCGAGGGTTGCTAGAAACATGGCGACCAATCCGCTTTTATGCATGCCCAAGTCGAATAGATTTTGCAGTTCGACTTCGCCATGGTTGCGAACGAGGTCGTGGATCCGTTCCATATACACGTGAATCGGCGTGTTGTCGTACGTGAGTTTATGCTCGGGCGCTTTTTGCTTTGCCTTCAAAATACGACCGAAAGCACTGACCAAGTCCCAAACTTCGACACGCGCGATCGGTATATCCGCAGCATCCAAACGCCTTGGTGGCAGATCGTTTGCGAGCCGCGGAAATCGCAGTTGCCACTGCCTGCTTTGTTCATCGAGCAGACTCGCAGCGTCACGGAATCGCTTGTATTGAACCAATCGATCGACGAGGTTCTCCATCCCCGCACTTTCGCCGTGCATGGAAAGAATCTGAGGCGTCTCTTCATCATCGTGAGGCAGAACTACCTTGGCTTTCATCTCGATCAGTTGGCTCGTTATATCGATAAACTCGCCCACTTCGTCCAAGTCGAGTTCTTGGAGAATCGACACATACTCCAGATACTGCGACGTGATGCGCGAGAGAGAGATCTCCTCCAGAGGGAGTTCCTCCCTCCGAATGAGATACAGCAACAAGTCGATAGGACCGTGATAAGCTGGCAAATCGATTCCGAACACCTTGCTGTCTCTCCGGTCCTGGATTGTGCTAACGAGTTAAACCCATCGAGAACGAGAAGACTTGTCTCGAATCGGTATCCGCGTACGCAACAGGAACGGCAAAGTCGAACGCGAGAGGCGCAGGTCCCAGCGCTGGGACAGCCACACGGAACCCTACCCCAGGTGCAACGCGAAAGTTATCCCAATCGAGTTCAATGTCCTGCTCAATCGTTCCATAGTCGACAAAGGTAACCATGCGCAACATGTCGTCCGCCGTGATAGGGAACATGTACTCGAACGAACCCAGGAATTGAAATCGACCCCCGAGTTGTACACCTTGCTCGACCGGCCCTGCGCCCCGGAAATCAAAGCCCCGCATCGTGGAGTAACCACCTGCGAAGAAGTTTTCAAAGATAGGAGTATCCGATCCCGAGAAACCGAGGCGAACAGCTGAGGTAAAGGTATGTCGCCCTGTACGGTCGGGTCGTTCACGAACGAGAAAGTATTTGCTCCAATTGACTTGCCCACGCGGGAAATCAAACTCGCCAAAGTTCTGATCGTAAATCATCTCAAACAAATGGCCTTCCGTCGGCAAGAACGGACTATCTCGCGTGCTATGCGTTAAACGGACGCGGCCTGTATACAAATCGTTGCTACCGAGCACGCGATTAAGGGCGGGTACTGTATTGACAGCCGGATCGAAGATTTTGACATCTTGTCCTGTTAACTCCGTAGTGAGGGACAAATCAGGCGAAATTTCATAGCCGAGACCAATTCGACCGCCGAGGCGTTGCTCCGACCAATCTTCAAAGAATCGGGTGAAGTAAAAACCACCCACCGAAAGGCTAAACGGCGAATAGCCGAACAGATTTGGCTCCGTCCAGTTCACGGTATATCTCTGGACGTTGTTACCGGGCATCAACTCGACACGAAAGTTTTGCCCCGCTCCGCGAAAAGCTCCGCTGAACAAACCCGTTCTAGAGTTCGGCCAAGCACGAATATCAAAATTTCTCTCTTCGAGAATGATCTGAGCAGCGACGCCCAAATCGCTGTTTACCGATCCTCCGAGGGAGAATCGTCCGGTCTGACCTTCTTGGACATAAACGTCCACAGGTACATCACGAATAGAAGGGTTGTAACCAAAGGGTGCTCCTTGAAGAAAAGTTGTATTCGGTTCGAGTTGCCACGGCTGATTGAGCGGTGGGAGAGGCTGATTCATCGGGCCGGGCGTCGCAAGCGGCTGGTTGTATCTACCTCCGTCTGCTGGTGCGTAAACCGGTTGAGAAGGATACGTCTGCTGAGGTACAGGGGCTGGATAACCGGCGACGTTCTGTGCAGGCATTGCCACCCCGTTGGGCAGTGTTTGGTACGGAGAACCAACTGGAGCCCCCGCGTTCGGGTCAAAGCCAGGCGGTGTACCGAAGTTACCAGCATTGGGAGGATAGGTACCGTACCCCGGAACAGGTGCTTGAGCCGAGACGGTCGATGCACCGCAAACACCGACAAGGCCAGCAATCGACCATCGCAACAAGCGCTGCCAGGCAAGCTTTTTCGCTGATCGAGGAAGATTGTTTTGAAGCATGGTGAACGCTTGGGAATGCGGACCTGTGATTTGTCGAAAAGATGAGAGCAATGTGAGCCTATTTGTCTAGGTCGACGTTTTCTGGGGGTTCCACTTTGATGGTCGGAACGATCCCTTGCGAAGGATCGTTGTTGAAGATCGAAGAAAATCGCAAACGCCGTGTAGCATCCTCAACCCCCTTGCTGTCGATGATGCTCCCCGGCCGCACATTGGCGAGTGGGTGGAGAACAACCCGTTCCTTGGTGAAATCCCCTTCGATGTGAACTCGCACATCGCTGATGCGATAAATATCACCTTCGCCAACGTTGTAGATGATGTCCACTTCGTTGTTGGGCTGATAAACCATCTCTCCAACGACATCACAAAAATAGTGACCTTGTGTGCCATAGAGATCGCGGATGAACCGTTCGTCTGCGGATTTATTATCCAGTTGAAAGAACTCACCTTGTTTGGCGGTCATGTAAGGTAGCAACTCATCTGGTTGATATCGCTTCGTACCGGAGATCGATACCGAACGGATCTTGTATCGCACCCCTTCGTAAATCACAAAGGTTAAATCGACCCACTTGCCCGTCGAATCGTATTCCTTGCGAGCATCGACACGGGCATCGAAGTAACCGAGGCGACGGTAGTAGGCGGTCAGCGTTTGGCGATCGTTCTCAATTTTGAGATCCGATGCGCGATTGAACATCCACTTGGTTAATCCTCCTCTCGCATCCTTGGAGGAAATTCGAGCTTTCAGTAATTCGCTGCTGAAGTCTTTATTTCCGGTAAATCGGATTGCGTTGAACCGCTCAATGGGGCCTTCGTTGATCAAGAATTCGACGTCGCGTTCACCAGGCTGCAGTCCCGATACGACTTGGATGTCGACTTGATTCATCCCTTTGTCTTGGTAGTACTCGATGAGATTGTTTCGCGCCGAGTTGATGGCGATCGGGTCAAGAGGCTCCCCCTTCGCGATCGAGGCATGTTTCATCAATGCGGAATCTTCAACGCTTTGGTTACCTGTGAAGAGGACTGATTTGATAATAGGACGTTCTTGAACAACGAGCTTCATATGAACCCCGCCCCCTTCTTCGGTGAAGTAGGGCTCAATGCGTTTGAAGAGCCCAGTTCGATAGAGGGCAGCAATGTCGCGTTGGAACGTCTCGGTATCGAAGACTCGATCCTGTCGCGATTGCATGACCGCCAGGATGGCATTTTCGGAGACGGTCTTGTTTCCCTCGATTTTGACCGACAAGATCAATGAGCCGTTTTTAGCTTCTCGAGCCCTTGGTCCCCCGGACTCAAATACGCGGTCAGTAAATTTGGGCTCGCTGAACGCGGGTGCAGGATCATTTCCGGGCCCGCCGCCCATTTGAGCATAGGCAGGGGTAATGAAGGCGAGGGATAGCGAAGCTGTTGCCGCGGACTGGATTAGTAGCTTCATTGCAATCTTCCTGATTGGGCTTGAATCGTGGACACTTCTGTTGGTGAATACAGAATCTCCGCAGGGGGATGCAAGACGCACACGGGCCGACTTTAGGCATTCTTTGGATTTTGGTTACAATTAAGAGGATTCCTTCAAAGAATTTTCGGGAACCGACTTCGCTAACTTACCCAGCCTAACGATCTTCCTTCCCCTTCCTCTCTCCTCGCCAACCCATCTCGGATCAATGACAGCAATTGCACGTTTACTGCTTTGTCTATCTGCCGCTTCGGCTTCGCCCCTCAACGCAGCCGACCGTTTCGTTGCAGCAGAACCCAAAACCCCACCTCACGAGTTTGGATTGACTATCCGCTCCACTCCTCACCGTACTCCGGCAGAGGAACTGTCAGGCTTTCACGTGCCAGAGGGTTTCGTGGTCGAGCTGATTGCCTCCGAACCGCAGATCGCGAAACCACTCAATCTTGCTTTCGATCGCCGCGGACGATTATGGGTCACGCAAACCAACCACTACCCCTTTCCCGCAAAAGAAGGTGAAGAAGCGTCCGATTCGATCATTGTCCTTGAAGATTCCGATCGAGACGGCACGTTCGAATCAAAGAAGCCGTTCGCGACCAACCTGAACATTCCCATCGGATTGCTCCCGGTCGAGGACGGCGTGATCTGCTTTTCAATCCCCAACATTTGGCACCTTCGGGATGTCGACGGGGACGGTACCTGCGATCAACAAAACATACTCTATGGTCCTTTTGACACGACTCGCGATACACACGGCATGGTGAACTCGCTCCGCGATGGTGGGGATGGGTGGATCTACGCTTGCCACGGTTTCAACAATCAATCGAGCGTGGCCGGAAAAGATGGTCATCGCGTCACCATGCACTCGGGAAACATATTTCGCTTCCGTCCCGACGGTAGTCGCATCGAGCTTTACAGCCAGGGGCAAGTCAATCCGTTTGGTATGACGCAGGATCGATTTGGCAACTGGTTCAGCGCAGATTGCCACAGCAAACCGATTACGCAACTGCTTCACGGCGGGTGCAACCCAAGCTTTGGCCGCCCCGACGACGGCCTCGGTTTCGTACCAGCGATGATGGAGCATCTGCATGGCAGTACCGCCATCGCCGGCTTGGCTCATACCAAGGATTCCAAGTTTCCAATCGAAATGGCCGATCAGTTTCTCAGCGGTAATGTGATGACATGCCGCATCAATCGAAACCAAATTCAGTATGCAGGTGCTACGGCGCGAGCCTCCGAATTGCCCGATCTCCTCACCAGCGAGGACTCGTGGTTTCGCCCCGTCGACTTGGTGTTTGGACCCGATGGCCATCTATACATAGCCGACTTCTACAACAAAGTGATCGGGCATTACGAAGTACCTCTCGATCACCCTGACCGGGATCGAACCAGTGGACGAATCTGGCGCATACGCTGGACAGGGACTTCTCAAGCACCGATTCTAAAGCAGCCAGAAACGACAATATCGCCATCAAACGGACTGCAGTGGAGCGATCTCTCAAAACTCGCGCTCGAGCAAACCACCGACGCCATGCAATGGTTGTCGGCGACCCAAAAATTGTCAGTAGAGTCTCCAAGTGGAGACGGTTTGCAATATCTACTGAAGGCATCGGAGACGGTCAATCAACTGAACGATCCCATTCTCAAGCAGACGCATTCCATCGCCCTCCGTCGCGTTATTCTCGCTCTTGCGAACTCCGAACCAAAGATCATCGAGAAAGCGATAGCGAATCAAACAGAGTCTTCCGTTTCGCGAAGCTCTCTCGCATTACGATCGCTTCTTCGAGTCCTGCCAGCTTGCCGAACGAGCCAATGCACCTCCTGGGCGATCGACCTGCTCGAGCGAGGGATTGTGAATCGCACGGAACGAACCGACGAGGAGGCCACAATTCTCAGTGAAACGATCGAGAGACTAGCGGAAGTCGTCGACGATCATTCGATGGACCGATACTTGCAATTGCTGCGCGCAATGGATCCGAACAGCTCCCCATTCTCATACGCCGAACGTTTGGTGGCGATGGCAACCAAACATCAACAGCAAAAAGGAAACCTTTCAGAAAAGCTCGTCGCTGCCGCCTATCAATCGATGGACCTTCTCGCCAAAGAAGTCCTCAAATCGAAACACCGAGAAAGGAGCTCCACACCGATTCGCGAATGGGTTGCTCTATCAACCGCAGGTGATGACCGAAGACCTTGGGGGGTTGAACCGCGACAAGGTTGGATATCCAGCAAAGAAGGTAACGAGCGCAACGAATCGATGCTCTTGTACAGTAGCTTCACACTTGGCGAAACATACCGTGGAAGCTGGGCGACGGAGCCATTCGTCCCGTCGGGCCCTATAACCTTCTCGCTTGCGGGCCATAACGGCTTGCCTTCGAAACCAGACTCCCAGCTGAACTTTGCTAGGTTGTTAGCTTTCGATCCAGCACTGGGAATCTACTCGGAAGTTGCGAGAGCTTATCCTCCCCGAAACGATGTCGCAAAACGCATCCAATGGAATACGGACTTGTTCGCTGGAAAGTCAGTAATCGTCGAAGTTGTCGACGGAGATAATGGCGATAGCTATGCGTGGATCGCCGCAGGCAACTTCACAGAGCCAGCGCTGAAAGCGGAGCACCAACAACCCGAATGGAAGCTGTTGCGGACTATGATCAGCCTCTTCGGAGCCCCCTGGAACAACGAAGCCATGGCAAGTGTAGTCGCTTCGGATCGTTTCTCCCCATACGGTCGCTTTCTCATTCTCCGCCCAGTTCTCTTGCAAGCGTCCCCAATCGCAGCAGAACTCACCGACCTCGCCGCAGAGATTCACGCTTGGGATTTGTTCGAAGGGGTTTCGGTTCCAACCTCTCCGAAAGATAAGGAAGCAATCCAAAGATGGACATCCGAATGGGACGAACGAGCACCAGCGATGCTGAAACGGATGAATGCCTCCGCACAAACACGACTCGTTCGCCGGCTCGCTAAGTATCGCAATGCGGCGAATCGCTTCGCAGCTTGGGCCAAACAAGGAACTCTATCGGTAGATGCACTAGGAGCTTTGCCAGAAAGCTGGTGGAACTCGCTCAGCGAAGAGGAACAGGAGGGACTCGCCTCTCTTCGCACCTCGCTCGCAGCTCGTACGGACAAGAGCAAGCTGATCGAAACCAAACTGACCGAGATACGTAGCGAGTCCCCCGATCGCGAGGTAGGAATGCGGGTCTTTAGTGAAAAGTGCGCTCAGTGCCACAAATTAGGCTCTCTTGGAAACGTGGTTGGCCCACAGCTCGAAGGGATCGGAAATCGCGGACTTGAACGTCTCTGCGAAGACATCTTGTGGCCCGACCGCAACGTGGACGAAGCGTTCCGAGTCAGTTTGATTCGAATGGAGGACGGTATTACCTACACAGGCCTTATCACCGACCGAAACGATTCAACCATTACACTGGTCGATCAAACCGGCAAGAAGATCGCGATCCCCGTTGAGGAAGTGGAACAGGAAAAGCGAAGTGAGCTTTCGCTCATGCCGAGCAACATGGAGCAGAACATGACGACGGCAGAACTGGCTTCTCTATTGGCTTTCCTGCAATCCGCAGCAAAACAAAAGTAAGCCAAAGCATTGAAGACGAACCACCGGACTCGCAACGACAAAGCGTCCGGTAGGTGCATAAAAAAAGCCCCAAAGCACCTAACTGGTCACGCCCGAAATCCAGTTAAGCACAATGGGGCAAGGTTGTGTCAGCGTCAGACAGGTCACGCCCGAGTCCCGTCTGCAACTGACACAGGTATAGTATTCGACTTCGATCAAAAAGAAAATCCAGGCGAACAAAAAATTTTCGATTTTTCGTGACCGTTTGTTCGCTTCAAATACGGTTAGCGTCACAACAACACCACGCCTGACGCAAGAACTTAGCAGATCTAACCGGAACAGTCACAGCAGACAATCCGATAGGGGAAGGGGCTAATTGGCGATCAACTGCCGCAGACATTGCGTCACTTCGTCGGGAGCCTCTTCCATCACATAATGGCCGACGTCAATCAGCTCCGTTCGAGACGCGTTTGGAAACGACTTTTGCAGTCGCTCCATGCAGCTCGGTACAAAGCACCAATCTTTCATGCCCCAAACAAAGTGAGTCGGCTTGCTCGCCAAAACAGGAAGCGATCGCTCCAACTTTTCCAGAACCTCGTAGGTCGGATGGTTTCGGTTCATTGGGAT
>JALOQZ010000094.1 GCA_025459245.1 Pirellula sp.
GTTTCTACATTTGGATTCCCACTCAATAAGAACGAGTCGACCAGCTTGGTGGTGCGCGTTCAATTTGTCGATGGTACGAGGTCAGAGCATCCTCTCATCAATGGAAAGCATATTGCCAATTACCAGGAAAGGATCGATGTGCCGGAATCGAAGTTTGCGTTGGATGCCAGCGGTAAACAAGTCCGGTACCTCCGCGTTCCGATCGATTCCTCGAAAGAGGTTAAGAGTATTGAGTTGGCGAAGGGGGATGACTTTTCGACCCCTCTCGTTTTTGCCGTAACCGTGGAATCTGCGGGATCGGAATCGCATTAGCGAGAGGCGTTTAGCATGGAGGTGTCGAAGGTTCGTAAGGAGTTTGGCGAAGCTGCGAGAGAATTGGCCGATCGATTGGGATTGTACAATCGAGAGAATCAACTTGCGCAGCTCCTCGAGGGATTAGGAAACGCGTGCGATGGCCTGGCAGAGATTGCGATCCTGCCGGGTGTTTCCGGAGCAGGGAAAACATCGCTTGCCAATGCGATTCGTATCCCCGCTAGCGAATCGAATTGTTTGGTGCTCGAAGGGAAGTTCAATCAGTTCGATCTGGATGTCCCCTATGTTGCGTTGCGTCAAGTATTGCAACAGCTGTGCACTACTATCTTGCGAGCGAACGACGCGGAGAAGATCGCCTGGGTTAAGCAGATTCGCGAAGCCGTGCAAGATCACGGAGCGTTGCTTATTCACTTGGTTCCCGAATTCTCACCTCTGTTGGGAAATCAGCCACCGCTGGAAGCGATCGGCCCACTGGAAGCGAGACATCGTTTTGCGTCGTTGATTCAAAGCGTGCTAAAAGTGGTATGCCGACCCGAGAGCCCTTTAGTTCTCTTTATCGATGATTGCCAATGGGCGGATCCCGCTTCCCTGCAGTTGCTCTCCAGCTTGGCAATTGGAACGGATTTGAAATACCTCTTCTTAATCGCGGCCTATCGAGAGGAAGAGACCGATGCAAACCATCCGTTCCTTGCTTTGGTAAGGGATTGGGAGCGTCAATCCCTTGCGATAAGGCAATGTAAGTTGGACAGCTTGTCCATCGACGGGATCCATCGGATGCTTCGTGAAAGAGTCATACCAAGCGACTGCACCGCTGAAGCCATCGGGCAAGCTATTCTCACCAGATCGGGGGGGAATGCCCTTTTTGCAACGCAGCTTGTTCATTTGGTATCTCAGTCTCGAAAACCACTCGATTTTATCGCTGAAGTTGGCGACGAAGCGAAAGAAGCCACCTCCTCATTACCCTTTGATATCCTCGAAATTTTCACTCAGCAGATTCAGCGAATTGGGCCAGAGTTCCAGTCCCTCTTGTCGACCGCTTCTTGCCTAGGGCACTGTTTCGAACTTGGCGTTCTAGCCTGCTGCACCGACAAGGATGAGGAGGAGTGCGAGAGGTTATTAGCTCGCGGCATACCAGAACTCCTAGTTCCATTTGAGAAGCAAGGACAACTCCATTCGCCGGCATCGGGTGCGTCGAAACGATGGTTTCGATTTAGGCATGATCGAGTTCAGCAGGCTGCCAACGGCTTTATTCCAGCGAACCAACTTCCTCGCACTCGACTGAGGCTGGCCGAAAGGATGCTTCAAAAGTTTACGGACCAGGAGCGTATGGAATTTGCATGCGATCTAGCTGAACACATTAACGCTGGTTCCCATCTTCTGCGGGAAGAAAGCGAGGTCTTTCGCTGCGTTGCGCTGAATCAAGCTGCGGCGGACAGCGCGATGACGGCAACCGCCTATCGGTCTGCGCTTCGATACCATCGCGCTGCTCGCAGTTGTCTTCGAGAGTCGGGACTCAAAGAAGTATTCTGGCGCAAGCACCATGAAGATGCGATACGGTTGTATTTGAGTCATGCTGAAACCGAATACTTGGAAGGGGACATACACGAAGCAGAGCGATGCGTCCACGTCGCGGTAACGCGAGCAGCTTCGTCGAGGGAAAAGGCGGATGCGATGATCGTCTCCGTCGTACATTACACGATGCGGGGCATGTACCTCGAAGCCATCGAGGTCGGACGGCAAGCGCTCAAGGAATTGGGCGTATCGTTACCCGAAGATAGCGACCTGCAATCCAGCGATGAAGTCATCGCGAGCACTCCACGCCTGCTAAACGAGGTAGATTTCCACTCAAAACGACATACACCAATCGATCTTGATCCCGAGGTGGCCAGCACGGCTCGCGTGTTCATTGCTATGGGTCCGCCATGCTATCGCGCTCGGCAATCTCTGTGGGGATGGATCGTGCCGATGGTTGTGAAAACGATCCTTCAGCATGGTCCTATGCCCGAGCTAGCTTATTGCTTTCCAGCGATGTCCGGTCTGCTGATGTACAAGGGGCACCCAACCGACAACGCCCGCCGTTTCATGGACCTCACGGACGAATGGATTGACAGCGCGAACCCATCCTATTCCGATCGATCGGTGGCCCATCTCATGCTTGGGAGCTCGGCGAGGCATTGGTTTCATCCCATGGCGAAATGTTCTGATGATTACCGAAAAGCGGTCGAGATGGGGAAGCAGTCAGGCAATTTACAGTATGCAACGTATGCGCTGGCTCACGACTCTTATTGCACGTTTTTCAGCGGAAGGCCTTTAGACGAGATCTCGAGCGACAGCGATGTCGCGTTGGAGTTCAGCCAAAAACGTCAGAACCGTTGGGCGATCGATTTGCTGCGAGGCGGAATGCGAGTCCTCGGTGCCTTGCAAGGGGTAATGAACGATAGAGAGGACGAAGAAGGTTTTCTCAGCGACCTCGAATCTCGAGGAAACAGACAGGTGAGAGTCATCTACCATGTCATGCAGTCACAGGCCAAGCTGTTTATGGGGGACTTGGACGGTGCGTGGCTTCATTGCGAGCGAGCCCTCCATACGCGTCTCTTGCTCCGAGTCATTCGTGAAAACGATGCGCCCCGTTCCGAAAGTGATTTCACCGATCTCGATGCCAGCGAAGAGATAGAGTCTATTCTTTCGACCCTAAAGTGCTGGTCCGTTCAATCCCCCTCGAATTACTTGCACAAACTGTATTTAGCCCAAGCAGAAGTGGCTCGCCGAGACCGCGATTACCCACAAGCGGCATGGTTGTACGATCGTGCGATCGAGGAAGCGGGGAAAGCTGGATTTCACCAATGGGAGAGTTTTGCCAACGAACGGGCTGCGGAGTTTTGGAGATCGCTTGGGAACTTTGTATTGGTGGCTGTTTACTGGCGATACGCATTTCAAGGGTACCAGCGATGGGGCGCCCATTCTAAGCTCGCGACGATGATCGAATCTTTCCGAGCCTTGATAGGGGCTTCTTTGGAGCGGACCGCTTCTGCTCAAGAAGTTTCGTGCGTGGCATCGGAAGAGAAGTCTCAGCGTATCATCGATCGCCAAGCGCAGCTCCTTTCCCTCGAGACCAAGAGGCTAGCGGACCAGCGGGCATCAGAAAACGCGAGTCGAGTAGTGAAGGAGCTAACCTCAGCAGCAGACACTCTGAGGCGCGATCTCGCGGCTAACCGAGAAGCCGCAACGTTACTTCAGCAGCAGCGAGATCGCGAACGAGCCTACAACGAAGAACTGGAACAACGCGTTAGGCTTCGGACTCAAGAACTCGAGATTGTCGCAAAGAAACTTGAGGCATCGAACGCCATTCTAGAGAGACGCAATGAAGAACTCGATCAGTTTGCTTACATCGCGTCCCACGACTTGAAGGCCCCTCTCCACGGTATTGGGCTGGTTTCCGCTTGGCTCAAAGAGGATTGCGGCGAGATTCTTCCAGCTTCCTCTCGACGGTACCTCGACGAGTTGGAGCAAAGAGTTCAACGGATGGGAAAGCTACTGGACTCCATCCTTTCGTACTCGAGAGCGGGACGAAACCTTGAGGCAGAAGAGCCTGTTCAGGTTCAAGAATTGCTCGATCGGATTCTAGAAAGTCTCCGAATTCCAATAGGTTTTCAAATCCAAATTCAAAGCCCCTTGCCTGTGCTTATGGCCAACCCCAACGGCATGCACCAGGTTTTCCAAAATTTGATTCAGAACGCCATTAAACATCACCATCGAGAAAATGGTACCATTTCGGTTGCATGGACAGATGCTGGGGAGTTTTTCGAATTTAGGGTCTCCGATGATGGACCAGGGATCGATCCTCGGTATCACACCAAGATCTTTCAGATGTTTCAAACCTTAAGACCTCGTGATGAAGTCGAAGGGAGCGGGATTGGACTTTCCATTGCGAAACGCGTGGTAGAGCTTCACGGCGGCCGAATCTCAATCGAATCCGATATAGGACAAGGGACAACATTCCGCTTCACATGGCCAAAACGAAACGCATAATCCAAGATGCCTAACCTGAATGAAGTTTCGGTATTACTCGTGGAGGACGATTCATTAGAGGCCGAAGCAGTCATGCGAGGGTTTCGGCGCAACCAGTTAGATTGCCCTATCGAAATCGCTCGCGATGGCGTCGAGGCTTTGAACTGGCTGCGCAGCCGCCATCAAAGGAAACCGATTTCGCCACTCATCATCATGCTCGATATTCGCATGCCACGCATGGACGGAATCGAGTTTCTGAAAGAGTTACGCAGCGACCCAGCCATGAGCCGGTCGATCGTTTTTATCTTGACGACCTCGACAGACCCGAAGGATATTCAGCAAGCCTACGAATACTCCGTCGCGGGCTTCATCCCAAAGGGGCAGATCGCAAGCGATTTCTCGAACTTGATCAGTCTGCTCCGAACCTATTGCTCGTTGGTCGAGTTCCCGGCTTGATCAGGCCCGACACCGGCTGTCGATCACATCCAGAATAGCGTTTGGGTTGAACGGCTTGCGAAGCCAAAAATCTAATCCATCCGGGCCAAGGGTCACATGATTGTCGTTGAGTGAAGCACCGCTCATCCCGATGATCTGGATCTGGCGGGACGCTGGATTGCTCCGAATAAGCTCAACCACCTTCGCTCCATGGCAATGAGGGAGATTCATGTCCAAAAGCACGACGGCATCAGGCAACTGTTCCAGAATGAACTGGACTGCAATTTCGCCATCCGCAAACGAGCGCACGTCGCACCCCTTTTTCTGTAGAAAGGCCGTCAGTAAGTTTCGCTCATCGGAGTTGTCTTCTACCAATACAATTCGCTGTCGTGGCAACGCGGTATTGGTGTCCGAATCCACAAACTGCAACTGAAGACTTTGCAAGTCCGCTTTGATCTGTTCTTCCAAAGCCATTGCGGTGGGGGTTATTCCCTTGGCATGAATTTCTGAAACGAACGATTCAAATCGTTTCGCCAAAAGATTCATAGCCCGACACAGTTCAGGATGCTGGGCGACGGAGCCTCCTCGATCCCGAGAAAGCGAAATCAAACGCCGAACCGCACTTCCTAAACGATCGCTCTCCGATTCCGGATCCTCTTGTGAGCAAACTTCGACTCCGCACTCTTGATGCAAGAAACCCTGCAGAAAATCGGCACAACTATTCACTGCGTCGGCCAAACCGGGATGCTTGTCCAAGAGTCTTTCTGCACTTTGGTCAAGCTCCCGCAAAACCAAGTCCACCTCTTTCACGCAATCCCCAACATTGCCAAGCAAAGCCACATCCCGAACCACAAAACGCGATTTGATTTCCATGAAACGCCGCCAAAACAGAATCTAGGAAGAGAACAGCGGACGTGATCCAAGAGTAGCCGAACCGACAATTAAGCGAAACGCGAATTTATAGATAATGTTGTCGCACCCAAAAAAATCACCATTCAAGGGAGATTAGAGGTACATTACCATTCACTTACTCAACTTTTGACAACGAGCATTAGAGCCAATCCGCTGAGATTTAGCGATTCGCTTATAACTCCCGGTCTAGACACCTGGTTTGTTGATTTCGGCTCCTACCAACCGAATGCGGTTTCCAGCTCGGAATCGTCCAACTGGTCGACTTGAGGCAACGTGATTCGCGCAAGGTAGACTCCCTCTAGACCGGGCACTTCGCTCACACGGAACCGTGTTCGTCCCTCCGGGTTGCTCGGAGCGAGTTGATAAAGAAGCCTCTTGAAATCAGCCAATTCCATTCCGTTCGGAATCTTGAGCGGAACAACGCACGACCGAAGCTTGCGAGCCTCCGGGGTGGTCAGCATCACGCTGTCCCGTCCAATTACGACAAGCTCGAGTGAATGGTTATCCAAAAACTTCTTCATGATCTGAGGAAAGGTACGATTCCGCACAATGGATATGTCCATTTGCCCTGGCACCAACCCGTGCTGCCAAACCGCTTGCCAATCGACTAGCAATCTTGTTTTTGTCTCATCGGCAGCAATCTGCATAATCTCGGAGACAGATCGAATCTCTGGAATCAAAACATGGCTCGCGACCGTCCGACTTTGAATCCCAAGGCTGGCCTTCCATTCCGCTGGATCAAAAAGCAGCTTCGGCGCATCGGATTGCTCCGGCCAAACGAGATCGGGCTTCGATTGGAGTCTCGCCAGCAATTGCAAGGTAGTCCAGAGCGATGCCTTTTGAAGAGGATTGGAGGCATCAAGCCAAATCAATTCATCTTGTTCGACACTACATGTCGATTCGATCTCCCACAGGGAAATAAGCAATTGAAAAAACTCTTTTTCCTTACCTGAAGGAACGATGCCATCCACTTTCCAGCGACCTTGCCCGACGGCATTCTCGCGAATTGCTGAAGGCCTAACGATCGGCAATCCATCGGGCGACCATTCGATAGCAAGCTTCTTTTCTGCCAAAATCGATTGAAACAAAGCCTCCAATGTCTTGTCTTCCGTGTCAAACGAAACCGCAGGTTGCTCATCCATCCCTGCAGCGCGAATTGAGGGCCAATCAAGCGTAATGCCAATTCCCGTCATTCTACCGAACAACTCGATGCACTTAACTAAAGAAAGATCCGTCGCCTTGATCCGTCCGATTTTGATTGAACCTGCTCTCTCAGCCCAAGCCGGGATCGGCTGAGGATCGGGGAAGGTTAAGATCGACACCGGTTCGTCAAGCTTTTCGATATCCAGCTCGTTCAATCGGGCGGTTCTACCAAAGGCGCCATCGGTCATACCCGAGGAAGGCCCCAACAAGGGACCAAATCCAGCGGGGCCGAAAATATCGGGTAACTTCTCCGTCGTTTCTTTCTCTCGATCGGTTAGCTCCTTCTCTTGCTCCGCGACAGGAGGCTGCTCTTGAGTTGACGTCGGCTCCTTTCCTGGTGCAGGGTTGCGTAGAAAATCCGTTAGGCCATCTCCAGGATTCAACAAGGAGTCCGTCGGTTTCGTGTTCGACGTCCCCGTAGCATTTTGCCCGTCCGATCGAATCGGTTCTGTGGGAGTAGAAGCATTGGGTTCATTCGTCTTTTCTGGCATGCTCGCAGCGGGAGGATCGGCCGAAGTTTCCTCGCTGTTGGAGCCGATCGGCGGCGTTATGGCTGGCGGAGGATCCACCTGTTTTGAATCCGCAGAATCGATAGCCTCCTTGGGTCGCGTATCTTCAACGTTGACGACAGGGTTTTGAGCGACCTTCGTCCCGGATTTCATCATCTGGAGGAACCCCCAGAATGCGAAGCCGGCAACGATGGAGCTGACGATCCCCAAAGTCGCGACCAACAGGACTTGCCGTCTTTTGGCAAGGTCTCGGCTTTCCCATTCGCGATCGGCACTGGGGAGCGGAGCATTGCTAGGCAAGGGAATAAAAGCGTTGCCTTGACTGGGAAAATCGACCTTATCCGAACTATCAGCAATCCCAACAGAGCTGCTATTGGTTTCCCAATCCGTCGGGAGCTGATCCCAAGCGACGTTGCCTAACTGTTCGTCAAGCGGGTTCGGGGGAATGTTTGCCAAAACCTCATCCCAGTCTCCGTAGTCCTCTTTGGTGATGGCGGTAGAGTCCAAAGTTGGGGGGGGCGGCGTTTTCGACGACACCTCATCGGGACGTTGCGTTGGAACTGCGATCGGATTTTTGCAACGGGGGCATGGCAGCGTTTGGCCCAGCAAATGAGGTTGGCGAACCACGATTCGGCTCTGGCAACTTGGGCAATTCATCCGAAAAGGTATCAATGGAACACCACGAGGTTTTGCAGGGACTAAGAATCTGCGGGGTCGCCTTTTTGCTATGATAACCGCGCGCATACGCAATTAGCAAAAATCACGCGCCTACTCGCTCGGTTTTATCCACCTCTATCGGACTATGACATCACTTATACCAAATATCCCAGACCCTTTCCTGCTCGCAGCTGGAGTGACCTCCGATGGTAGCTTAACTGGAAACATCATCGCACTCATTGCACTTTCCGCGATGGAAATCGTTCTCGGGATCGACAATCTGGTATTCCTCTCGGTCCTCTCGAGCAGGCTCCCCAAAGAACAACAAAAGTCAGCCAGACTGATCGGCCTCGCTCTGGCCATGGGAATGCGCATCGGACTCCTCGCGTTTCTTTTCCTCATTCTCAAGCTGAAAGATCCGTTTTTCACCTTGGACTCCCTACCACTTTGGGAAGGAGCTAGGTTGTGGCTACAGGAAAACGAAGAGATCAATGGTGTTTCGGTCAAGGATTTGATCCTCATCGCAGGTGGCCTATTCCTGCTCTGGAAAAGTGTCAAGGAAATTCACCATCTCGTTGGCGGACATCATGAATCCCACACAACCGCCGCCCCCCCAAGCTATTCATCGGTTTTGATTCAAGTCATGGTTTTGGATTTGGTCTTCTCCCTCGACTCGGTCATCACCGCCGTGGGAATGGCCGACCAGCTTTGGGTAATGATCTCAGCTGTCCTCCTCTCAGTCTTGATCATGATGCTCTTTGCCAATAGCGTCGCTGAGTTCGTAGAAAAGAACCCGACCGTCAAGATGCTGGCCGTTGCCTTCTTGGTGATGATCGGAGCGATGCTGGTTGCCGATGGCTGTGGTACCCACGTCAGCAAAGGCTATGTTTACTTTGCCATGCTCTTTTCTCTAAGCGTCGAGGTCCTCAACCTGCGGGCCAAATACAAGGCAGAAGAGGCAGCTCTGAAAAAGAGTTACACGGAGGGGGAAGGGTACTGATCACGTGAGGTTGCTCGTTGTCGGATGCGGACTCGCCGGAGCCGCGATGGCTTGGGCCGCACATCGTCGCGGTTGGTCTCTCACGATTGTCGACCGAGTCGATTTGCAAAGTTCCTCGCATGTCGCTGCTGGATTGGTGACCCCCATCACCGGGTCGCGCAGTGCCGCCACTTGGCGATGGGACTACTTCTTCGAGTTCGCAACCAAGCACTACACCGATATTGAAACTCGGACGGAAAGCTCCTTCTGGTATTTGCAGCCTGCGATTCGACTATTTGGTTCATCCCAGGAACGGGAGCGAGCCATAGAACGTTGGTCGCAACCGCGAACCGAGCTTGAACACAAAGTTCGGCCACAAATTTCTCTCTGTTCGCCCGATGAGCTAAGCGGTTTTCATGCACCCTTTGGCGGTTGCCGAATGGAGCCCGCGGCTCGACTGGACACAACAACCTATTTGCATAGCACCCGTAAGTTTTTTCAAAAGCAAGGCGAGTTTTTCGCAACGGAAGTCAATATCGCAGAGCAACTCCCCTTACCAGACCAAGCAGGGAGCTACCCTTTCGAATTAGAGATTGCTACACGATCGATTCGCCCCGATGCGATCGTGTTTTGCCAAGGGTTTGACGCCAGGTCGAATGAATGGTTCTCCAGCTTACCCCTTCATCCAGCTCGAGGAGACATTCTCACTTTGAGGTTGGAAGGCGAGGCGACTGCTATTTACGCGGACTTGCCGAGCTTGGCCCGCACGCATGTCGTACACTCCGACGCTTGGATAGTCCCAACGAATGGCAAACACCTAGTAGGAGCGACTTACGATCGCCATCACTTGAACGGACAAGTGGATGGAGAGGAGTTTGCGGCGAACAATCGCCAAATCTTGCTCGAACGTTTAAACAACATGTTTCCAACGATCGGAATCGATCGCTGGAATTTGGAACAGCATCGAGCAGCAGTGCGTCCAGCCTCCTATGATCGCCACCCCCTCATCGGACGCCATCGATGGGTATCCAACGCGTACACTCTAAACGGTCTCGGATCTAAAGGATCACTCATGGCCCCGTTGCTAGCCGAACAAGTGTGCGATTGCATCGAAACCGGCCAATCCGCGGATCCTTTTCTAGATTGGCAACGGCGTGACAAAAGCTTGTGAGCGGGGACTAAGCTGAGGGCTATCCAAAAACAATTATCCGATCTGGCGCTAGCCGCGGTTTCCGATGGTTTTCGGATAGGCTCTGGGATAGATTGAGTTTGTCTCTGAAGACTTCGAGGCCAATACTTGGGATCCAGAATCATGGCGCAACGCTTTTCACTCCTGCTTTTGTTCTTCATCGCATTCATAGCGATCAAGCCGTTTGAGAACGCTCAAGCTCAGAGCAAACAGAAACAAGAACAGCGAGACAACCGGAAAGTCAAAGAAGCGGAACAAGAATTATCGGCAGCCAAGAAGAAACTAACCGACACCCAGCGAACGCTTCGCGATGCCATCCGAGGGCTTGCTTCTCAACAAAATCGACTAATTGAAGTGAAGCAGGCATTGAGAAATGCGGAGTCAGAAGCAGAAAAGAAGCTTGGCGAGAAAATGGGATTGCCTTCGCTCTTCGATAAATCCGAGGCCATCCGCGAACGACTCCAATCGCAAAGCAAACCCGTTCTAGAGGCCCTGAAGCTCAAGGTGGAGTGGAAGCAGGCTCAAGCAGACGCAGAGAAAGCCAAGATCGCTCGCGATGCAGCTCAGGAAGACCCCGAATTGAGCGATATGGATCGCGACAAAATGAATGAGCAATGGTCAAAGACGATCTCGAAACCAAATGATCTGGAGATTGCGGCGATCGCTGCAGACCCCTCATGCGCCAAAACTCAGAATGAATTGAACGCTGCACTGGAGGCCTTAGAGTCAGCGAGAAAAAAGATTGATCAGGACAAAGTCGCAAAGGATCCGGCGGTCGCCAAGCTGAAAAAGGAGCTTGGGGAGATCCAGAAGAATGTGAAAGAATCCGAAGCATCCGTCTTGTTAGCCAGGAAACGGACATCGGCCGCCGCCAAAGAAGTCACCGAGTCGCAGACGAAATGGAATCGCGCTAAACAACAAGATAAGCGAAACGATAAGAAGTGATCGATTCCTGAGCGAGCCTTGCCTAGTTGACTAGGGAACTGAGCGAGTCTACATTCAAACGATCGTTTGAAAACACTAGAGTTGCGACACCGCTTGGCCTAGCACGGGCTTTCTTCATACGCTTTTACCAGTTGAGTCACCATGATGCGAATCAGCTTTGTCGCGTTTCTTGCTTTGCTCGGTTTTGTTGATGGAGCTTGCGTCTTCGCTGAGATTCAAGTCATTTCGCCAGAGGAAGCGAATCGCTTGATCACGGAATCCAGCGATAACAACAAACCCGTCGTGATCGATACGCGAGGAGGCTATAAGGACTACTTTCGAGGCCATTTACCTCGAGCGCATCATCTAAATTTCGACACCTTGCGAGGTACAGACTCTGGAGTACCTGTGCAATATCTTCCGGATGATTTGACGATTGCCCTCTTGCAACGCGCAGGGGTTCAGACGGGCAAGACGCACATTCTTTACGCGACAGGAGATCGATTGCCTAACGATGAGATTCTGAGCGCCACGATGGTTGCTTATGTCCTTGAGAAGTTCGGTATCGAGGATCTTCGAATCGTCGACGGTGGACTGGCAGGTTGGACGAAACGTGGATTGCCTACCACGCAAGAATACTTTGGGAACCCTCCAGGGCGATTGGGTTCAAACCGCGCGAAATCGATTGGCATCTCATTGCCGGAGCTGTTGAAAGCAAAGATGGAGCCCAACACCATCCTGGTCGACGCGCGACCTAAAAACGAGTATCTGGGGGATGACGACATCTGGGTTCGGAAAGGACATATCCCCGGGGCGGTTTCGTTTCATTGGGCCCGGCTTATGGAGGACTCCAACACCCATCAATTTCGAGCATTAAGTTCTGTCAAAGAACAACTGGTTCACGCTGGCTTAACACCGGATAAGAACATTGTGGTCTATTGCGGCACCTCTCGCGAAGGTAGCCTGCTTCGCTTCTATCTTCGTTATGTCGCGGGTTACCCGAACGTGCGACTCTACGAAGGATCTTGGAAGGAATATGCGAGCCTCAGCGAGCTGCCTGCCGAAACGAAGGAACCTCAAGCATTTCCAATCCCATCGCGATAAATGTGGAATGATTTGCTGGTAATCGCAGTTCTGATTGTCGCGTTCACCAACGGCGCCAATGCGAACCCGAAAGGGGTAGCTTCGCTCTACGGAAGTGGACTGACATCAAGACGGACCGCTTTGTTTTGGGGGACCGCTACGACTTTTTTGGGGTGCCTAGCCGCAATCTACTTCGCCCAAGGGCTTTTGACGCAGTTCAGCGGAAAAGGAGTGGTGCCGGACGACTTCGTGAAATTGCCTGCGTTTGCGTGCGCTGTTGCCATGGGAGGGGCGGCGACCAGTTTTCTGGCGACGCGCTTCGGCTTCCCCGTATCGACGACACATGCTTTGGTTGGGGCGCTCGCTGGCGCTGGGCTTGCAGCCGCCCCGTCGCAGGTGAACTGGCTGCCGTTAGCTCGAAACTTTTTGTTCCCTCTTCTCGTCAGTCCGTTGGTAGCAGCCGCGATCGGATTCGTTGCTTGCTCGGTGCTGCGTCGGCTTGGTTGGCTTAATGCGCCTCGCAGTCGTTGGACGGACGGGCTTCATTTCCTGAGCGCCGGTGCCGCGAGCTTTGCCCGCGGACTGAACGATGCTCCGAAGATGGCGGCTCTATTCATGGTCATCCCGGAATCCACATCGTCGTCTGCGACCTTACTCGTAGCCATAGCCATGGCCGCAGGCGGATTGATTGACTCGAAAAATGTGACCGAGACGCTGGGTAAGAAATTGACCGACATGGAAGTCAACGACGGCTTGGTCGCCAGTCTCGCAACGGCCTGCTTGGTCACAACCGCGAGTTACCATAGTCTGCCTGTAAGCACGACGCATGTGAGTGTAGGTTCGCTCACCGGGATTGGAATTGCGAACCAGCGTTTGCGAAATTGGAAGCTAATCGAAGTCGTAATGGCTTGGGTGTGCACGGTCCCATGCGGGGCCATGTTTGGCGCAATGTCTTACCGAATCGTCGCGCTGATAGCAGCACTCTAAGGAAGCGTTCAATTCAACAGAAAGCAGCAACGGAGCAGGCCCTTTTTTGTACTCCGCGCCCTCATGGGCCTTCCCATCCAAAGAAAATGCCAAGCTCTTTTGGGCTTGGCACTTTAAAACATCATTCCGCGGATCAACTCATTAGCGAACACTGTCGGCTGAAACCGGCTCGTCGTTCTTCTTGACCAATTTGGCGGCTGAATCCACGGTGAGGCTGGATGCAACCCACTGAACGTAAGCGAAATCCCGATCGCTCAAGCGACTCAGTGGCACCGTCGTCGTTTTGCCATTCTCTTTCAAGATCTTTACTTTGTCGCTGTAGATCATCGAAAGACGTCCGTTAACGGTGTAGGTGCCGGTGTTATCCACCCAAGTCTTGTACTCAGCACCACGGAACTGCGAAGGAGGGGTGAAGCTTCCGATCCCGAAAAGCTTGTCCAACTCGTCCTTGCTCTTGGCGGGAGGAGCGGGAGGGGTCGACTTCGGTAGTTCGGTATCTTGACCCTTGATCGTTGGCGCAGGCGATGCGCCCGCAGGTTTGGTGTCCTTAGGCCCGAACAAACTATCAAACAGCGGGTCCGCATTGGTCGATGTCGGCTTGCCAAAGATGTCATCTAGTGAAGGTTCAGTTGCTGGTTTAGCTGGCTCCGTCTTCGGCGCATCTGCTGGTTTTGATTCAACAGGTGTTGCATCTGCGGATGGCAGTTCGACTGGCTTGACCTCAGCGGGCTTGGAGTCCGCGGGTGCTGGGCTGCCGAAGATGTCTTCTAGAGGATCAGCTGGTTTGGTCGAATCTGTTTTCTTAGGTGCATCGGCTGGCTTGGCAGGATCCCCGAAGATGTCTTCGAGAGGATCAACCGTCTTTGGGGCTTCCGTTTTGGGATTTTCTACCGCAGGCGCCTCGGATTTGGGTGCCTCTGCTTTAGGAGGTTCAGTGGCGGGCTTGGCTGGCTCTCCGAATATGTCCCCTAGAGGATCAGCAGGCTTTTCACCTTCTGCTTTAGGCGGGATCACAGGTTCCGCTGGAGTAACTTCCGCGGGTGTAACGACAGGTGGTTCTACAACAGGGAGCTCAGCTGGTGGCTGCACAGCGGGAGTTTCTGTTGCAGGTGGCAACGTAACAGGGGCTTCCGCTGCGGGTGGCTGAACTGCGGGAGTTTCAACGACAGGTGGTTGAACAGCAGGTGCCTCGACGACAGGAGCAGGTGCCTCGACGACAGGGGGCACGGCCGGTGTCGCCGGAGGAGCCGGTTCAACTACCGGTTCAACTTTGGGTGGATCCGCTTTGGGGGGCTCGGCGGGAGGCAATTCCGCTTTAGGATGCTCAGCTAATGGCGTCGGGGCTGGTGTCGACTCGGCCGCATGGGGCTCCGATTTGGGCGCCTCAGCATGTGTATCAGCCTCCGCAGCATGAGGGGCAGATTTGATTTCTGCCGGGGGGCAATCGCAAACGACAGTTGGCTCGCAAGCGGGTACGACGAGCTCGCCGCAGACGGGAGTTGTGCAGCACTCAGGCTTGCAATCTCGATGCAGCAACCGGTCGATCCATCTCCCCGCAAGAGCCGGAGAAAATGTGGTGAAGGTGCACAAAGTCGCGACCAATGCAAGTCGAATCCAGTATGTAAACGGCTTGGACATCGAAACCAAACTCCTCGTTAGCGAACTTGAAAATCAAAACAGTCTCTGCGCGAACGAATCGCTATAACGCATACCAACCACTTCATCGTACTTGTCCGAAAACCCTGCAGCAAGAAAATATGCCACCTGGCGAAACTGTTTCGAATGCGTAAGGGAGGTGGTCGGCTCATCCAGTATCCGAATCTGTAAAGAATTGCCCGGATACCCTGATTTCAATTGAAGTGACGTTGTAAAATCACCCTTTAACGATGATTCAGTCTTTCCTCTATTTTCAGGCGAATGATCAGCGCAGTAACTAAGTGGATTTTTGGCAGCTGGTCACTCGAGCGCAAAAGCCTTTTCTTTTTAGGCATGGCGCTCTTGGTTTCGCTGTTGCTTGCATTCTACGCCGTCCACGTTTTGGCCCAGCAACTGGTGATGCAAACCGCGCGGCAATCAGCCCGCCAAACAGCCGTTACCCATATGGGTTGGAAGCACATTACGAGCTTCTCGGAGACGATTACCAAGTCGTCTACTTCCCCCGAGCTCTACTCGGAGGGTTCGACAGAACCGAAACTGAATTCCGCCGCACCATCCACCCCGCCAACCATCCGCGATCAACGGAAAGAGATCGAAGCGATGATGGAAGACTCTGAGGTGAAATTGGAGTACGACTGCGTCCTGATGAGAATCGATGATCAGCTGGAGCACGAGCTCTTGAACGCAGCGGTCGCGACTGGAGGCGACTTGGCT
>JALOQZ010000380.1 GCA_025459245.1 Pirellula sp.
CTGGACCGCGTATGCGCTCGCCATCGACTCGAGGAATCGTGACATTGGCGCAAGCAGCTGTTCGGTTTCTCGACTGCAACGAACCGAAAATCCAACTCGGTCCTTAGGGGCAATATTCTGACGAGAGCGGATCTCGCGAACGGCACCGATCAACTGAACGAAATGAGAGAACTGTTTTTCTACTTCTGGTCGAATGAAGGAATCATCCACAGCCGGCCAAGTCGCTTTGACGATCCACTGGCTCGCGGCTTCCCCCGTGATTAGGTCTCGTTTGTTCGTGATCTTGGCAAGCTGCTGCCAGATCGCTTCGGTTACGAATGGAGTGATAGGATGGAGGAGTCGCAGCATCCGATCCAAAACGTGCGCCAAGACTCGTTGGACTTGGGCTCGCATTGTCGGATCTTGCAATCGTGGTTTGGCCATTTCGACGTAAAGGGAACAGAAATGGTCCCAAGCAAAATCGTACACACAGCGCGCCGCGTCCGCATATCGATAGTGGAGAATGTCGTCTTCCGCTTGCTTCGTTACCGTCGCTAGCCTCGACAAGATCCATTGGTCTTCCAGAGCGAGATCGGAGTTGTCGATCGGTGCGAATTCGTAACCGTCAAGATTCATCATGACGAATCGCGACGCGTTCCAAAGTTTGTTGACGAAGTTTCTCGCCACTTCGAATCGTTCGCTGACTACCGGCGCCTTCGGATGCGCTTTGTCCGATTCCTTCTCGGCCCACTGCGTGGAGAAAAGCTTCTTGCATTTATCGCAAGCGACCGTTGGGCTTTGGCGATTCTCCTTGGTTTGATTCACTTTCGCCTCGCAGTGTGGGCATTCGTACTGCACCGGCATGCGAACGTCTTGCGTCTCTGTGCAGAGCCAAGCCAGACCAAATCGGAGTGCATCGGGGCCGAACTTATCGATCACATCGATTGGGTCGACGCCGTTCCCCTTGCTCTTCGACATCGTCTCTCCGTAGCCGTCCAGGATCTTGGGGTGGATAAAGACCTCTCGGAACGGAACGTCGCCAATGTTATTAAGCCCCATCAAAACCATGCGCGCGACCCATAGGGTGATAATATCGCGAGACGTGATTAGCGTTGACGTGGGGTAGAAGTACTGCAACTCGGGTGTTTGTTCTGGCCAACCCAACGTGGAGTGAGGCCAGAGTGCAGATGAGAACCACGTATCCAAAACATCGTCCTGGCGAACGAGACCGAGCGACTCCAGTTTGACTTCGAGTCCGCGTTCTTCGTTTTTCACACAGACGTGCAAGGTTGCAGGCTCTTCGATATGCGCAACCAAAAGCCCCGCGGCTCGCTCAGGCATTGCTTCCACTTGAAACTTCAGCGAAGCCGCTTGTTCATGCGATTCGAACGACTTGCTCCAAATTGGGATTTGATGCCCCCACCAGAGTTGACGACCTACCGGCCAATCCCTTTTCTCACCAAGCCAATCAAGGTAACCATTGGCGTATCGCGGTGGGTAGATCTTCACTCGACCATCAGACACAGCGTCCATCGCGGATTGAGCGAGGCGATCCATTTTCACAAACCATTGGTCTGCCAACCAAGGCTCGATCGGAGTCTTGCTCCGGTCGCTGTGCTTTAACTCGATCTCGCGGTCTTCTACCTTTAAAAGTAAACCAAGTGCATCGAGTTGTTCAACAACTTTTTCGCGAGCCTTCGACATCCGGAGACCTGCGAACGAGCCGCCATTTTCGTTGACCGTCCCGTCCGAGTTCATGATGTTGAGCATCGGCAGCGCGCAGCGCATGGCTACGTCGTAGTCGTTTGGATCGTGCGCGGGAGTGATTTTAACGCAGCCGCTTCCAAGCTCCGGTTTCGCCCAAACGTCCGCCACGATCGGGATAGGTCGGTTGACCAAGGGCAGCATGACTTGCCGGCCATCGCTCGCCATTGCCGCCAACTTTTCCAGAGTCGGAAGGACTGTCGCTTTTCGAGACTCAAGCTCCTCCAGTTGTGCTTCGATTGCTGGTTTATCTTTGGCAGAAGCTTCCGCCAGCTTCTCGCGAAGCGCTGCTTCCACTCGCTCCATGGCTTCTCGCGGATTGGGATGAACAGCTACCGCGGTATCCCCAAGCATCGTTTCCGGTCGAGTGGTCGCAATGGCGACATGGGTTGGTTCACCTGGCTGAGGATCGATGACAGGATACTGGAGATGCCAAAAGTGTCCTTGGACGGTCTCCGGTTTGACCTCATCGTCGCTCACTGCTGTTTGCAGGTATGTATCCCAGTTCACCAGCCGCTTTCCGCGGTAGATCAACCCTTTCGCGAAGAGATCGTAGAACGTCGAGCGAACGGCCCGGGCGCACTGATCGTCGAGAGTAAAGCGGGTGCGCCGCCAATCGCACGAGCATCCCAATCGCTTCAATTGACCGAGAATGCGAGCCTCGTATTGGTCCTTCCATTGCCAAATTCGCTCGACAAGCTTTTCTCGACCTAAATCATGGCGCGTTTTGTTTTCCAGTTCCTTGAGGCGTTTTTCGACGACGGCTTGCGTTGCAATCCCGGCGTGGTCGGTTCCCGGCATCCAGAGAGCTTCGTAGCCCTTCATTCTGTGCATACGAATCTGAATGTCTTGCAACGTGTTATTTAGAGCATGTCCTAAATGCAACGCGCCGGTCACGTTGGGTGGAGGAATGACGATCGTAAAGGGCTTCTTGTTGGGATCGACTTGGGCGTTGAAGCAGCCGTTGGCCTGCCAAGATTGATAGATCTCGGTACAAGCGGTGGTGAAATCGAAACGATTGGGGATTTCGTGCGTTTCAGCGTTCATTGTGAGCAAGCGATTGGGTGATGGATAGGTGCGACCAACACGGATGAGATTCCGTATCGACGCTGGGTTCGTATTTGAACAAAAAAACGAAATCTGAACACCGGCAACCGAGCAACCGGAAGCTTGAATTGCCACACTCTCGGAGGTTTGGGGGAGCGAGGTAAGATTGAAAGTCTCCCTTTGCGATCCGAGCATTTTTGGGAACGGTTCGTTCGCGCAAAGAGTCTAAGTCGTCGTAGTCTCTGGTTTCCTTTCAATTTCGGATCCCGGTGGCTAAGAAGGAACGCGCTCGAGCGTATTTCTGGTAACTTTGATTCAGGCGGCTCGCTCGGAAGGGCCGGCACGGGGTCCCCCCTACTCATCGGTTGGAGTTGATAAAGATGAAATCGTGGAAGTCCTTGAAATTGCTAGCTGTAGCGTCAGCTTGCGCACTCGTTTGCTTGGGCTCGATGCTGGGAGTCGGAAACGTCGTGGCCTTTCAATCACCCAAAAGTCCTGATTCAGAAGGTTGGAACAAAGTGGAAGACGCCATTCGCAAAGGACTACCGAAAACGGCTATCGAACAATTGGGCCCCATCATCGACGCTGCGATCGAAAACAAACGCTACGCGGAGGCCGTGAAGGGGATCGCCAAACGAGTCGTCTTAGAAACTCAGATCGAAGGGAGGCTCCCTGAGGAGGGAGTCCGCCGAATGGAGGCCGAAATCGAAAAGAGCTC
>JALOQZ010000095.1 GCA_025459245.1 Pirellula sp.
GCTAGCGCGTTGCGGCTGATGGGTAGGCTACCAACGAGTCCGAGGTTGCAACTATAGTAGAAGGCGTAACAGGATTCAGCCCTTCGCGGCTTGAGCAAACACGCAACCGGTCAACACGAACGAGATGAGCAAACCATGCAGGTCGTCTGGAAAAAGCTTGCTGAAGGCCAGGCCGTGCCCACTAGCCGTTGGATTGCGATCGGGCTCGGCGCTTTCTCGGCCCTTGGATTACCGCTGTTGCTGGCTCTTTTTGGCTGGTGGATTGAGCTCCTCTTCTCGCCCGCAATCGCGCCACTAGCTACAGGCGAGAGCATCTCCATGCGTGAACTCCCAAGTGTCCTGACGCTGGGGAACTGGATTCGGCTATCCACCGATTGGCTTCCCAGCCAAGGAAGCACGTTGCGATGCGCGTTGGCGCTGATTGTCTTGATTGGCGGGGTTTTCGCTCTGGAGCGGTTGGCCTACCACAGGGCTCGGGCCTCTTCCTTGCAAGCATCCTTATATTGGACGTCGAATCTTCTGCAACGCCTTTTCGATCAATCGCGGGCGTTATCGATGGATCAAGGGATATCGGGGCAACGTCGAATATTGCGAGACTTGATTCAAACCGATCTCCCGCGCGTTCGCGAGTCGCTGACCGATTGGTATCGAGTCTTCCCTCGCAATCTTTTGCAAATCCTTTTGTGCGTTGCACTCGCATGCCTCATTCAACCATGGTTGACGCTGCTGTGCATCTTAGCGCTCGTCATTTTGTGGGGGCTTTATTCATCCTTGGATGCTGCCAATCGAAAGCAACGCCCCGTTTTTCTGGAACGCCGGCGGCATGCTCACGAGCAGTTGGTTTACTTGTGCGAATCCTCCCCATTACTGGAGTCTGTCGACTCTCGCATCGATGCGCGTCAAATATTCGATCGGCAAGTCGATGCGTTCAATAACGCGCATGGCAAGCTTGGAGACGAAGGAGGTATTCGCTCACCATGGCTCCTTTCGGCAACCATTTTGCTGGGTGCATTCTTACTGTTTGTCATCTCGGTACGCGTGCTGGAACCAAATTCTGCACTTGGGGTGGGAGAAGTCTTTGTGCTAGTGGGGTGTGTGATCGTTTCGGTCAATGGCATCTTTCGAATCCGAAGATCGCTTCGCAAGAGGAGCAATGCGGTTCAAGCCGCCAAGGCGATTGCATCGTATCTATCGGTGCCTCCGATGCGTTTGGGTGGGGCCGGGGCCCCGATCGACGCGAGTATCGCTAACCAGATTCGATTCGAGAATGTCAGCTTCCGCGATACGGACCGGTCAAAGATTCTTGAGGATGTGAGTATCGAACTAAAGCCTGGCAAACTAACTGCCATCGTCTCCTTGGACGCGTCGGCAGGGCAAGCGATCGGGGAGATGATTCTCGGATTCGGGTTGCCTGCAAGCGGTCGCATCTTGATCGATAACCAAAACTTGATCGATCTGGACCCGATCTCCATTCGCCGGCAGACACTTTTAGTGAACGAGCGTGGACCGATTATCGACGGTTCTCTTGAAGAGAATCTCTGGGCAGGAAAACCTAAGGATGCGACGATCGATGTGTTGGAGTTGGCTCGCCGCGCTAATGTTTCTGAGGCGATTCTGAACCTGTCGGATGGCTTGGGTACCGTTTTATCAAGCAATGACGAGCGATTGCCACCCGATCAACTTTTCCGGTTAGGGATTGTCCGAGCGTTGATCAAGAAGCCTGCCGTTGTGGTAGCGCAGGAGCCTCGACTGCGGGTTTCGGTTCAGGAGGAGCAAGACTCCGTGCACGCTTTAGAGGTGTTGCGTTCTCTCAATACAATCCTCGTAGTCCTGCCCGAAAGACTCAGTACCTTGCGCCGTGCCGACCAGATCTTGGTCTTTAAGGATGGACGAGTCGTTGCCACTGGGACACATCAACAATTGCTCGAGCAAAGCGAAATCTACCGTCACTTTAACTACATGCGATTTGCGACGAGCATGTAAACGATCGAGCGGTTTCCCCTCAGTCGAGCTGCCCAATCAACTGGTTTGCCCAATCAACAGGGTGTAGCCGTCCAGATCCTGGACCCGCAGTTCCCCTGCAGGCATGTAAAAAGGATGGCAAATCGCATACACGGCATTTCGTTCAGGCATATATCCCTCAGAACCTAACTTGCGGAATCCGGGAGGAATGCCGCCGTCCTCTAGGCCTTGTTGGAGCAAATGCTCGCGGAGTGCTCGAACGTCTTCGGTGTACATGTAGAACAAGACCGCTTGTTGGCTTGGCACAATCGGTCCGCTGGCTCGTGCAAGAAAAAGTTTCGCTGTACCAGCGATGAGTCCCACGAAATTGGTGATTCCGTCTGGCCTCTTGTATTGGCTTTCGATGGTAAAGCCAAGCATGGTGTAAAACGCCGCGGCCGCGTCCACATCCGCGACATGGGCCATCGGCACCAATCTGTTCACATGAATCGGCGTTCGCTCATCGGGTGAATAGAACTCGACCTTCGACATATCAAATGCTCCGTGCAGTTACTCGTTCCGTTTTGGATAGGGTGACAAGTATCTCATTGTGATAGGTAATCGTCCACTAACAGGTGAGTTCCTGCACCTTCGATGATGAGATAAGCGAATTAGCGATACTTTCGACATTTAAATCGAGACCGCACATCTGCAGTGGTATGTTCAGGGCTGGCGAAGGCTCATTCCGAGTCTAGACGCGTTCCCCTGTTGGAGCCGATTCTATGCATACACTCTACATGAAAACGCCTTACTACTTTCTTTTGGAAGGTAAATCACGAATCAAACCGCTGGTCGTACCCAAGCACTCGGGACCAGGGTACTGCGTTTATTACGCCTTCTCGGATAAACCGCAGTACGACCTCTTTCAGGCGAACTCGAACCGTGCTTTGGTCCCCTATCCACTCGTGTCTACTTTTTTGATGGAGTGTCTCTCATTAGCAGAGGGCGAGGAGCAATTGCTTGTTATCGATGCAGTGGGACCGCAGGATACTGTTCTCAATGCTGCGACTATGAGGTCCGTGCTAAACAGTCACGCGTCGCGAGAAGAGCATGTCGGGATTGCATATAGGCTGACAAAACAAGAAGGGGACCAAGCCTATGCGGTAACGAAGTCTCACGATAACCAAGAGCTGCTGAGTCCGCTCGTCTGAGAAGAGATTTTCTCGATCGTTCTCGGGAAGTCTTAACTTAGTAGTAGAAGGTATAAGATGATGAAAAACTATTTGAGCGTTGTGACAGATCAAGATCGGATGTCGGATTTAGAGCTCTATATTGTCGAGCTGGAGCTCGAAGTGGATCGCTTGCGACGCAGGGACAGCGTCTTGCGCCACGCTCTGCAAGGTTGTTTGATGGACTTGAAGATCCTCGCGAGGAATGACGGTCCCGTATTGGATGTAGCCCAGATGGCTGAATCGCTCTCCAAGGTAAGTGGGAAATTGAACCAAGTGTTCGAGGACTGGGAATTGGCAGAGGAGTTGATGCAACATTTGGATTCGATCACGGAGATTCCCATTCGACGGTTTGTTGAGAAAGTTTTTCGATTTCAACAGAAGCTTCATGATGCACAGAATGCGATACTCTGCATCGATACATTGTCAGAGACGATTGAGTGGTTTCCCGCCAGGTTGCTCCATATTGTCGATAACATTGTTTCCAATTCGATGCGTTACCGAGACCCCAATGTCGAGCACGCTCAAGTGACCTTCGCACTTCGTGTTTTTCCCAGCTCTTACGAAATTCAAGTTTCCGACAACGGAGTTGGCATCTCGGAGGACTGCATGATCGGCTTGAATCGGCTCAGCGATCGCTCGAATCATCCAAGAGCAGGAAAACTGGGTGTGGGGTTGGCTGTAGTCAAGATTCTGGTCGAGAATTGCTGTGGAGAAATGAATGTAGAGAGCACGTTGGGAAAAGGGACAAGCGTGAGTGTTCGGCTACCAAGATTTTCCTTGCGAGATGGTCTCGATCGGGAACTCTTCCCTCAAGCTCAGGCCGAAATCGATAGGATTTCCTAACACGATTGGAAATCGCGAGCACCCAATTATGTGCTTCGCAATCGCATCGATTTCGATCTTTCGCCATTCGAGTCGACTGGCTAACCTCGGAGCCGTTGGCCGCTCTGGCTCCAGCCGCGGTTTCCGATGGTTTTTGGATAGGCTTTTAGCCACATTCCTGCAGAGGATGTTATGTTTAAGATTCGCAGCTTTCTTTTCGCCCTGTCTTTGCTAGCGTCGCTCGTATCAGTCGTGAATGCGGAGATGGGGGCGCAGTTGAAGATTGGCGATCAGGTGCTTCAGTTGAACGGCGCGGGTGTGCGTACCAAAACCTTCGTCCAGATCTACGAAAGCGGGCTCTATCTGCTCAAGCCTACACAGAACGGTTCAGCCATCCTCGATGGAGAGGAATTGATGGCGATCCGAGTCCGGATCACTTCCGGGTTTGTGAACCGAGCGTCGCTTATGTCCTCGCTTCAAGAGGGGTTGGCGCAAGCAACCAACGGCAAACCTGAATCAATTGCAAGTGAGACGGAGCAATTGCAAAGGGCATTGCACGAGGAAGTGAAGAAAAACGATGTCTTTGATTTCGTCTACGTTCCCGCGAAGGGGCTTCATGTGGTCAAGAATGGAAAAGTGCAAGGTGTGATCCCTGGCTTGGCCTTTAAGAAGGCTCTCTTCGGCATTTGGCTCTCCGATGCACCCGTTGATAAAGATCTTCGACAAGCCATGCTTAAAGGTAGGGCTGCGTACTGAGTCGCGAAGGAAAGCTTTGGGTATAGAGCCGATCCGAAATCCATTAGCCGCTCTGGCGCTAGCCGCGGTGTCCAACGGTTTTCGGATAGGCTAACCATGGAGTCGAGTGTCGAAGATGAGTAAACGGTGAATCGATTGGATAGAATCCCAGAAACCATCTACCTCTTCAAAGCAGCTCATCGTCTTTTGCTAGCTGCCGAACGCGTCAGGCGGCTTGATTGCCTCGCGTGGAGTGGCGACGGGAGTATGCCTCAATCATCGATCGATCGACTTTGGACGGAGTGGGCATCGGAACAATTGCCGCACCTCCCAGGCCTCCAGACGATTCTAAGCCAAGGTCGCTCCAACGACGCCTCTCTCTCCACTTCAACGATTTCGGAGCCCAAGGATCTCTGCCGATCAGTGGCGTTGATTCATCTCCGCACTTTCATCGATGCAATTAACTTTCCGCATCTTCACGAATCGCTCTTAGGAAGACAGGTAACCGAAGAGGATCGCATCGGATTGTCGATGCTTTCCGAAGCAGCGCAAACGATGGTTCAATCGATTGTCGATCGGGTTCGGTTCGAACAAGCGACTGAGAGAGCGACGCAACAGGCGATCTATGACTTCGCCTATGGCTTAACCCATGAGATCAACAACCCGCTGGCGAACATCGCTGCACGCGCACAACAGTTGCTAGCGCAAGCGACCTCTGCGGCCGACCAGAAATCACTTGCGACGATTGTAGACCAATCGATGCGAGCGCACGAAATGTTGGCGGAGATGATGCGGGCGGTGAAACCCAAGCATTGGAATCCCACAATCGTTCTCCTTGCCGATTGTTTGCAGTCGTTGCTCACTCGATTTCGTTCCGCTTTTCAAGCAAGGCAGATCGAATTTGAGGTCGAAGGTGATTTCGAAGGCATCGCCATTAGCACAGAGTCGTCCGAGTTTCGAGATGCAATCGGCAGTTTGCTCCAAAACGCTCTGGATGCGTGCTCTCCAAGTGATTCGGTCGTACTCTCCGCGCAGGCTTGGGGCGATAGTGTCGATCTATCGGTCAAGGACACGGGGTGCGGGATGTCTCAACAAGCTGTTGAGAACGCATTCTCTCTTTACTTCAGCGGTCGCGAGCATGGTCGCGGGCTAGGCATCTCTCTAGCCAACGTTCGCCGAGTCGTCGACGCGATGCGAGGAGAGATTTCGCTCACCAGTGGCGAAGGAATTGGTACTCAAGTCCGAATTCGAGTCCCCGTCGCTTCCATGCCCCCGTCCAAACGCGGCAAACGCATTCGAATCGAAAGCTGATTTATTTGTGGCTGGCAAGCTTCCGACAAGCGTCTGAGCAGTATTTCACATTCTCCCAATCCCTCTCCCACTTCTTCCTCCAAGTGAAGGGGCGTTTGCATCGTTCGCAGATCTTGGTCGGCAGATGTTCTTTGCGATGTGACTGCTTTTTGGTTTGTTTGACCATTGGTACTTTGGATTGGCTCCAAGTCAAAATCGACTCGTAGCGGGGTTGTCTTAAGGGGCTTCCGGTCCGTCGAAAAGGCCGGGAAGTAGAGGCTGTTGCTTGGATCGGTTTGCCTTACTGCTTTTCGGCTTTCTCGTTCGAGGTACCGAAGTCGGCTGATCAGAGGTCGGCTTTGAAGCTTTGGTTGATCTCGTTGAATGAGAGGGAAGTGGGTCGCGGTGTTTCCTACTCCCATGCTTGCGATAGACTTGCTGAGCCATCTCGGCCGCTGCGTCCGATTTACGAACATCGAAGATTCGCTCTTTCGCATGACGAACAGCTGTCGCATGATCAACAATGGGGAGCGGATACTCGAGTCCCAGTCGGCAACGATAGCGAGCTTGATCATCGAGGCTCATCATCCAAGGAGTATGGATGAATTTGGTTGGGACATTCGCAAGCTCGGGAACGTTTTGCCGAATGAAATGCCCCTCTGGATCTTGATCGATCCCCTGTTTTGTCGGCGAGTAGATGCGAATGGTGTTGATCCCGGTGACTCCCGATTGCATTTGGCATTGAGGGTAGTGAATGCCAGGTTCAAAATCCAAGAAAAGCCTGGCTAAGTGGATCGCAGGCTCTCGCCAGTGGAGCCACAGGTGGTAGGCTGCGAAGGACATCAACATCGCACGCATCCGGAAATTGATCCACCGTTCCCTTTGCAGGTATCGCATGCAAGCGTCGATCATCGGGTAGCCCGTTCGGCCAGCTTGCCACGCTTCGAAGCGTTCTCGATTGAACTCCCCTTCTCGCAGCCCGTCGTAGATCCGACAGACGTTTTGGAACTCGATCTCTGGTTCATCTTCCAGCTTCTGGATAAAGTGACAGTGCCAAGAGAGACGCGATGTGAACGAAGACAAAGACTGCGACCAAATCTTAATCATTTGAGGGGAATCAATCTCTTTGCAGCTGATTAACTGCTCCTTCCTTTTGCGAACATGGCGATGCACCGATTTGATCGACAAGCAGCCCCAAGCGATATAGGGGCTGATACGGCTACAAGCAGTCGGTGCGGAAAGGGGACTCGACATCGACGTTCGGTAGTCTTGTCCGCGACTCGATAAAAAGCTGTCCAAGCTTTCTTGACCTGCCTTTTCGCCACCTTTTTGTAGATGCGAAAATCCTTTGACATCGGTCAGCGACTCGCTGGAGAACAATTCATTCGCGAGTGGAATCCTGCCTTGTTCGATCGAGCCCGGCACAGACAGCTTGGTAGGCGAAGCGAACGGCTCGGAATTCATTCTTGATTGCCAGATTCGAGCCCAGCCATCGCGACTTTTCAGGCGTCGGACAACTCCATTGGAAGGAATTTCTTCCCAGGGAATGTTCTTCTCGCGAGCCCACTTCGCTACCGCGCGATCGCGTTGGTAAGTCCACATGCTCGCTGTTTCTTCGTGGCTCCAGATCTTCGCGATTTCAATTTGCTCGGAGAGAGCCTGCAAGATTTGAACGGCGTTTCCTGTTCGAACAAATAACTCGCCCCCGAGTGTTCGAAGTGACGCTCTCAATTCCCTAACACATTGCGATACGAAGTGGAAATGCTCGGGAGAGTTTTCTCTTTGAGCCCAGAAATCTGGTTCGAACAGAAAAAGAGGCAGGACTGCTCCTTTTTGAACTGCAGCGCACAGCGGCTGATGGTCCTCTATCCGAAGATCTCGCTTGAACCAAACGAGCTGCACAGCTTGTTCGGACACGGTTCTATTGGACATGGGTGCGCCTAAACATGCCGCGGAAAAAATGCTAACCGAATGGTCGACTTGAGAAGTGTCGTCCTAATCGCCTATTCGAAAACCATTAACCGCATTCGCTAGCCGCGGTTTTCGACGGTTTTCGGATAGGCTCTAAATGATAGGGGGTTAGCAAGTGGCACGCGGGGCAGACCAGCAATTGGGATCCCGCTTGAATCCGTGTACCAGCGTTTGTGTGCGTTCGGGAATCCCGTTATGTGACGTGAATCATCGCTTTGATGACACCGCTGGTAGGAGCGAGCCATTGTTCGAAACGCGATGGCACTTCTTCCATGGTCGCATGGTGTGTAATCCATGGATCGGTGTTGATGGTTCCATTTTCAATTAGCGAAATGATTCGAGCGAAATCTCTCGACGGTGCGTTGCGGCTGGCCAAAATCGAGATCTCTCTTCGATGCAAAACGGGCGCGTGAGGAAACGACAGATTTTGTTGCGTGATCCCGACGTAAACGACCCGCCCCGCACAGGCCGTAAATTCAAGTGCACGCGACATGCTGTGGTTGTTTCCCGTCGCGTCAATGACAACGTCCGCCCAACGATGGTTGGTCAAATCCGATATCGTTGTTAAATCTCGATCATCTCCGTAAAACCGAACGGTGTGACATCCCCCCATTTTCGCGTTGACGAAATCGAGTCGTGATTCGCTTAAATCGGCGACGAGTACGCGAGCTCCAGTGAGTTTCGCGAACTCCAAGGCCGAAAGTCCGATGGGCCCCGCGCCCATGATCAACACTGTTTCTCCTTGCTTCGGATTGCCCCGGTCTACGGCATGGCAACCGATCGCCAACGTTTCCACCAATGCCGCTTGCTCGTAGCTCAAATTGTTGGCGGGGTGCAGTTTCCTAGCTGGCAATACAACTTGCTCCGTCAATCCTCCGTCGCACATGACCCCAAAGGTTTGATTGAATTCACAGCAGTTGGTGTATCCGCGTTGGCAGGCGTAGCATTCGCCGCAATTGAGATACGGCTCGACGCAGCATCGATCCCCAACTTGCAAATGTTCGACCCCGGCACCGACCGCGACGACTTCAACTCCCAATTCATGCCCGGGGATCCGAGGGAAAGCAAAGAATGGGAACTTGCCGAGGTAGCATGCGACATCGGTCCCGCAAACTCCGACGCGATGCACCCTTACTATCGCTTCTCCAGCACCCGGATTCCGGGGGGCGGGAATGTCGATCAATTTCCAACTCTGAACTTGCTCTAGTTGCAATGCTTTCATTTCAAACGCTTTGAGAGGGTGCTGAATCGAAAAAGTGGGACGAAGTTGCTGAATTCCAGCTAACGGTGCCATGTGCGCAGCAACAAGTTATACAATAGTGCGTACTACGCCAGCGTTCTTTCCCCACCATTAAAGGACATTATGATGACCTCTCCCCTGTCGGATCGATTCCATAAACAGGCTGATTCTAGGAACCTTGGCCGTCGGCAGTTCTTAGCTGCGGCTGGCGCTGTCGGCGTAGGTAGCACCATCCTACAAAACAATCTATTCGCTTCCGCGGTTGGAGGCAGCAAAGCCGAGACCGTAATCGGCGAGTTGTACGAGACGCTGAGCGAGTCACAAAAAAGCGTCGTGTGCAAAGAGTTTGGCGATGCTCTGCGAAAGAAAGTGAATGCGAACTGGCACGTCGTCAAGCCGCTCATCGGCTCGGACTTTTACTCGAAATCGCAGCGCAACATGGTGCACGAGATTGTTAAGCAGTTGACCTCGGAGAGCGGCTTTGAGCTGATCACCAAGCAGACGGAAGATGATGACGGAGGGATCGATGCATACAGCGTGGCTTGGTTTGGCAAGCCTGGGAGTGATGCGTTCGAATGGATGCTTACCGGTCGGCATTTGACATTGCGAGCCGATGGGAACACGCAGAAGAAAGTGGTCTTTGGCGGCCCCATCGTTTACGGGCACGGTGAGGAAACCGCACCGGAAGACAACTTGTTCTTCTTCCAAACCGAAAAGGTGAACAAGGTCTTTGCGGCTCTTTCGACCGAGCAGCGAAACAAGGCTTTGCTGAAAGCCAGTATTCCGAGTGAGTCGTCAGTACGAGTTGAAAAAAAAGAAAACTACTCGGGCCTCAGCGTTTCCGCGTTGAGCAGCGATCAATCGGCGCTGGTGAACGAAGCACTGACCTCTATTTTGGGTGTGTACCGAGAAGAGGATGCAAAAGAAGCTCGCGAATTGCTTGCTGAAGTGGGTGGGCTGGAATCGTTGACCCTGCAATTCTTTGCGAACGATGATCTTAAATCGGATGGCGTTTGGGATATGTGGCGCATCGTCGGCAAGAATACATGTATCCATTTTCGTGGTGCCCCTCACGTCCATGCGTACATCCATATCGAAAACGTGTAGAGCCTGAAGCACGTTTCGTTAGTAGAATTCCTGCGTTGTTATTGGTTCGCGTCCGGTTTGCCGGACGCGGGCCCGCGCTAGGAAACCGAGCAACTACGCTGCACGACGGGTGGATTGCTCGTTTTCGGGAGGAGCCATGGGAATTGTCGCCGCGGCTTCGGATCGCTGTTCTTTTATCTTTCTGACTTTCGCCTGCAGTCTTGCGATGCTCGCCTTTCTGGCGTGCTCTTCTTTGGCTGCTTCATAATGATCGACTAGCAGTTGTCGCAATCGATCACGCAGGGAGTAAACCAGACTCAGTAGCATCCGAATAGCGATGACTACAACCAAGCCCCAAAAGAGCCACGACCAAGGTAGCGAGCTCATACGATACCTAGGCTGCTTTGCGTTTGGAGTCCGAAGCGAGCAGAACACGGAGGCGTTCAAACTCTTCGATACTGGTAAAGTGGATCGTGATTCGCCCTTTGCCTCTGCCCGACTGCGATATCTCGACTTTCGTGCCGAGCGTCATTTTCATCTCGCTCTCGAGAGCTTGCAGTTGGCTTGTCTTGGACGCTCGCCTGCGCGGCGCCATTCCCAGGATCCCTTCTTCAGCCGCTTCCGCATTCGCAACTGCTTCGGCGACCTGCCGTTCTGTCTCTCTGACGCTCCACCCGTGGTCCAGGATACGGCGCAGGTAGACGTGTTGCTCTTTCGTGCTGCCCAAGCTCAACAAGGCCTTTGCGTGTCCGGCGGTGATTTCTTCGCGCTGGATCGCGTCGGTGATGGCCTCCGGCAATTCAAGCAGACGCATCATGTTCGCGATCGTGCTGCGGTCGATTTTGAGACGGCTGGCCAGTTCTTCCTGAGTGCACTTGTGTTCGGAGATGTATCGCTTGAAGGAAAGAGCCTTCTCGATCGCGTTCAAGTCCTTGCGTTGCAAGTTTTCGATAATAGCAAGCTCAGCAACCAAACGATCGTCGGCCTCGCGGACTTCAGCGCGGATCGTAGGAAGGCCTGCATGAATGGTGGCTCTTAAGCGGCGTTCCCCCGATATGAGCTGGTATCGCTCCCCCACTTTTCGAACGAGAACAGGTTGAAGCTGTTGATGTTGCTTTAACGACTCCGCAAGCGATTCGATTTCGGAAGCGTTGAACTGACGCCGTGGTTGAAACGGATTCGGATCGATCAAGTCCGTTGCGACGTCGATGGTTCCCTGATGAGGAAGAACACCGGTGGGGTAAGAAATAGACGGTTGCGCCGAAGCAAGCTTGGTCTCGGAAGAGGCTGAGGATCCTATCGCCTTCTGCGAGGCTACGGCGGGTGTCATCGGGATGCTGATAGGCGAGTTCGATCCGCGAGGAGATTGACTGCGAGCTTCGGTTGCAAACTGTTTGATGATGTCCGCTCGCGGCGCCCCTTTCTCTGCCGACGAGGTGTTTTCCGAAGAGGCGGTCCGTGCTGCATCGGATGGCTGAACCGTTGTCATGGGGATAGTCGCGGAAGCACCCTCTAACGCACCGTCCTCTACAGGGGTACCGAGAAGAGCCGCCAGTCCACGTCCAAGTCGTCTGTCTTTAGTCACGTTCCAGTACCTCCATGCAAAGTTCGATATAGGCTCGCGTTCCATGCGAGCGAGGGGCATATGCTAGCACACTCAGCCCGTGGCTCGGGGCTTCGCTGATTGCGATATCACGTGGGATCGTTGTATCAAAAACTATGTCTCCGAAGAAATCCCGAACTTCAGAATCTACTTCATGGGTCAATTCGAATCGGGGATCCACCATGGTGAGTAGAATGCCGCCGAACGTGAGCTTGCCAGAATTGGCATTCATCACGTCGCGGATGACATGAATCATTTGCGTAAGCCCCTCCATCGCGTAGTACTCGCATTGGATTGGCATAAGGACTTCGGTGCTCGAAGCGAGCGCCGCTTGTGTCAGTTCACCGAGCGATGGGGGGCAGTCGATGAAAACGGAGTCATAGATCCCAAGCCCCGCGTCCAGATGTTGACGAAGCAGAGCTCCCTGCGACATGCCCCCTTTGGCGAGCCTGTCGACGTCTTGAAAGGATCGGCAGCCCGGCATGAGCTCCAGGTTTGGGAGATTGGTCTTTAGGATGCCTTCGCGAAGGGGGGCATCGACAAGAAGCGGATGTCGAGGCGCGGGCGAAAAGCCCAAGCCACTCGTTGCATTGCATTGCGGGTCAAGGTCGACGATGAGTGTCTTTTGTCCCGCCGTGGCCATCGCCCAAGCCAGATTGATGGCGGTCGTTGTTTTACCAACACCACCTTTCTGGTTTGCGATACAAAAGATTCGAGCCATGGCATTCCGCGTGAGTGGTCAAAGTTTCGACGGGCGCGTCG
>JALOQZ010000096.1 GCA_025459245.1 Pirellula sp.
CGGTGGGTGCCTCCTAACGAGCGGGTGGGGCCGGCTACTAAAGGGTGGGTGTCTTCTATTGAGACTCCGAGAAATCCCCATTCTCTCCATGCACCATCTTCTAGACAGTGAGGGCGAATGCTGGGGAGGGTGGTTCGCCTATCGGCAGGGATGGGTTCGCCGCTGCGCGTGCGCAGATCTTCGGGCCCGCCAAACAGGCTCGCCTCCCTATCCGCCCCTTCGTCTGCGTCCTTGAGCCCCGTTCTAGGCCATCACCCTTCCGAAAAACCACCACCGCGTGGGGCCTCCCCCCTCCCGAAAGGTGGGTGCCGCCCAAGGAGTAGGTGGGAACGAGTAGGTGGGTGTCCACTAAATACCGCCTAAGGAGTAGGTGGGAAGGAGTAGGTGGGTGTCTACTAAATATCTACTAAATAGCGTAGGTAGGTGGGTGTCTACTATTGAGATACTAAATAAGTAGGTGGGTGTCTACTATTGAGAAAGTTTCAATCTCGATCCCGATCGGTATTCATCGTGGAAAAAGATGCTGGGCGGTCAGCTGTCATCTACGGCACAACCGTTCATTTTCTTTCCCACATCTTCTTGCCAAGATCCGAGTTCAGACCCGGTGGTGATGGCTGGGATTAGAGAGGGTCGTGGTCGAAGCAATGAAAAATCGCCACAATCGGTAAAGTCGGCTCAAGTTGCGTGAATTACCAAGTCGATAATCGATCCATGGCGCCAGCGAATTTCCAACCCAACCCTCTCGTTGAGAGGCTGCAACAAAGCTTTGTGCGATTAGCGACCGCATGGGGAGGCATTGTTGTATCCGCCATCGGAACTCTTGGTGATATCTCCCTGTTCGCTTGGCAAATGCTGGGCTGGATGTTCTCCGCCAAACCCAAAAAAGAGACGCTACTACCGAATTTTTATGCAGTCGGAGTCCTGAGCCTACCAGTCGTCGCCTTGACCGGAACGTTCATCGGAATGGTGCTAGCTATCCACAGCTATGAACAATTTCGGAATATGGGGATGGAGAGCCGGCTCGGGGCGGTGATCAATATGTCACTCGTCCGAGAACTCGGTCCCGTACTCGCCGCTACCATGCTGGCAGGTCGTGTTGGCAGCGCAATGGCAGCTGTCATCGGCACGATGCGTGTTACCGAACAAATCGATGCACTTATCAGTATGGGTGCCAACCCGATTCACTATCTTGTAGTACCTCGTTTTTTAGCCTGTGTGCTCCTCATTCCTGCGTTAACCATCATGGCTGACTTCATGGGGATCGTTGGGGGCTACTTTCACAGCGTGATCGTTCTCGGAATCGATCACGCTCAGTACTTGCAAAACAGCCGTGAATTTGTCGATGGATTCGACCTCTTTTCGGGCATTATCAAGAGCGTTGTCTTTGGAGCGATCATCGCTGTAGTGAGCTGCTACCATGGTTTCAATTGCCTACCTGGAGCGGACGGGGTCGGACGAGCTGCGACAACCGCGTTTGTCCAAAGTTTTGTCATGATCCTAGCGTTGGATATCATCATGAACTTGATGCTAAACGCGATTGATTTTGCCCTCTGGCCAGGACGATCGAAGCTGTTTTGATGGACGAGAACTTGCTGACAAACATTGCGACTGCAACCCGTGAATCTCTGCCATTGGTGGAGACTCAGGATCTGTTTTTGCAATTTGGAAAGCAGATCATTCTGAACAACATTTCGATTTCTATTCCACGTGGACAAACGGTTGCGATCATCGGTGAAAGCGGTTGCGGCAAGACCATGCTCCTCAAGACGCTCGTTGGCTTAATTCGCCCAACAAGGGGAACCATTTCGTTTGATGGTCAAGATATCCAGGCCTTGAATGAACACTCCATGACCTCTCTTCGCAAGCGATTTGGATTTGTTTTCCAAAACGCTGCGTTGTTCGACAGTATGACGATCGAACAAAACGTGGCCTTTCCGATCCGACAACATGGAATGCCCCACGGCAAATCGGAGCGTCAATTAATACAACAACGACTCAATGAAGTTGGGCTGCCCAACAATGTACTGCCGAAGCGGCCGTCCCAGCTCTCTGGGGGGATGCGCAAGCGGGTCGGTTTGGCGAGAGCATTGATTTTAGAGCCCGATCTCCTGCTTTACGATGAGCCGACGACAGGACTTGATCCGATCATGAGCGATGTTATCAACGAATTGATCTTGCGCACTCGGAAACGCTACGAAGTCACCAGCGTTGTCGTAACGCACGATATGCACTCCGCGAAGAAGATTGCAGACCGCATCATCATGCTTTATCCGTATTCACGACTGAAGCCCGGTGAAAGCCAAATCCTGTTCGATGGTCCTCCCTCTGAATTGGAATTCACTCGCGATCGACGGGTGAAGCAGTTTGTTTTGGGAGAGGCCGGCGAACGTTTGATGGAAATGTTAGGACAACAAGGCCGAGGGGACTTGGATTCCCTCAATCCACACGCTTCTCCTCGATAACGCCCGAACCACGAGAGCGACTGAAATCATGGAAGAAAACAACTATCGATTTAGCGTCGGAGTCTTAGTGCTCGCCGCCGCAATCATCGGGATCATGCTGGTAGCCTACTTCGGAGCCGTCCCCGCGTTCTGGGTGGAAAGGTACCGTGTCACGATCAACTTTCCGCGCGCACCAAAAGTAAAGGTGGATACCCCCGTTCGAAAGTCAGGGGTTTTAATCGGTCGAGTTTCCAACGTCTACCTGCGTCCCGGCTTCGAAGGAGTCGACGTCACGTTGGAATTGGAGAAGAAGTTTCCGATTCAGAAGCTTGAGATGCCCATGATCGTCTCCGAATCCCTTATCACCGGTGACGCGGCCATCGAGTTCGTCGCCCCCACCCAAGAGTCGCTATTGAAACGATTCGATGGCAGCGTCGGCACCCCCAAGGATGGTATCTTGGATGAAATGGAGAGACAGGAATCGCAGGGAATGGTTCCTGATCTCTACTATTCCTATGGTGGTGAAGTTGCAAAGGATCCACAGGAGGCACTCGCCGCTGTTGCCCCTGCCTTTGAGCGTTTCGAAGAGATTGCAGCCACGATTCAAGAAGCTCTTGGGACGGGTACTGGACCCATTCGAAACTTGGCCGACTCCGCTCAATCGACATTGGACAACATCAATACCACCGTTGGAACGATCAATCGCGTCGCAACCCAAATCGAAGAGGCCAAGATTGCAGATGCCGTCGCTCGCGGTTTAAATCTGCTCCCCGATGTTTTCAAAGAGGCACAATCGACGCTTGCACAAACCCAACGAACTCTCAAGGGTTTCGAAACCTTCAGCGGGAGCTTGGAAGGGCTTGGGAAAGAATTTGAAGGGATCGGTGCCAACGTTCGAGAAGCAGTCAACAACGCCAACGTTGCGATCGCTAACATTGCGGAGATCACAGAACCGATCAAAGAAAACAGTGATGTCATCGTAGCCCAGGCAACCAACTTGCTCGGTAACTTGGATATGCTGTCACGCGATCTGCGAGTCTTCGCGAACAAGCTGAATAACAGCAACGGCACAATCGCTCAGCTTGTTGAGAACCCACAGCTCTATCACCAAGCGACCGCAACGTTGCGAAACATTCAAGCGGCGTCGGAGAACGTTCAAGCGATCACTGCAAGATTGCAACCCATCGTGGATGACGTTCGCATCTTCACCGACAAGGTGGCGCGTGACCCGGGACAGATCGGCGTCCGAGGCGCATTGAGCGGACGAACACTTGGCACCGGATTAAAGTAGAGCTCTCGCCCAAAAAGCACACTCGGGCCTAGAGCTTACCATCCGCGGCGCTGCTGCGATCCGACGTACCCATCTCCAATCTTCCAACCCACTGGACAATGCTCTGGATCCAAGCTTCGCGATCTGAACGCAGAGTCAACACATGATCGAACATCGGCTGATGATGTATTTCTACGGCAGGCTCATATCGACGACGATCCAGCTCTGAAAACATATCCCAAAACTGGTCGGCATACGAATAGTAGTCAACCACCCCGCCGGTGTAGAGTAACTGAAACTCAACCTTTCGTTTCAACAATCGGAGAAGTATTTGCGCCGCTTGATCGCGCGGTGGAAATTCGCGTATATCTTCTCCGTTCATCAACGTGGGTGCCACCTTCTTCGAACGGATACCTCTCGTAGCTAACGCTACCCACTTAGCGGGAGTCACCATCCGCGGTAGATATTTCAATTTGAAACGCTCCCAATGAAAGCGCTTGGTCCGATATCCCAATCCATCGATCATCGAGATACCGACGACGCGCGAATCTTGTTCGGCGACCGCAAGTGCATCGTCGGCTCCAGAACATAGCCCAAATAGAACGAATCGATCAACTCCACATTCCTTTTGCATCCAGTCCATCGCTTGCTGCGTCTCGCTGGTTGCTCGTTGCAATGAAGTTCCCGACTCCGCGACAGGTAGACTCTCCCCAATGCCCGATAAATCAAACCGCATAGCGGCGTTCCCAGTGGATGCAAGGGAGCGGCAAAGCTTCACATGCAGTCCGGACGGCCCCACGTGATGCAGCATACCGGCGGTCAAACACAGGACACCTAAGCTTCTGCCTTGCTTTTCAGACGGATGGTAGCTTCCCACTAAATGGTTTTGACTTCCAAAGGTAACGAGGGACTCTCGCGTGATGGGTCGATCTAATAAACACTGCATGATGTGATTCTTAGCGATGGGTTCCTGTGAGACATTCCAAGATCCTTCTGGCCGTATGCGGGGATGAAAATGCTCGCCCGAGATATTCATATTCCGACCAGTAGATTTCGTCGTCGCTTGACACTTGAGAAACACCTCCGATGGATGAGTATTCCTCTCCCTTAGTAGTGATCAATGTGAGTGCCTCCCCGACAAACCGCTCCGCGCGAAACGATAACGCGTGCAAAGACTGTTGAAAGGAAACAGGAAACGTATAACCAAGACGCTCAGTGCTCGAAGAAGAAACTCGCTTTAGAAATTTTGTGAGCGAACCGGTTTCCAGACGATGAAAGCAATCCATGAGTTGCATGTATTCCACACCGGACATCACAGGATCCCAAGCGATGAATTGGGTTACCCCTTTGAGACCTAATTGCGACAGAAGTGTGGCTCCCAGCCGCACACCAATGCAGGAGACTTTGGTCGCTTCATCGCTATCTTTTCGAATGAACTCTAGTACAGTTTGAATATCGTTAAGCCATTGAGGGATATGGAGGGTTTCAGAATCACCATCGGAGCTACCTGTTCCTGCGTAATCGAAGCGAATGACATCAAAGCCTCGCTGCGCCAGTTGGACCGCAAGCTGCTGTAGATTTCGGAAAGCACGGGTGTACTCAGGGCCATACGGCTGCGCAATCAGTATTTTATGATTTCGGGATCTGCTACCCATTGTTTCTATCGGTGGGTATTGGATGCCCCGCAAGGTCACACCACGAGACTCTACGGCAAAAGGACGTATCTCTGGATACTGTTTTCGTATTTTCGCCTGTTGAACCGACGAATTCGCAGTACGGATAGGAGTGTCGGATTGAGTGGACTCTAGGTGACGCGCAAGCGACTCGACTGTAGGATTTGCGAAGAAGTCCCGAACTGGCAAAACGATCTCATGCTTCTTTCGCAATAGGGCAAGTACCCGTGTCACAATAAGGGAGCTTCCCCCGAGCATAAAGAAATCGTCGCGAACTCCGATTTGAGGGACTTGCAAAACTTGCTTCCAGATCTCGATCAACTCTTGTTCAAACGGAGATAGAGCGCTGGCTTCAGATGATGATTCGTCTTGTTCAGGAAGATCGGCAAGCTTTGGTAGTCGAGCGCGGTCGATCTTGCCGTTCATTGTTTTGGGCATCTCATCAAGGACCGCATAGCGAGATGGTACCATGTACGCGGGCAAGCGTCCCCGGAGGAACGCAGCGATGTCGCGGGTCGAAAGCCGCTCTTCTTTAAACACTAGGTAAGCGAGTAAATACTTTTGAGAGTCGAATTCTTCACACACGACCAACGCGTCTCGAATCGCCTCGTGCTGAAGGATCACCGACTCGATTTCCCCCGGCTCAATTCGATAGGACCCAATCTTCATCTGGTGATCTACACGTCCAGAGAATTCGATGTTTCCATCGGGGAGCCATCGGGCCAAATCACCGGTTCGATAAATGCGAATTGAATGATCATACCCAGGAAGATCAACGCTCAAAAACGCTCTCTCGGTTAGATCAGGTCGTCCTAGATAGCCTCGAGCCACTGCGGGACCTCCGATGAATAGCTGCCCCGTCTCCCGTTCCCCGACGGGTTGCATCTGCTCGTTCAGAATATAGGCCGTGTATCCTGGGAGGGGTTTGCCGATCGGCATCTGCGGTTCGTCCCAGTCGGAATCTGGGATAAACGCCGTGCAGGTCACCGTTGTTTCCGTCGGACCATACGCATTGCACCAGAGGATTTCATGATCGCAAAGATTTTGCCATCGGCGATAGTGCTCGACGGAAATCTTTTCACCTGTAACGATGACCAAACGAAGGGATCGCGGAACGCGAACCTTTTCCGCTTCCATCAATCCAATCCACTCGTTCCAGTACGCGGTTGCAATATGCAGTGCCGTGACGTTATTGGTTTCGATCAAATGCGATAATTCGATCGATGCGTCTGCGCGCTCGCGAGGCCGTACAACAATCGTGCTTCCAACGAGCAAAGGGGGATAGATCTCTTCAATCGCGACGTCAAAGTTCAACGTTGAGAATTGAAGCGTTCGATCGTCCTGCTGTAGACGATAGATTTCTATGTCGGCAAGGCAGTAGGTCGTCAAGCTCTTATGTTCGATCTGAACGCCTTTCGGTTTGCCCGTCGACCCTGAGGTATACATCACATAAGCTAGGTCGCTTGGCCCTGGAGCGAAAGGGAGGTTGCTATCTGATTCGATTCCCCCTCTGTTGTCGCATGCATCGCCTGAACCTTGATTTAGAGGTATTGGACCTGGCTGAATAAGCGACAATCCCTTTGAATTTGCATTTGGGTAAAGGTGACGATACTTTTCATCGCAAAGAATCGTCCCAATTTCGGCATGTTCGACAATGTACTCGAGTCGCTCGACAGGGAATTCTGGATCGAGTGGAACAAATGCAAGTCCCGCTTTTAGAATCCCGAGCATCGAAACGATGGCACCGGTCGAGCGATCCATGCAGATCCCGATTCGGTCTTCTTTCTGATACCCATCGTTGAGCAAACGTCTTGCTAACCGATTCGCAGCCGCATTGAGCCCCGAATAGGTGATACACTCGCCTTCGAACTCAACCGCGATGGCACTCGGGCTCCGAGCGACCTGTCGTTCAAACAGTCGTGTGAAAGGTAAATTCGCATCGCTTGTGAGTGCGGGGACTACCAATCCGACTTGTGAGTATAGGGTGGTCTCAGTGCGATGGGTAAGCATGGTTTGCAAAGTTCACAACAGGCATGGGGGCAACGACAACAGGTGATTTGGACGGTCGGCTTTGGTCGGCAACTTTTAAGATCGGTGGGAAGCTGCTCAAGACCTTTTCGATGGCTTGATCGAGAATCTGCAATCCTCGATCGAGCTGTTCGACCTCGATTGTTAATGGTGGCAATAGCTTGACGACTTGATCCTCAGCCCCTGCGGTCTCAATGATCAACCCAGACTGGAAAGCCTCTCGGGAAATCCGACTGGCGACGTCAGCGGTCGGAAACTCGATCCCCCACACCATGCCACGCCCGCGGACGCGAGCACCGTAACTGGCAAAGCGTGAAGACCAGTCCATCAATCGATTGACGATCGTGCGCGAAAGCAAATCGATTTCCCGTTCGAACGCGGGTCCGTCCTGCCAATACTCCAACACCGCTTTGGCGGCAACGAATGCCAGGTTATTCCCACGGAATGTTCCCGTGTGCTGTCCTGGTTTCCAGATGTCATGCTCGGGAGAAATTAGGACGAGGGACATGGGAAGCCCACCACCAATCGCCTTCGATAAACAGATCAAATCAGGTCGGATTCCGGCATGTTCAAACGAAAAGAACTTACCTGTCCGGCCGTTTCCAACTTGAATATCGTCGACGATCAACAAGACATCATACGCCTTGCAAATATCAGCGATTCTTCTTAGCCAAGGAGTCGATGCAACATTGATGCCTCCCTCTCCCTGCACGGTTTCCAGAATCACCGCCGCCGGCAATGGTAACCCGCTGCTTCCGTCTCGAAGCATTTTCTCCAACAGCTCGGAGCTGTCGAAATCGGGAAGATAACCATCAAAGGGAAGGTGCGACACATTGTTATGAGATCCGTACGCTATGTCGTGGTAGTATTGATTACCGGTCAACGCAAGGCTGCCTAGCGAATGACCATGATAGGCATTGGTGAAGGCGACAACGTGCGATCGATTGGTCTTTTTGCGTGCCAACTTGACCGCGGCCTCTACAGCGTTAGTCCCGGTCGGACCAGTGAATTGAACTCGATAATCCAATCCTCGAGGCTTGAGGATGTTGGCTTCAAAGGATTCTAGAAACTGAACCTTGGCAGTCGTGGCGGTATCCAAGCCGTGCATGACGCCATTTCGTTGCAAGTATTCGATTAGAGATTGGACGACTCTCGGATTGTTGTGTCCGTAATTGAGAGTCCCAGCACCTGCGAAAAAGTCGATAAATGTACGGCCTTGGGTGTCTCGTAGAAGTGCACCGGAGGCGGATTCAAAAACCGTCGGAAACGAGCGGACGTAGCCACGAATTTGGGACTCGAGGCGTTCGATGGTTTGCAGTGTCATGCGTATCTCATTCGGGGAGTGAAGAAGCTAACGCAAGACACTAGGTTTCACAATTTTGACGTGCCAGGATTGCACAGGAACGCCATCAGCGAATCGCCATGTAGAAAGGCGACTAATGCCAATTGCACCGATTGTGCGGAAGAAATCGAGTATTGCAGCGTGCGACTAAATTAGTCTTTGTGGTTCAAGATCGATTCGAGACGCTTGTCAAGTATTTGATCTTTGTTGGCTAGTTTGTTCTGCTCAGATTTTTCGAGCTTCTCGATGCGAGTCCGCAACTCAGCGATTTCGGCAGCGATCAAGACTCGATCTTCATCAAATTGCTTCTCGAGCAAGATGCGTAGCTCATCGCGGGGCATTGCTCGAAGCTGATGAATAGAAAAAGCCCCAACAGCGTTTGCGTTGGTTTCACTGCCTGCGAGCTTTGCGATCTCATGCAAGAGTTGGGTATGCTCACTTTGACAGGCAGCCGTTTGTTTTTCGACAGCTTCCCGCCTTTGCTGGAAGGCTTCTAATTGACGGCCCTTGGTGACAAGAGCCGCTTGTTCAGCAACTCTGGATGATTTCAATTCCACTTCAGCAACATTCAGTTTGGCTTTTGCTAGATCGAGAGCTTTCTTCTGCTTTTGGAGTTCCAAGCGGCTCTTAGCAATTTCTTCATTGCTCACCGTTTTACCCTTGAGACGTTCCAAAGCTTGATGCTGTGAATTTAGCTGCGCGTAAATCTCCTCTTCATGGTGCACTTCAATCTTCGCTGCTTCCAATCGCTTTTCGAGGTCCTCTATTTTTAAAGCAGCCAACTCCTGAGCCATGGCCAGATCGCCTTCTTCGTTGCTCGATTCGATGCGAAGCAATTGCCTATTGGATTCGAGGTTGTCGAGCTGCTGCTTTTTCATCTCCGCCTGCAATCGGAGCTGAGCTACTCTTTCCTCAACGAGCAAACCTCTAAACTTGGCCTGCGGTTTTGCAGTTGGCTCGCTTGCAGGGGCTCGATCGATATTCACTTGAGGTTGCGGCGCAGTTAAATCTTGTGAGTGTGTTGGCCCCGGAGAAGCGACAAAATTAATCAGTAAGCAAGCTAGCGTTGTGCCTAACAAGTAGAAATGAAATGTCTTTCTCATGATCGAGCCTTTTCTATTCTTTGTTCTATCTTCTTCAATTCATTACGAATGTTCTGGAGTGAAGACTTAGCTTCATCTTCGTCATCCCAAAAGAGGAGCAGCCCAGTATCATCGAGTTCGGCGGCTTGACTCAAATCTGCCCGTTGAGCAGCATCGTTCCTTTTAGGATCTTGTTTTACCGGTAGTTGCGCACTACGACTCGAGTGCTCGTCTTTGGAACCGGATTTGATGGTTTGAAAAAGTGAAAATTGAAACACTGCTATTGCCATTACCACGAAAAGCGTGCTTGCAATCGTGATCGAAGTCCAATGGAGTTGGGAACGCCTCGGAATTGGGGGAGCAAGATGTTCCGGCAAAGAGTGCAGGTCGGGATGCTCGATATGAAGTAGCGTTTCGCGGAGAGATTCGCAGGCATTTACGCCAACAAGTCTCTCTCCCACTTCGTGGTTCATCAATTGCTGTAGTGAAGCATGAATAAGAGAATGGACGACAGCGTACGAATGTGCACCTTGGTAGGGTGGTTGTCCAGTTAGCATGGCGTAGAGAACGGAGCCTAGACTGAACCAATCCGACTGGGTTTCGACCTTTTCCCCTTTCGCTTGCTCGGGGCTCATAAAGCTGGGAGTACCAGCCGTTGCACCGCTCATGGTTAGGCCAACTTCGTCCGAGATACGGGCTAAGCCAAAGTCTGTTAGAACGGCTCGAAGGGTTGTGGGCTCGATGAGTATGTTCGAGGGCTTGATGTCGCGATGAATGATTGATCTTGCGTGTGCGGCAATCAAAGCTTCCGCAACTTGATACGCGACGGCAATCGAATCTCGAAGCGACATGGGGCCTTGATGCTGAAGATGGGTTTGTAGATCGACACTCGGTACATAGTTCATCACTAGGTAAGGGATATCGTTTGAAACAGATACGGAGTGAATCGGGACGACATATGGGGAGTCGATACTCGCAGCCGCTTGAGCTTCCCGAATGAATCGGAGTTTCGCTGACTCGTGCAGGCATAAGGATGGAGACAGGATTTTGATTGCCACGTAACGATGCAGATCTCGATCAAAGGCTTTGTAGACGATGCCCATCGCTCCTGCACCGATGGCCTCCAACAAGTCGAATGGGCCGATTTTCCCAAGAACTTCCGGACTGGAAGCTCCTGGAAACAGTCGACGAGCAAGGTCATCCATCTGCTTGAGCCGATTCGAGTCCATTTCGACGAGCGACAAAGTTGGCGCTGCATCGCGATTTCTCAAGAATGCAGATGCTGGTATAGTGATTTTCAAGTCCGACAACTGCTTGTCAAAGATGTCTTGAAGGTGAGGAAATTGTGATAACCCATCTTCAATCTCATCCCATTCCGATGGAGCAAGATCTCGGATTGCAATCTGTAGAATGAGCCTTTCCAAGTAATCGAGGGAAGTAGATTCCTTCATTCCACTTCTCCTCGCAGATCCTGAATTTCTCTCTGAAGAAGTTTTAGAATGCGTCCCTTCGCAACATAAATGGCTCCAACCTTCATACCGAGTTCATTAGCTACCGCGACCGCCGATTCGTTTTGGACATAGGTGCGCCAGAAAGCTTGCCAGTGTTTCGAGCTCACTTGTTGCTCTACACGATTGGCGGCCACAAGAAAGAGATGCCGTTGAAGATCCGAGCTTAGCTCTTGCGATAAGCTAGCATCCGATTCAGTAGAAAGCGTCGAAATCAAAAGTGAATCGTGGAGTGTAGTACGATGCTTCGCTTCGCTGCGAACGAAGCTAATTGCTTCATGGATTGCGACACGGTATAGCCATTTTCGAAAGCTCCCTTTTTCATCGGTAACTTGATATGTGGAAATGGATCGCAGAAGACGCAAAAGAACTCGTTGAGCACAGTCCTGGGAATCAGCGTCGTTCAACCCCTTTCGCTTAAACCAAGACTGCAGCAACGGCTGGTAAAGAGTCACAAACGAACTCCAATCGGAGCTGATATCCGGGGTTACCAGTGACGAAATTAGCTGGAGATCTGTGGTTTGGTTGTGCGACACGCTTGGGAACCGTCTTCAATGTAAATGCTCATTCCACATTGTTTATACGAGTCCAAAGTCGAAATCTAACAAAAACGCGAAAGAATTTTCTTCCGATTCTCGTCCATCGGAATCGCGCTTGCATCCGGCTGTCAACGGTCCAACGTAACGAACGTCTCGGTATTCGCGGTGGCGAGTTCGAGGCTAGAGCCCAATGGCTAATGGGCTAGCCCGGCGTGCTACTTCTTAGGCTCTTGAAAAACACTTTGGGCAAACCAATACAAGCTGCTGCTCCAGTGCTGAGGGTCATGACCATGACCATCGACATGCCAAACGTGCGGGATGTCATTCTCTTTCAAGAACCGATGCATGTTTTGGCTGATTCGAATCAAACCGTCTTTGTTGCCGCATGATATCCACAAGAGCTTCAGTTCCTTTTTCGCTTTTGCAACATCGGGAATCAGTTCTTGAGGTGGTTTCGTATTCGGAGCGGCTGAAAACGGACCAACCCAAGCGAAGCGATCGAGATTACCGAGTCCGAAGTTGAAGGACTGGCCACCACCCATCGATAGGCCAGCGATCGCGCGCATTTCTCGATGGGTGTCCACCGAGTACTTCGACTCAATAGCGGGGATCAAGTCCTTAAGAAGATCTTGTTCAAATGTGGCGAATGCTGGCGCGCTTTGCATCACATTCCCTTCCGCTCGATCGTTCTTTTGGGCGCGACCATTCGGCATGACTACGATCATAGGGACGGTCTTGCCGTCGGCGATTAAGTTATCGAACAAATGGTTTGGGGACGCGAAGCGAACCCATTCGGTTTCATCACCACCTATTCCGTGGAGCAAATAGAGCACAGGATACTTTTTGTCTTTGGAATAGCCTGGCGGTGTGTACACATTCGCTTTTCGAGTGGTACCCACGGTTGAAGATTCGTATTCAATCAGCTCCAGCTTTCCATGTGGAATATCGGCCCTCTCCTTGAGGAAACCATCCGGTGGCGCTTCGTATGCCGCTACGTCATCGGCTTCGAGTACAATCGGTGCACCGAAGCCACGACCACCACCTCGCCGCGGATTGACGCGTTGCGGATCTTCCGTGTTCTCGGGAGGCTGGGCGGGATTCGCTTCCCGCTTCGGAGTGTTCTGTTCTTGACCAACACCGATAGATGTCAAGCCGAAGTTTGTTGCAAAGAGTAAACCGCCGACCAACCAAGTCGCTTTCATCGTTCGATCCGATCTGAGAGAGGAGATGCGTGAAAAGGGTGTTCGCAAAACGTGCGTACACACTCGATTTCATCAAGTTATCGATCGGAAGCGTGGAATTCAACACACGGGAACAATTCACCCCCCCATAATGGGGGGTGAGGCAAGGAAAGGGGGAACAACCAAGTTGATGGAATCATCTTTGGAACGATGGCTGGAAGAGATCCGTTCGGGGAATCCCGAGGCTCAGCAAGCGATCTGGGAAGCGTTTTTTCCGGAGCTGGTGATGTTGGCTAGGAGGCGATTGACTGGAATTCGAAAAGCAGTTGAGGACGAAGAGGACGTTGCGCTCAGCGTCTTGCAAAGTTTTTTCGCAGCGGTTCAGAAAAATAGTTTTCCGGATTTGAGGGGTCGCGACAGTCTTTGGCGGTTGCTTTCTTGGATGACCCACCGAAAGGCAATCGATCGGATTCGTTACCATTCGCGTCAGAAGCGAAATGTTCAAGGGGAGTCGGCGATCGCAGGGGGATTTGGCGAAGAACCTTGGGCGCGCCCGCTAGAACAATTTGTTGGCGCGGAGGTTGGCCCCGATCTAGAGACCGTTTTCATCGAAGAGTTGCGAGTCCTCTTGGACTTGCTCAACCCCTCGATGAGAACGGTGGCCCTTCGAAAATTAGACGGGTTTTCCAATGCCGAAATCGCTCGGGAACAAGACTGTTCGATTGCAACAGTGGAGCGGCGTTTGAAGATGATTCGAGAGATATGGACTCAGCATGGAAACTCCACAGACATTCAATCCCGCACTCGCGATGCCGATCCCTCCTGACGAGCTGATTCGCCTCGACGGCGTTTGCGTTGCGTTCGAGTCCTGGCTCCGCGAGACAGAACCGAAGAGTTCTGAACAGATTTCAGATTACCTGTCCGCTCTTTTGTCCAGCTTGCTGTCAAACGGCGTTCAAGGATCGGAGGATGCTTTTCGAATTCGTTTTTTGCAAGAGACTCTCCCCATTGCCTGGGCGTGGGAGGCGGGAAAAGGAAAGACGATTGACTCGATCCCCTATAAAAACCTAGACGATGTTGTTTTATCGATCTTCAACTTTTGGGAAGCAGATAGTTGCACCGAACCGAACTGTGTCCGGGAAGAGGGACTCAGCATAGAGCCCGTTACCGACTCTTACGCGCTTTCGCCGACGCAGCTTGAAGACTTTGCGAGATGGATTGAAAGGTACCGGGATGCTTGCAACGAGAACCCGACGTTAGGTGCCTCCGAATGGATCGCTGCGCAGCAAGGAGTACCCGCGATCCTGCGTGAAGCGATGGATGGAATGGCGTCGCTCGATCGATTAAGTCAATCTCATGAAGGAAGCTGGTCGATCGGGGAGTTTCAGATCCTTCGCGAAATTGGTCGAGGCGGTATGGGGATCGTGTTCGAAGCCATTCAAACTTCGCTAGGACGAACGGTCGCCCTAAAGATCCTTTGGTCGGGTGCCCACTCGAACAGGGAGGCGATGAAGCGGTTTCAGCGAGAAGCCTTGACAGTGGCCAAGCTTCACCACACGAATATCGTCCCTATTTTTTCGGTCGGAAGCGATGGCCCGGTCAATTATTACGCCATGCAATACATTGAAGGGGTCAGTCTCGACAAATTACCTAAGAATCCTGACCAACCCATCGAATGGGAACGCGTGGCAGCTTGGGGGCTTCAAGCGGCCGAAGCTCTCGAACATGCGCATCGTCGAGGAATCATCCATCGCGATGTAAAGCCTTCGAATTTGCTTCTCGATGGCGAGCAACGCATATGGCTAACCGACTTCGGACTAGCAAAACAGCAGAACGACGTCACGTTGAGCGTTGCGGGTGCATTGCTGGGAACGCCTCGCTATATGAGTCCCGAACAAGCGTCGGCATCAGTGCACTCCATTGATCACCGTAGTGATATCTACAGCCTAGGTGCGACTCTCTACGAATTAGCGACCGGCCATCCCGTCTTCGATGCTCAAACGCCCCACGGTGTGATCGACCAGATCCTTCACAGTCAGCCGATCCCAGCCACACGTTTCCGGAGACATCTACCCAAGGACTTCAACACAATCTTGATGAAGTGCCTTTCGAAGGATCCAGAGTCTCGTTACGCGAGTGCATCAGACCTCGCCTCCGATCTGCGCGCGGTGCTCGATGGACGCCCAATCCGTGCAAAGCAACCAACGATTTTCGAGCAATCGCAACGCTGGATTCGAGAGCATCGGAGCGAATTTGTTTCGTCGATTGGATCCGTTGTCGCCAGTCTCGTCCTACTTGCAATCGTGACAGTAGGATGGGTTGGCTATCGACGATGGAGAGAAACGAAACTCTCCCTCGGCAGCCCAGATGCCTCCATCACGGCAGAAATTCTACATGCAGGTGAAACGGATTCACTCCATGCTCACACGGTGCCAACGCAAGATCCAATTCCACTCCAACCGGGTCAGTATCAAGTTCGAGTTCGCAGCCCTGGTTTGCTCAGCCAAACATACGATATCACTCTCGCTCCAGGACAAACCCGAAAACAATCCTTGCATCCTGCAGAACAATTGCTTGCACCACCCAAAACCGGGGTTTTTCGGACACATGTTGTCGAGGGTACGCAACATGCTTGGGTTGTTTCGTACGATGCGCACCAGCTCGCCATTGAATCCTTGGCAGGGAAGCAACCCAGCCAAACTGTTTTTCCTTGGACCTCGTTTGCGAAACCGGAGTCTTCTCCTAGTTTTCACTGGGAATCGGCCTATCAATTCAATCGCACGGTTGTTCAGGGTGTGAAGACATCTATGGTTCCATTCCTTCAAGGGATCGAAGGGCCGACTCTCGGCTATGAATCGGACCATCTTCTTGTCGCGACTCGACACCAAGCCTTCTTAACTCTGTTGGATTGCAATGGGGAAATTCGATGGACTCGCGGACTGGCAGCGGATGTGTTGCAGTCAGAGTCGATTCAGGGGCAGATCGAAGCCTGTCGCCTCAGTCCGAGAAGCACAATTGTAGAACCGCCTCGTCTCGTCTCAGATGTCAACAACGATTCGCACGCGGATTTCATCTGCCAGATTGCATCTATTCCACCTCGGGGCCAGCCACAAACACGTGAAGCTGTCCGCGAGCTTTTAGCGATATGCGGCCACAGTGGAGAGGTTTTGTGGAGGTCCGCGATACCATCCTCCGTATTTAGTTTGCCACTCCAGGACGTCCCTTATCACTACCGCTGGTTTACCGGTACAAATACCGGGAGCAGCGAAGGTGGAAGCGGCACATTCTTGAATCAAGGCTATTGGACTCGAAACAGCAGTCAAAGCTGCGAGCTTACGGGCGAATTCGTTGCCGTGGGAGCAATGGTATTCCCCGAGCAGATTACAGATATGAAAACCGAGTCGACCCATTTTTGGTATCAAGCGGGCGAATCCATCCTGCAGGTTGATTTGAAGTCAGGGCATTTGGCGGAGGAAAAGGTGTCTCTCGGTGGGATCCCTCAATCGCCCCCGGTTTTGTGGCCATCGATACACGATGTGCCTGAAACTCTCTACTGGATGGATATCCCCAATCAAGCGGCGGCTCCTACGAATGGTTCGAATAACGCACGCCCAATACTTCGTTGCGTTGCTTGGGACGTTTCGGAGAAGCGAACACGATGGGACAGGTTGATACTCGCTCACATTCCCCATCTTCGCACGTGGGAGATGACGCTCCCTCGATGGCCCCATCTCGTGGACTTGGACGCAGACCAACATCCAGAATGGATTGTCCCAGACCAGTCCAACAGCGGAGCCACAGGAAATCCCAAATCGACATCCTTGAAAGTGATCGATAGCCGCGATGGAGTGGATAAATGGAGTGCAGAAATCCGCCATGCAGACAGCCAAATCGATCGTTGGTTGATTGGACCTGACCGCGATGGCGACCACGTTCTCGATATTTATGTAACCACAATGTCCGGATTGCCCGTAAGGGTACACATGGATGTGTTGTCCGGTGTTACTGGAAAGACAATTCTCAAAGGTCGCAGTCACGTATCCAATCAAGATTCGCCGGAATCCTTTTACATCCACGCTCCCGTTTTGTGGGGTTCTGGCAGCGATGGCTGGCCAAGGATCGTTGTCCCTCTTCAAAGCACCCAATCACGAGAGGGAGGCAGCACTGAGATCAAGGTTTTCTCGACCGAAACGGGACAATGCGAACAGGAAGCCACCCATGTTCACGCAATCGAGACAGGGGATCTCAATGGCGACAGAATTCCCGACTTGATGCTGTCCAGATTCCGTACCCCCGAACTCGGGCTTAGAGGGCAATCCGAGAGCCACTTCATTCGGGGAATTGGGGCAGCATCATGGAATCGGTTGGGCCACCCTCTGCATCGGGTATCCGACCTAACGGGAGACGGTGTGCAAGACTTGATTGAAATCGATTATCGCACAATCACCGCTCGCAATTCTTTGGACGGAACCATTCTTTGGACCTTTCCTTTAAGTGGTCGCGCCTCGCATACGGTAGTGCATAGTGAACAAGGTGTTGCACCTATTTCATCGAACGGAAATACCAACTGGGCAGTTTCTAATCGAACGGACCGAGAGGGAGCAACTTGGGATCTCGATCAAGACGGCGTAGGCGACTTGATTGTCGAGTCGCACTCCGGTGGTAGCAAGCTAGAGGTGCTCGAAGCTGTCTCAGGTAAAACAGGAAGAAGAATTTGGAAGACTCTCGAAACGAAAACCTACCAACAAGGCACCGGGACTTTGATATGCCGAGATTTGGAGGGGGACGGAACGAGCGAATTTATCTATCTGACGTTCTCCGACACGCTACTGCAGTCGCGAAGCCGTAGAAGCTGGTCAGGCGATGATGGGCATCTTGTGCTCTCCGTGATCGACTCTCAGACAGGACGAGAACGTTGGCATCGTCCTCTCACTCGCGAGTATGGTTCGAATGCGGGACGGCGACACTCCTATCGATTCGACTCTATTCAGGTGCCAATGCTTGCGGTAACGGATCTCAACGGGGACGGAGTGTTGGATGTTCTCGCACCTGCGGAGCCTTCGATGCAAAACGATTCGCAGGCCGCTCCTCCGACCACTGCCACTTGGATTGCCCTCGATGGATCGAGCGGCAAAGAATTGTGGAATCGCCCTGGAACGCCTTGCCGAGACGAAAGCAATTGTTTTGCGGAAGCAGCCCAAGTTTGCGCGATCCCTCGCATAGGTCAGGATATGGTGCCTGCTTCGCAAATCTATTTCGTGGATGTTCGTGATCAACAGTCTACAAAAGGGGGAGCAATCGAGCGGAAGCTTCTAATAACTGCTGTCGCCGCCAAGTCAGGAGTTGAGCTTTGGAGCACTTCCCTCGATGTCGATTCTGGGTTCCGCCGCAATCTCTCGTTCGGTGGCGATCGGCTTTATAGTCAAGCAATGAAGACTCTTGAGGGGAAGTCGATGCTCCTTGTTGCCTATGAACACGAGAGAAAGGATTATGTTCACCTTTTCGACCACCAAGGAACAACCGTCTCTAAAAAGACATTTCAACAAGCGACAACCTACCCAAAGCCACCGATCGTTTGGGATTCATTCGATGGCGATGGAGATGGAATCATTGACCGCGCTCTAGTAGGAAGTCCCGTCGCAATGGTCGATTTACATAGAGACTTGGAGACACTCTTTGAACTTTCCAACTCGAGTCTTGCATCTGCGCCAACGAGTGCAGAAGACGCCACGCGAAGCGCTGAGCCGATGGCGATTGAGGTGCAATTCAGTGGTGAGCCAGCTTCGCCTCTAATCGTACTCCATGCTCGAGGCGAATATCCTCAAGTCACCGGCTTTGATGCGATCGACGGCAAACGACTCTGGCGCAGTTTCGGTCCTACTAGGCACAAGACTTACTCCAGTGAAATTGCATCGTCGATTCTTATCCATCGTCCCGATGGTGCCGCACCCATTGTCGTTTACAATCACATTGATCAAGCCAATGCTAGGTTTGCGAGTCTTGAGAAGGTGCTATCCAAGAAGCTTGAGCCCCCTGCTTTATCAGGCGAGTACGAAGCGGATGTTCGATTTCGACGATCTCTTCCTTGGCTCCAGAATTCGATGATGACCGAGTCTCCGATGGAGGTTCTCGCATTCTTAGCCACGGGTTTGCTTCAATCGGTTTTGTTGGTATGGATACCTGTGGGGTACCTTTACATGACCATTCGAAAAGGGGAGTGGAGTCTTCGATCTTTGTTGATGCTCCCCCATTCGAAAAGGGGAGTGGAGTCTTCGATCTTTGTTGATGCTCCCCTTGGTTGTTGCTCTTGTATTGATCGTTTTGCAGCTTCAACAAGTCGATAGCGGCAGCACCTGGATCGCCAGCTTTGGACTCGCATTCGTCTTCGCACCCTTGTCAGGACTGCTCGGAACCTTAGCGCTTCGATGTGTTCGGCTACGATGGAGGGAAGCCTTGAAGATCGTATACATCATCGTCATAGGGGCGCAATGCACTGCTTCGATCGATCTCGTAGAGCGAGGAGGGACCGAGACCATGGCCCGAGGTGAATATTACGACTGGAGCGGGTGGTATTGGATCCTGCCTCAGAGCCTGTTCATTACGGCTTATCTGTATATGGGCTGGCGAATGGTTCAGTGGCTCGTCCCAAAAAAGATGGTTGCGAGCAAGTCTTAGGGGGCGAAGTGGGGGAATAAAAAAACCGGGCGTGGCAGCCGCAAGGCTCTGGTAAGCCGTTGGCTGCTGGTGCCCGGTTTGGATCATGGTTAGGTGGTGGCGCTCTTTCGCGGAGCGAAAGGCAACCATGTGTTTCGGCGGAGTGAAACTGGGTTAGGACTTACGGCGGAAGAGGGGACCGGCGTAGCGAGCGCCTTCGCCGAGTTCTTCTTCAATGCGAAGCAATTGATTGTACTTTGCCATTCGATCCGATCGCGATGCGGAACCGGTCTTGATTTGGCCTGTTGAAAGGGCAACGGCCAGATCCGCGATGGTAGCATCTTCGGTTTCACCACTTCGGTGGCTCGAGATGCTCGAGTAGCCGTTTCGGTGTGCCAATTGGATGGCTTCGATGGTTTCGGTCAGCGTTCCAATTTGATTCACTTTGATCAAGATGCTGTTTGCAATTCCTTGATCAATACCGCGCTGTAGTCGCTCGGTGTTGGTGACAAACAAATCATCACCGACCAACTGAACCTTACCACCGACGCGTTGAGTCAGTTTCTTCCAAGACTCCCAATCGTCTTCCGAGCAGCCATCTTCGATGGAGCAGATTGGGTAATTCTCAACCCAGTTCGCAAGGAAATCGACCATCTCGTCGCCGGATAGTTGCTTGCCGTCGATGGTGTACTTCTTCGTCTTCTCGTCGTAGAACTCGGTCGCTGCCACGTCGAGAGCGATAAAGATTTGCTTGCCAGCCTCGTATCCAGCTCGCTTGATCGCTTCCATGATCAAATCCAAAGCTTCGCGATTGCTTCCAAGATCGGGAGCAAAACCGCCTTCGTCACCAACGGCCGTATTGAGTTTCTTTTCGCTGAGAACCTTCTTTAGATTGTGGAAGATTTCCGTTCCCGCTCGCAGCGCGTCGGTGAAGGTATCAAATCCCAGGGGCATCACCATGAATTCTTGAACGTCGACGGAGTTATCCGCATGTTGGCCACCGTTGACGATGTTCATCATGGGAGCTGGGAGAAGGTGCGCGCCTGCGCCGCCGAGGTATCGGTAGAGAGGTTGGTTGGTGAACTGAGCCGCAGCCTTGGCGACGGCCAAAGAAACGCCCAGCATCGCGTTGGCGCCTAGATTCTTTTTGTTGGAGGTGCCGTCGATTTGGCGCAGCATAGCGTCGACGCCTCGTTGATCCAACGCATCGAAACCGATCAAGTTCTCCGCGATTTGGCTGTTGATGTTATCGACGGCCTTGAGAACCCCTTTACCCATGTACTTGGATTTGTCGCCGTCGCGAAGCTCCCATGCTTCGTGGGCTCCCGTGCTCGCTCCGCTGGGGACCGCGGCTCGGCCCATCGAACCGTCGACGAGTGTCACGTCGACCTCAACCGTTGGATTGCCGCGAGAATCGAAAATCTGACGACCGTGAATGCGCTCGATAAGGCTCATGAAATACCTGCCAATGTCCAAAGAATTCAGAGTAAGCCGGAGGGACGAGACCCCGCTCATCCATCGAGCTTGGGTCAGGCTGCTCCTCACAAAACAATGTCTTTGCGCATTGTGGCGGAGCCTCGGCTTCTTGGCTACTTCAAATGGAGGCACCAAAAGAAAACCCGAGATGGCGAGCATCTCGGGTTGGGAAGATCGGTGTTCGACGTGGCGAGCGTGCCGGTTTGAATCGGACGGTTCACATTCGGCGGGCACGGGATTCAAGTCGGCAAGCGCCCGTCGCCAATAAGGGGAACTTACTGAGGCAAACGTGCCATTTCGACTTTCGGAAGCGGACCAGTCAGCGCCTTCATAAACTCAACCAAATCGGCCTTATCCTGTGCCGTTAGGTCCAGCTTCTTAATTTTGTCGCTCAGGTAGGGGTTGGGATGACCTCCCTTTGCGTAGTACTCGACAACTTCTTCAAGTGTTTTTTGAGAACCGTCGTGCATGTAAGGAGCTGTTTGAGCGATGTTACGGATCGTTGGAGTCTTGAAAGCCCCTTTGTCCTTTTCCTGTTTGGTTTCGGAATAGCGTCCCAAGTCGGGATTAGGAACCTCCATACCTACTCCCAAATTGTGGTAGAGCTCATCGGTAAAGTTCACCCCAACGTGGCATGCTGTGCAATTCGACTTCGCACTGAAGAAAAGGTCGCGGCCTCGTTTTGCCGATTCGCTCATCGGATTCGCGTCCGAGAGCGCTTTGGCTTTGGTGAAACGTGCATAGAGTTGTGGGTCTTCCTCTTTGAGAGCATCGAGATCTTCTAGCTCTTCGGGAAAAGAAACCAACATTTGACGGACGGGCTCGTAGAGATCGTAGGGGCTCGCTTCCGTGACAATCGCTCGCTCAAAAGTTGCGATCGCTTTACCAACGTCATCAATATTTGGAGCGCGGCCGAAGATCTTCTCGAACTGGATTTTGTAGCCTTCGATTTTGCCCAAGCTGCTCACGCATGCGTCGTGGGTATGCCCCATCTCGATTGGGTTGGCGATCGGACCAACGGCTTGTGCCTCAAGCGATCCAGCGCGTCCGTCCCAAAACTGTGCTTTGCTGAGAATGCGATTGAAGGAAACGGGAGAGTTTCGGTTTCCTTCTTGCTTTCGCACCCCAACTCCAAATCGCGTGTTGGCTCCGTACCCCGTGGAGGGATGGTGGCAATCGGCGCAGCTGATCGTGTTATCCACCGAGAGCCGACGGTCGAAATAAAGCTGCCGCCCTAACTCGATCTTGGCCCGGGTCATGGGATTGTCGTCGGGAATAAAAAGAGCGCTAGCTCCGGCTTTCAAGCTATCCGGCAACTGGACGCTGAGCGGCTCGTGATTCTTGGGGTTGCTTAAGAATGACTTAATTTCCTCCAGAGTTAGATTTCCCTTACCCGGAATGCCTTGGGTTAAGGGATCTGTCCCGAGCTTGACGTTCTCTGCGGCAGAAACAGTAACGCTCGATGCCACTAGGGCCATAAAACCAAATAACCAAGTGTGTCGCATAAGTTTATCAGCAGTGATAGGGGAGGGATGGAAGGAGAGTGCGTGTGAAACAAAGCAACTCTGCATGCCCAGTATACGCCAGAAGCAACTGAATCCGAAGTCGAGGACGGGTGACTTTTTGGTTATGGGATCTATGACCGTCAGTTATTGAACCTGGAACCGATCCCCGAGAGGGAGGGAGTAATCCGATTAGCGGTTGGGGTTGTAGACGACGCCTGCTCTTGGGTCGAATCGGTAGTAGCCGCCGTAGGGAGTGGGGTGAAGGCGACTCGAGGTCAGGCCTTGACGATAAAGGTTGATCAGATTGGGATCCGGTTTATTCCCCACGGTTTCCGAATAAATTTTCACCAGTTCGTTGAGATGGACCAAGTTGTTCGATTCCCGGTACTCACAGTAGCCGCTCCAGGCCTTCCCGGACGCTTCGTATGATATCAGCATCCCGACTGACACCATGGCTAGCATGCGAAGCGATTGGATAAATCCATCGGTCGGCTTGGATGGAGTCTCGAGAGTCATAATCTCAAATCCCAGGTAAAAACAACGAGTTGCCCTGATTTCAAACAACTCCAATTTCAACTTAGTTCACAGAATCTCGCTTTAAACGTCCTGGATGGAAAAATCCACAACATTCCCCGGTCCGAGTTGAACAACATCGACCGAAAGAGGGTGGCAAACGCGGTTAAGCCCCCTGCGATCGACGGGGGGACCGGCCTCCCTGTTTGAATTCCATGACCAACCTGATAGGCGGACGGAATTCCCTCCAAGCGGTCTCCTGAAGTCAGCCAGAAAGCTTATGATTTGTCCCGCGAGCTCTGTCGGCATGCGTCGGGCCCGCAACCTTAGGTCTCCATTTTTTAATTTCCAGTCCCGACAAATTGAAAGTTTGAAAAAAGCGGAATGAGTTCACTCGAAAATTTATCAGTCGTCGTCACAGGTGGGGCCAGTGGGATCGGACTCGCGTTGGCCACCACTTTTGCATCGCGTGGTGCGAAGGTAGCGATTGGGTCGCGTCGAGCTTCTGCTGTTGAGGAGGCAGTTTCCGCGGGCCAAGGACGTTTGTCCGGAAAGGTTCTCGATGTCGTCGATCGTGTTAGCGTCAAGCACTTCTTCGAGTGGGTTGCCGAATCGCAGGGGCCTGTGGATATCCTGGTAAACGCAGCCGGAATCAACATCAAGGATCGAAGCATGGCTGCTATGACCCCTGAGATGTGGGATCAAGTTATGGCGATCAACGCCACCGGGGCTTACAACTGCATTTACGCCGTTTTGCCGGCTATGCGAGAACGCAATTCGGGAATGCTTATCAACATCTCGAGCGTAGCCGGGAAGCGAGCTATCGCGCTCGGTGGCGTCGCATACTCCGCAAGCAAGTTTGCGATGACCGCCCTCGGGACTTGCTTGGCCAATGAACTCGGAGCTGAAGGAATCCGCGTAACCAACGTCTACCCAGGAGAGGTCGACACGCCGATTCTCGAACAGCGACCAGTTCCGGTAACGGAAGAACATCGGCAAAAAATCCTCAAACCAGAGGACATCGCGGAGGTGGTTGTTGGGCTTGCTGAAATGCCGAGTCGCGTTCACGTCCCTGAGATCGTGATCAAGCCGATTCACCAACAATACTACTAGGAGCCTACCCGAAAACCATTAGACGCACTGGCGCTGGCGGCGGTTTCCAATGGTTTTCGGACAGGTGCTAAACTTGAATGCCAACCTGAACCACAAAGCGAGAGAACGGACCATGGACTGGAGCCTTCAAAACATTCCGGCCGATCAACCGACTCCTTCGATTATCGTGTCGACTGAAATCGCTGAGCAAAACGTGAAAAGAATGCAGGATTACTGCAACATTCGCGGATTGAAACTGCGACCGCACACGAAAACCCACAAGTCGTTGTGGGCCGCTCAATTGCAAATGAAGGCCGGAGCCGTAGGGCTTACGGTGGCCAAGGTTGGTGAGGCGGAAGTCATGTCGCAGGTATGCCGCGATATTTTCATCGCTTATCCCGCAATTGGTCAGCACCGTATGTCTCGCTTGATGGCGTTGGCGAAAAACGTGGACGTTTCCGTCGGTATCGACTCGGTGGCAGCAGCCGAACAGATTCAATCAGCTGCTGAGTTGGAAGGTGTAAAGATCGGTGTCTTAGTCGATATCGACGTCGGGTTTCATCGCACGGGGATTCATGACGCGAGCAAGGCAATAGAGGTCGCTAAGTATGTTGCATCCCAATCGCACTTGACGCTCCGAGGTGTGATGTGTTTTCCGGGGCATATCCTTCCCAATGCTGACGATCAAGCTTGGGAATCCTACGAACGATCCTTGTCGGACATCATCCGGACGCTGCAACAAAAAGGGATTTCGGTCGACATCGTATCCGGAGGCTCTACTCCGACGGCAATGGAGTCGCATCGAAACAGAGTCTTGAATGAGATTCGCCCCGGGACTTACATCTACAACGATCTCAACGAAGTTCGATTGGGGGTGTGTGGCTTTGAGCATGTAGCCGCCAGGGTGCTTGCTACTGTGGTAAGCAAGCCAGAGCCAAATAAGGTGGTCGTTGACGCAGGAAGCAAGACATTGTCGAGCGATCGCAATGCGGCATTACCTGATTCAGGGTTTGGTTATTTACCTGACTATCCCGACGCCAAAGTCGTTCGATTGAGCGAGGAGCACGGTGAGATTCTCTTCAGCGACATCGACACCAATTCGGGGCGAGTTCCGGAGGTCGGCGATCGAATTTGGCTCATACCGAATCACATCTGCGTCTGCATCAATTTGCAAAACCAGTTTTATCTTCATGACGGACATTCGCTTTCGGCCTTGCCGGTCGACGCACGCGGATTGCTGGTTTAACTATTTGGATGGACGACTCGCTGAGCACCCCTATGAGCACCGCAGGCTTATCTCTCGAATCTACCGGAAATCATTCGAAGAAGATCTCCGTACTTGTGCCTGCCTACAACGAAGAAAAGACGATCGCCCGCGTTTTAGAAAGACTTCTCGAACTCCCTTTTCCAAACCTGGAGATCATCGTTGTGGACGATGGTTCTAGCGATGAAACAGCTTCCTTGGTTGAGTCGATCGCAGCCGACCATGCGCGCGTGAAAGTCTATCGTCAATCACCAAATCAAGGCAAGACGGCGGCGATTGCTCGAGCGATTGCCATGAGCACTGGCGACGTTTTGATCGTGCAAGATGCCGATTTGGAATACGATCCACGCGAAATTCCCGATGTCATCGCTCCGATCCTCGAGGACGTTGCCGATGTCGTCTACGGCAGTCGGTTTCTGGTGAAGAAAGCCTCTCGAGTCCTCTATTATTATCATTACATCGCCAACAAGTTTTTGACTTGCCTCAGCAACCTGCTGACCAACCGGAATATGTCGGACATCGAAACGTGTTACAAAGCGTTTCGAAGGGAGGTGATCGCCCCGCTCCAACTTACGAGCAAAGGGTTCGGTATGGAGATTGAGATCACGGCCATGGTTTGCAAGACCAGAGCCCGAACTTATGAAGTGCCAATCTCCTATTACGGCAGAACGTATGAGGAGGGAAAGAAAATCGGCTTGTCCGACGGCATCGCTGCCATCTGGTACATATTTTATTACAACCTGGTGCACCCGAGCACGAAACGCGGCAAGGACTATGTTAAGTCAGTCAATGCCGCGTTGAAGGATGTTTAGCAGTCGGAGATGATCGTTCAGTTAGAGAGTGAATGATTTTCGAAGGAGTTCCAAGCTCTTTGGGATGGCAGTTTTCTGAGGTTCTTTTCCTTCGAATTCGAGAGAGATCCAACCACGGTACTTTGCGTCTCGAATCATTTGGCCGATTTTGGCGTAATCCAGATCCAAGGTGTACCACTCGCCGCCGCCGTAGTACGTTTTTGCTTGAACAAGCACCGTTTTGGGTAGAAGCTTTTGGAGCTTTTGATAAGGATCCTCGAGGAAGTTACCCGTATCCAAGGTTACCTGCAGGTAGGGGGATTGAACGGCGTCGACGATACGAAGGACACCTTCTGGAGTTAGTCCGAGCCCCCAGTGATTCTCAAGCCCGAGGACGACGCCACATTTCTCGGCAGCGGGAAGGCAGCGTTCGAGAGCATCGATTACCCAAGGAAATCCGTCTTCCTCTGTGTAACCTTGAATCGGTGGTTCGATGCCTCGGTTCGCCATAAGTTCATCAAAGTTCTTACTGGTTCCCCATCGACCTGTGTTGACTCGCATGGTTGGGATACCGAGCTTGTAACAAAGCTCGATTTGGCCAATGGTGAGCTCGATATTGAGTCGCCGGACTTCGGGGTCTGGAGAAACGAATCCTTGGTGAGTCGACATTCCATACAGCGGTAGCCCGTGCACGAGGGATCGTCGTTTGATCGCTTGCAAGGCGCTATTGCTTAGCATTTCTGTTTGCGAGATTTGATAAAGCAAGATTTCAACACCGTCGAAGCCGCAATCAGCAGCGAAGTCGATGCACTTGACGACATCTTTGAACTCCTCGTTCTTGAATCTCCAAAGGGAGTAGGTGGAAAGCCCGATTGGATTGGTCGTTCGTGCCCCATCCGGAGCTGGAGTCGTTGCAGCTTGCGACGAAAATGAAGCTGACAAAGTCCCCGCTGCAACAGCCGATGCCAATCCAGTTTGAAAACTGCGTCGATCCACGTTGATGCTCTTTCCGAAAATGTGTTGAAAAAATCGGTATACCGAAATGTACCTGCCCTTTGGAAATTTGCTACCATGCGGTTGATGTTTACCGCAGCTTCAGGCCAAGAGAGCCGCTGCTTTCGTACTTTTCCGCCAAGGCGAGTTTAGGAGTTTCGCTCATGTCGTTCGACGCCAATCCTTATTCGGCAACAGCTCAAGACTACTTACGCGATGTCGGAGGGACGCTGCCGCTCGCGGACCGCGGAACGCGTTTGGTAGCCGCGATCGTCGACGGCGTGATCATGCTGATCGTGGGATTCCCAGTTATATTTGGGGTAGGTTTTGCGATTGGCTCGGTCATGGGTGATGGAATCGTCCCCCAATTGATCTCGCAATTTGTAGGTGGCTTGGTTGGGATCGGAATTTTCCTCGCGGTGAACGGTTACTTCTTGAATGCCAACGGCCAAACGATTGGCAAACTGATCACGAAGATCAAGATTGTCAATGACGACGGCACCAAGCCTTCCTTTGGGCATTTGGTTCTCTTCCGATACGGAGTGACTTGGCTGATCGGACTGATCCCGCTCATTGGCGGACTTTATGGACTCGTGAACGTCTTGGCTATCTTCCGCGAGTCTCGCAAATGCTTGCACGACGACATTGCGAAGACGATTGTGGTCAAGGCATAAAGGTTGACGGTCGCTTTTACGCAATCAGGCCGGCAACGACTTGGCCGTGCACATCGGTAAGTCGATATCGCCGGCCTTGAAAGCGATAAGTCAATCTTTCGTGATCGATTCCGAGCAAGTGCATCACGGTGGCTTGCACGTCATGAATGTGGACTGGGTTTTCGACGATGTTGTACCCAAAGTCATCCGTTTGACCGTAGACGGCACCTGGCCTTATTCCTCCACCAGCAAACCACATAGAGAAACAACGAGGATGATGATCTCGGCCAAAGTTCTTTTGAATTTTGCCTTGGCAGTAATTCGTGCGGCCAAACTCTCCTCCCCAGATGACGAGAGTGTCGTCGAGCAACCCTAATCGCTCTAAATCTTTCACAAGCGCGGCACTCGGTTGGTCGGTTTCTTGGCAAAGCTTGGGAAGACTGCCCGGCAAGCCACCATGATGGTCCCAATCCTGGTGATAGAGCTGGATGAAGCGGACATCGCGTTCTGCTAAGCGTCGAGCCAGTAGGCAATTGGCCGCAAAGCTTCCAGGTTTGTTGACATCCGGTCCGTACATTTCCAAGACACTCGCCGGTTCTTTACTCAAATCGGCGACCTCCGGAACGCTCGACTGCATCGAAAAGGCCATTTCGTAGTGTTCGATGCGATTCTGTATCTCGACATCAGGAGAGCGTGAAAACTGTTCCAGTTGCAATTCTTTCCAGCGATCGAGCATCATACGTCGACTTTCTGGATTGATTCCCTCCGGATTTCCGAGATACAGCACCGGATCCTTTGCCGCTCGGAGCAAGACACCTTGATGCTTTGTCGGAAGAAAGCCACTACCCCAAAGATGCGCTCCGAGAGGCTGGCCCGATTTGTCTTTGGTAACAAGCACAACGAAGGAAGGAAGATTAGCGTTGCTCTGCCCTAGCCCGTAACTAAGCCATGCACCGATGCTTGGGCGGCCGGCGATTTGCGTTCCTGTTTGAAAAAAGGTGACGCCAGGTCCATGATTGATCGCTTCGGTGTACGTGGAGCGAAGCACGCAGATTTTGTCTGCAATGCCAGCGGTATGTGGAAGAAGCTCGCTGAACCAAGCACCGGAATCTCCGGCTTGCTGAAATCGAAAGGGAGAGCCGACCAATGGTATCGACGATTGATTGCCAGACATGCCGGTGAGGCGCTGCGATCCCCGGATGGAGTCAGGCAGCTGCTCGCCTTGTTTTTCATTCAAGAGGGGTTTGTAGTCGAGGAGATCCAAGTGAGATGGACCGCCCGACATGAAAAGATAGATAACCCGCTTGGCTTTGGGCGTGTGATGAAAAGCCTTTAACTCTCCGCCCCCGCCCGGGATTTCCAGTTGCGACGAATCACGATCGTTCGCCCCGTGGACAAGATCCGCGAACGCTAGCCCTCCCAATCCGATTCCGGAGGAAAAAAGAAAGTGGCGGCGTGCGTTCAGTGCATTAATGCGTTCCAAATCCGAAAACGTCATGAAGCATCCAAAAGGTGAGTCGGTGGGGAGGCGAGGAGGAACCTGCGGTTCTCTCAAGAATACCCTTTTCGCAGCCCCATCTCAAGAAACAGATCGCTCGATGTATACTAAAAGGCCACTTACTGCGGGGAGTATTCCCGTTGCTTCCCCCTCCAAGGACCCAACTGAAAGCAAATTTCATGAGACGTTCTCTCCGGCACCTTGTCGTATCTTCTCTCTCGGTGGCGGTCGGCGCCATCGCGATACTTTCGGCTTCACCAACATTTGGCCAGGATAAATCGTCGCCCCTTGGCAACGGTAACTTTGTCGTTGGTCCCGACTATTCACTCGCATCCGATCTAACCGATCAAGGAAATCCGAAAGGAAAGGCTTTCGAGTTTTCGATGCCCTTGGAAGAGAGCAAGATCTTTAAGGGGGATGACAAAACGCTGGACCCTCGCAAAGAGGTTCGAAAGGAAAGGAAGATCTTTGTTTATGTACCAGCTCAGTACAAAGACGGAACCAAAGCGCCGGTACTCGTTATTCATGATGGTCCCGGACAGCTGAACCTGGTTCGCAACGCGCTCGACAACCTGACCATTTCCAAGGACCCAGCGCGTCGTCTCCCGCCATTCCTAGCCATCGCAATCCAGAATGGTGGCAACGATGGGAAAGGAAGCCAGCGAGGGCTCGAGTATGACACGATGTCCGACCGATTAGCGAGATTCGTCAACGACGAAGTTTTTCCGGCGGTACTGAATCATCCCGACATCAAAGCAGCCTACCCTCGGCTTGCTATCACGGATGATCCTTGGGGGCGCGCCGTTCTCGGGTGCAGTTCTGGTGGCGCCGCAGCGTTGACCATGGGGTGGTTTCGTCCCGATCTGTTTCGTCGGCTCATCACCTACTCAGGGACCTTTGTCGACCAGCAAGACGACGACGCACCTGAAGAGACGCAGTATCCTCTGGGAGCTTGGGAATATCACTCCAGTATGAAACTGATTCAGAATTCCGAGAAGAAACCTTTGCGAATCTTTACGCATGTGGCCGAGAATGATCTCCGAGCGAAGGATCCCGAAGAAACTTATCACAACTGGGTTATGGCAAACGAGAGAACAGCGGCTGAGCTCAAGGCGAAAGGCTACGACTACCGTTATGTCTTCAGCAAAGCGACCAAGCATTGCGATCGCAAGGTATTCGAGCACACCCTGGCTGACACCTTGGTCTGGATGTGGCAAGACTACAAACCGGCTGGGGAGTAAGAATGGACCGATCGAACCTACTGAATTGGCTGGCTGAATGTACCGGTGATGACGTCTGGTCGATCGATTACTGCAAGAGATCGGGGATACCCGATTCTTGGATTCGTGATTTGAGCGAAATCTACGAAAGCGGTTTCAAAACATCGAAGGAGGTTTTGTACCACGAAGGGAAGCGGATCCATCAATACCGAGGGATACGCGACTCCGATCTCGCGCGGCGCATTTCCCAGCAGCTTGGCTATCCGGTGGAGGCAATCGAACGATCCGCTCTGTCGCCTAGCGATTTGGTTCGACGAATCAAAGAGGCCGTCGAAGAGGGCTGATTGCGAAAAGAAACAGACGGTCAAACAATCGAGAGAATGGCATCGATTGTTTGACCGCTGTCTACATGTGTAAGAATGAGTGCTCTACAACAGGTTGCCGAGTCCGACAATCGCGATTTCGACAGTGAACGGTCCATGGGGGGATTGGAACCGAAGCATCTCGACGTGGGCGCCTTGATCGAACGAGATTGAGTGATCTTTTCCGACGACAACGGTGGGAAGCCCGAGGGCTATCCCATCGATTCCCATCTTGTCTTTGCTAGATCCACCGATCATGTTGGTCAATTCACCAACTGTATCGATGACCTCTGCCGTAATCGAATCAGGGCGTTCACCAAGGAAAGATTCTGCTGCCGCGATCGCCATTTCGGAGGAGATGCTCACCACCACCGAACCTCGGATTGAACCGGAGACCCCGACAATGCCGCTGCAATCATGCCTTGAAGCGGTCGAATCGTTCGTTGCAAATCCGACGAGATCGACATCCCATCGGAGCATACGACTGAAAACGTCTTTTGTGCATTTGATGAACGGAGCGAGAAATCGCTTTTGCGCTTCCGACAGACCGGAGGATGGTGGGCGTGGGGTGGTAGTCGACACGACTAGATCCTTATGTAGAACTTCGGCTTAGGTTAGGCTGTAACGAACTTGTCCAGCTTGGCTCGCAAATCATCTGCTTCAAAGGGTTTGGTCAAGTAGTCGTTGACTCCTGCTTGAATCGCTGCGATGACTTGACTCTTTTGTGCTTCCGTCGTCACCATGATGATCGGTACCGACGAACCCAT
>JALOQZ010000381.1 GCA_025459245.1 Pirellula sp.
CGAGCCACTGCTCGCGGGAGTCACCGAGCCACTGCTCGCGGGAGTCACCGAGCCACTGCTCGCGGGAGTCACCGAACTATCGCTCCCTGAAGGTGAATCTGCAAAAGGAGCTCCATCTGCGATCGAGTCCTCACCGATCACTGGGGTGCATACTTGGTGGAGCAAGCCCTGGTTGAAGTCGCCTCATGCCATCTTGATCAATAAGACTTGCCAATGGATTTTCCCTGGGCCGAAGAATCAAATGCAAGGCGATGGAGAAGGGGAGAGTGCTGATCCGTCGGAGACGTATTACCAAATTGTAATCAGCGCATCGCACGAACTTCCTCGCGGCGATTCATCGCAAGTGTTGCAAATGGTGCAGCAGGAGTTGCAGTCCTTGTTTCCCGAGGCCCGCGAATCGCGTATCCTTCGAGGCAAGGTCGTGACGGACCCCAACGCCGTTTTCAGCGTATCGCCTGACATCGCCGATGTGCGATGGTCTGCGGGCAAACTAGCAAACCAAGGTATCTTCGTCGCTGGGGATTGGACGGACACCGGATGGCCCGCAACCATGGAGGGGGCATTGCGATCGGGCATTCAAGCGGCAGAGGCTGTAGCGCTCAACCGCGGAACGCCCTTGAAGATTCTGATCGACTAACTTTCCTCAAAAAAGTTCACTTCGCCTGAAGCAATATCGTAAATCGCACCTACGAGGCGAATTTCTCCAGCGGAGATCAGTTCTCTTAGCCGCTCGCTACCTTTCTCGATCAATCGCATGCTGTTCAATACGTTTTCGCGAGTGACATCCTTGAGGAATTCGTCCTTCTCGGATTCGCTCATCCTGTTGAAGCGAAGACACTTCGGGACATCGACGGATTTTTGTATTTCACGAACGAGGGTATCTAGGTTCTGGCAAGCGGTTACTTCGAATGCAGACTTTTGATCTGCGACGAACTTCACCGTGGAGTTCACGGCACCGCATTGAGTATGACCAAGTACAACGATGAGCTTCGCACCGGCGACTGCACAAGCGTACTCGATACTGCCGATTACCTTTTCCCGAACGACGTTTCCAGCGATACGAACCGTGAAGATATCGCCGATGCCCAAGTCAAAGATAATCTCGGCTGGAGAACGAGAGTCGATACAACTCAGAATAACAGCTAGGGGATGCTGACCTTGCGAGGTACCAGCTAGCTGCAATCCCAAATCGCGTGTGAGTCGATTGCCCGATCGGAATCGTTCGTTTCCTACTTTCAGAACGTTGAGCACCTCTCCTGGACTTAGACGTTTTTGCAGCTCTTGCGTCGTGATTTGGGGGAAGTTGATCTGATTCTCCAGCCTGAACTTGCTTTGGAATCCTTTTGTACTGACGGTTACTCCACGCACTTTGGCGGTTTTGTCCCGGAAGTCTCGTATCAGTGCGATGATATCAGGATCGATGTACTCGGTGCCTGTTGCATTGATCAAAACGTGCGTTCCCGATTCTGCGTTGTATAGGACTTCTTCGAGTGCCGCGCGATTAAGAAAGCTTACTTGGCTCGCCAATTGGATATGCAACACATTCCCTTCGATTTGCTTCTCAAGCACGCGTCGAACCGGACTGCTCAAGCTGCTGTAAAGGATGAAGGCGAGGCTGATCGTTAAGCCGATGCCGATGCCGACGAGCAAGTCGCTCAGGACGATGGCAATCAACGTGACAAAGAACGGGATAGCTTGGTAGCGACCTTCCTGGAGCATCTGCGAGAAGAGTTTCCAGTTCGCGAGCTTGATACCGGTCACGATCAAGATGGCTGCCAAACAGGCTAACGGGATTCTGTTCAGGAACGTGGGGATCGCCAGCACCGCAATGGCAATAAATACGCCGTGAACGATGGCTGATACTTTGGTGCGAGCACCCGCGTTGAGATTGACCGAGCTGCGGACGACGACCGAGGTCACGGGGATCCCGCCTACCAATCCGCAGAGGATATTCCCTATGCCTTGTGCTACGAGCTCGCGATTCGGCGGCGAGCGTCGCTGCAATGGATCCAATTTGTCGACCGCTTCCAAATTGAGAAGCGTTTCTAGCGAAGCGACAATCGCAATCGTCATCCCAGCAACGTAGACGTTGGGATTGGCAATCTTGGTCCAATCCGGTGTGTGAAAGAAGCTCCGAAACGTTGCCCAATCCGAAGCGATTGGAACATCAACCAAGTGCGTTTGGTCGATTGCAAACTTACCTCCGACCGCTCGCAAGAGTTCTGATAGAGCGAGCCCCAAGAGAACCACGATCACGGAAGAGGGGATCAAACTCTTTTTCAGTTTGGGAATACGATCCCATGCAACCAAGAACGCCAGCGACACCAAGCCAACAATCAACGCTCCGTCGTGGAACTCTCCACTAAAAAGCTTGTACAACTCGCTGAACGTGTTCTCGTGGTCTTTTTGAACGAATGCAAAATCCCCTTCGGGATCATTGTCGTGCCCGAGCAAATGCGGAATTTGTTTCAGGATTAAAATGACACCGATTGCCGCGAGCAACCCCTTGATAACCGACGAAGGGAAAAACGCGGACAAGGCCCCTGCTTTGAGGATCCCTAGCAAGATTTGGACGAAGCCAGCGACAATGACCGCTAGCAGGAATGTTTCTAGAGCTCCAAGCTCTTGTATCTGCGCCGCCACGATGGTTGAAAGACCTGCCGCCGGACCGCTCACGCTCGTCTGCGACTTGCTCAACGACCCAACCACAATTCCGCCGATCACTCCCGAAATGATTCCTGAAATCAGCGGTGCGCCCGAGGCAAACGCGATTCCGAGGCAGAGCGGTAATGCCACAAAGAAGACAACCAATCCGGCGATCAAGTCCTGGCGGAGGGTGGGCAGAATTTTCATAGGCATCGATTGCTTGGAAGGGAGCTAACAAATCCAACGCATCAAACTACAACATTCGATCGGATCAGGGGGCTCTTCGAACCCTGGATCGGAAAATTCTTGCACAAAAAGAAGTACGCACGGTAGGGGCGTTAACCGCAGTTGACGCATTGTTTGCGTTGGATATGCAGAGCTCGATGAGAGCTCAAAACAAGGAGGCTGGATCCGCACGCCAAAGCTTTCGCATGGCGAGAACTCCCGAAAAGGAGCACATCAGAAGCGATAGGAATAATACACCGATCATCCTTTCCCAAGTCATAAAGGTCGGGATGCCAGAGAGGGCGACTGTGAGTCGGTATAGAAGTACGCTCGTGACTGCCGCGACGATGTATCCAGCCAACGCGAGCATCCAAGCTTGCTGGAGCACGATTCCGGATACATACCACTCGGAGTATCCCATCGCTTTCATCGTTGCAAACTCCGATATGCGAGATGCGACGTCGGTTGCCAACACCATGTAGACGATCGCCGCACCGATGATAAAGGAGATGAGAACTCCCATGGTGAAGATCATGCCGATCGGGGTTTCGTTGAGCCATCGACGTCTCTCCCAATCCATTTGAGACTGCATCGAGCTGTGACAACCAGTTGGTCAGTTCCTTTGCGGCAAAGGCTGGATCGACTTCCTCTCGTAGATGGATCAATCCGAGGGAGACTCGGCTGCGTGTATCAAAAGGGGCTCGCCGACTGAATGCGACATCGCTTACCAGCACAGCTCCATTGGTAGCCAATCCCGTACCCAGCCGAAAAGTCCCTGCGATGCGAGTGGATCGTCCCCCCAGTTCCAGGCGTTGACCGACGTCAGAGCTCCCGAATCGTTTGCAGTCTTGGGGGCCATACTCCGCTCGGGTCGCTTCATCCACCAGCATGGAATCGGGATCCTTCAATGCGTCCATTTGCGAAAGAATGCCGGGGACCTGTAGGACGGGATGATCAAACTCGACTCCCATCATGCCGACAGTTCGAAACGATCCATCGGGGGGGGCGTGGATACACTCGTTGTTTCGCGGAGGGTTTTGCCACTTTTGCAGCATGATGAAGAATGGGTCGACCCGCTCCACCATGGGGTGCGATGCCAAGGTTTTCAGCCAGTGGCGATCGATGGTTTTCGGCTCGTAGAGATGGACATAATCCAGCGATCGAACGACCAAGTCCCCCGACATTTTGCCGTAAACAATGGTCGCGGTGTTTCCGACGGCACCTCGGAAACCCAGCTGCATAAAAATGAGGAGCAAGGCGAAGCTGACCCCGCCCAAGCTCACGATTGCCCGAGTCGGATGCGCTAGGAGATTGAGGAGGGCAACAGGTGTTCGCCGAAAAACTGATCTCGTCAAAGGAAGTTCGCCTTGCAGAAACACCGGTTCGGGGTTGGAATTGGTGCCTCGATGATACCCCATCTCAACGACGCTTAACAACACAGGAATATCGCATTGACCTCCCTATCTCGAAGCGGCGTATTCGCAGGCAGTATGGACGATCGTTTAGCCCGCTTCAGCGAAAGCATCAGCTTTGACCACCGCCTCTACAAGCAGGATATCCGCGGTTCGATCGCCCATGCTCAAATGCTTTGCAAACAAGGTATCTTGACCGAAGCAGAATTTGACTCGATTCGGACCGAGTTGACTTCCATCGAGGGCTTGTTGGACCGAGGCGAGCTCGCATTCCGCATTGAGTTAGAAGATATTCACATGCACATCGAGCAAGCGTTGATCGATCGCTTGGGAGATGTCGGACGCAAGCTTCATACTGCGAGATCGCGAAATGATCAGATCGCGACAGACCTTCGTCTTTGGGTTCGAGATCAGTTAGAGCGTGTGGATGCGCTTTTGTCGGAACTCCAAAAGGCTTTTCTCTCTCGCTGTGAGAGGGATGCAAACGTTGTCATTCCCGCCTACACCCATATGCAGCGGGCCCAGCCCGTGCTGGCACCTCACTATTGGCTGGCATATATGGAGAAACTGCAACGGGATCGCGGCCGTGTTTCCGATTGCCGCGCCCGAGTCAACCATTGTCCGCTAGGAGGAGCTGCCGTCGCGGGAACGAGTATTCCGATCGACCGTGAATACACGGCCAAGCTGCTCGGTTTCGACGCCGTAGCTCACAACAGTATCGACATCAGCAGCGATCGCGATTTCGCAGTCGAGTCCGTGTTTGTGCTCACCCTCATCGCTGAGCATCTAAGCGGTTGGGCTGAGGAGTGGATTCTTTGGTCCACGACCGAATTCAACTTCATTAAACTACCCCAAAAGTTTTGCACGGGCAGCTCGATCATGCCCCAAAAGGTGAACCCGGACACTCTGGAGCTGACGCGAGGAAAAACGGCGCGTGTGATCGGTTCCTTGCAAACCCTCCTCGTTCTCATCAAAGGTCTACCGCTGGCGTACAATCGGGATTTGCAAGAGGACAAACCGCCTCTCTTCGATGCGTTCGATACGGTGACCTCGATGCTAGAGTTGGCAATTCCCATCGTGGCCGAATCCGAACTCAACGTGGCGTCGATTCGATCGCGACTCGATGAAGGCTTCCTCGATGCGACTGCCTTGATGGAGGCTTGCATGCTACGGGGGTTAGCCCAGAGAACCGCGCACCATCGCGTAGGTGCTTTGGTCGCTCTCGCAAAGGAACGTGGCGTCAAACTATCCGAGCTGTCGGACGAGGATTTTCGATCAGTCGATCCAAATTTGGATGGCTCGATCCGAAGCGTGTTAAGCGTCGACGGAGCCGTGGCGTCGTATCGATCGCACGGCTCCAGTCACCCTGAAGAAATTGCGAAGCAAGTCGCCCGCTGGAAGAAACTACTCGCTTAGGCGAGGATCATGTCGTCGACCGTCTTGCCCGATGGAATCATCGGCAAGACGTGCTCTTGGTAAGGTACTTCGACGTCGAGCACATATGCGCCTGGGTAGTTGATCATCTCGAGCAACGCACCTTCGAGATCGCACTTCTTGCGAACGGTAGCAGCGCCAAGGCCATAACCCTTTGCAATTTGAACGAAGTCCGGGTAACGCTTGGAAGCATAGGTATGCGCCACGGTCGATCCCGGCCCGCTCGCTTCTTCGTCATCGATCGGTCCCAGATAGGTGTGGGCTCGGTTGGAACCCATGAATCGATCTTCCCATTGAACGACCATGCCTAGGTGTTGATTGTTGAGCAGCAACACTTTGACCGGCAGCTTCTCGCAACGAAGGGTGGCTAGCTCTTGGATATTCATTTGGAACGACCCGTCTCCATCGATGTCGATGACCAACGCGTCTGGATGAGCCGCTTGAATACCCATGGCACAGGGGAGTCCGAAGCCCATCGTACCCAGTCCACTGCTGCTCATCCAAGTTCTGGGGCGGCGGAATTGAAAGAACTGAGCGGCCCACATTTGATGCTGTCCGACACCGACCGAAACGTAGGTCTCTCGGTCTTTGGTCAGATTCGATAGGGTGCGGATAGCATGCTGCTGGAGAATGCCGTCGAAGTTTTGGTCGTAGGAAAACGGATGCTTTGCCTTCAAGTCGCCGCAATGCTTCACCCAAGCCGAAATATCTTCGGGAGCTTCCACAATCTTGTTCAACTCGGTCAATGCAAACTTCACGTCGCTTCGAATCGAAATGTGAGCGATTTTGTTTTTGTTCAATTCCGATGGGTCAACGTCGATGTGAACGATCTTCGCGTTCTTTGCAAACGAGGCGAGATGTCCTGTCACTCGGTCGTCGAATCGAACGCCAAGAGCGATAAGCAAATCGCAATCCTTGACCGCATAGTTCGCATACGCGCTACCGTGCATGCCGAGCATGTCCATCGACAAAGGTGCATCACAAAGGTGCATCAGCTGGGTAAACCCCGAGCCCCATCACCGTCATCGTGACTGGGATGCCTGTTTTGCTAACCAATTCTCGAAGCTGCTCGGAGGCTTCCGCGGTGACAATTCCACCGCCAACGTAAAGAATCGGTCTCTTGCTGTGCTTGATCGCCGCGGCGACTTGACGAATTTGCTCCGGCTGGGCGTCTGGTGCTTTTCCGGGCTTGTAACCGGGGAGATACATCGGGACATCCCAGTCGACTTCGCAACTCGTCAACTGAACATCCTTGGGAATGTCGACGAGAACCGGGCCTGGGCGACCTGTGGTCGCGATGTG
>JALOQZ010000382.1 GCA_025459245.1 Pirellula sp.
ATGGTCTGGTAACGTTCTCAGAACGGCCTCGGAAATGAAGGCGAGTGTGCCTTCACCGCCGATCAGAAGATGCGCCAGAATATCGAGCGGTCTGTCGTAATCGAGCAACGCGTTAAGCGAGTATCCGACGGTATTCTTCTGTTGGTATTTGCGACGGATTTTGTCGCGTAGGAGGGCGTTGTTTAAAACGGCTTGCCGCAGTGATTGCAGCTCATTGGCAATCTGGTTCTGCTCATTTTCAAATCGGTCCGCTTCGTGTTCGAGCGCGGTGTCCCATACGGTTCCGTCGGGGAGGATGAAGCGAATCGACTCGACCGTATGGTACGCATTGTTCTCAACGCCACAGCACATACCGCTCGAATTGTTGGATAAGATTCCCCCCATCATGGCTGAACCGATGGAGGAAGGGTCTGGTCCGAGCTTTCTACCAAAGGGTCGAAGAGTGGCATTTACAAGGCCACCAATCGCGCCTCCCTGCACCCTTACCCTTGCCCCCCCGTCGATAGGCTGGATGCTTCGCCAGTGGCGACCGATATCGACCAGCCAGCCATCGGTAACGGATTGTCCGGACAAACTCGTACCACCTGCGCGGAAGGTGACGGGGATCCTCTCCCGCTGGGAGGCCGCAAAGATCTGCTGGATCTCCGTTTCGTTGACAGGCTGCAGTACGGCTTGGGGAACCAGCAGATAGGGGCCGGCGTCGTTTGCAAATGCATACCGCTGCCAAAGCTCGGTCAGAACGTGGCGACACGGCAAGGTGGCAACTGGAGAGGCGGACGCCGATCGTTTTTCTTTCGCGTTGTGAAGCACTAGTAGCCTTGCGTGCGCATGGGGACGGTGTAGAGGGAATCCGAGGCCGTGATGAACAGCGTCTTGCGATCTTGTCCACCAAAGCAAACATTGGCAGACCATCGTTCAGGAACGGCGATTACTTGGATTTTCTTCCCTTCGCTGTTGAATACCGTGACTCCTTCGCTTCCCGTCAGATAGAGATTTCCCTCTCGGTCGATGGTCATGCCGTCGGAGCCTTGGGAGCAAAAAAGCTTTCGATCGACGAGTGAGCCATCCTTGGCGATGGTGTATTGGTAAGTCTTCTTATCTCCGATATCGGCCACATAAAGCAAACGCTTGGACGCATCACCGACAATCCCGTTAGGCTGAACGACAGCGTCGTCGACGCGGGTAATGTTGTTTCCATCGCGGTCCACTCGATAGACACAGCTTTTCGATTGTGGCTTTTCTTTGTGATCCCACCAAGGACGAGCGTAAAAAGGATCAGTGAAATAGATAGAGCCATCGGAATCGATCCACAAATCGTTGGGACCGTTGAGCTTTTTTCCTTCAAAGTCTTTGAAAAGCACGCGATGCTTGCCATCGGAGAGGATCTCCCACATCTCATTTTTCTCGTCCGCGCACGCGATGAGTTTGCCGTCGCCGGTGAAGAACATTCCATTGCTCCGTCCGGCGGGCTTGAGAAACTCCGTGACTTTCCCTTCCAAGTCGACCTTCATGATTCGGTCGTTCGGTTGATCGGTAAAGAAGACATTCCCCGCCGAGTCGGCAGCTGGGCCCTCCGTAAACTTGAACCCGTCGGCGACTAACGTTACCTTGGCGTCCGAAGAGAGTGTGACATGCTCTTGTCCCAGCGATGGAGTGGGGGTGAGTCCAAGTCCAAGCAAAACGACGTTGGTCAACCAAATCGTTGACGATAAGTGGGCCATGTGCTTTGTGAACAAAGTGTTCTCCTCTTCGCTTTTATCCTTCACGAAAACCATTATGAACCGAAGATTATACCTGCCGAGCCTTTTGTCCGTAGCCGTATCCAGCGTACTTCTCGCCGCTCCCGTTTGGTCGGATTGGCCTGAATTTCGCGGCCCCACGCAAAACGGCGTCCTTCAAGCCGTCGATCTTCCGTTGGAATGGGACGAAGAAAAGAATGTCCGATGGTTCGCTCAGACCAACGGATTGGGTTGGTCCTCACCGGTCATATCGGGGAACAAGATTTACATTACGACCGCGATTCAGGACGTCTCCGCAAAGTCCCCTGACCCGCTCGCGGGCGCCCAAAAACTGGTCTTGGAATGCTACAACGCCGAGAACGGAGCGAGGCTCTTTAGCAAGACCATCTTCGAACAACCTGAGGATGCACCGTCGATTCACAAAAAGAACTCCCACGCAAGTCCGACGCCTATCGTCGATGGTGATCGCCTCTATCTGCACTTCGGCCACCAAGGGACTGCGTGTACCGATCTGGATGGAAACATCATTTGGACCAACCGCGACCACGTTTATCCTCCCACCCACGGCAATGGTGGCTCTCCTATTTTGGTCCGCGACAAACTCATCCTTACCTGCGACGGCGGGGACAAACCGTATACCTTGGCTCTCGACAAGATGACCGGCAAGGAAATTTGGAAGACGCCTCGCGATATCGCTTGCGACAAGCCCTTTTCCTTCTGCACACCGCAACTGATAAACGTCGACGGTGTTGAACAAATCGTTTCACCTGGGTCTAACATCGTCCAGAGCTTGGACCCAAAGACGGGCAAAGTACTGTGGTATGTGACCTACGAGGGTTTTTCTGTGATCCCTCGGCCTGTCTATCACCAGGGGCTGGTCTATATCAGCACGGGATACATGACTCCGACGATACTGGCGATCGATCCGACGGGTAGCGGCAATGTGACTCAAACTCACTTGCGATGGTCCTGCCGAGGTGGCGCTCCGAACACTCCTTCTTTTGTTCCATTCCAAGATCAAATCTTGACGGTTAGCGACTCCGGCATTGCTGCATCGGTCGATGCCAAAACCGGCAAGGAGAATTGGAAGAAACGAATCGGTGGCAATTACTCAGCATCGCTCATGCTACTCGGCGATAAACTTTTGATGCAAAGCGAAACAGGAGAAGCGATCGTGTACCGCGTCGGTGAAGCGTTGGAAGAATTGCATCGCAATCAACTACCGGGACGTATTTTTGCAACTTACGCGGTCATCGGAAAAGACTGGATCATTCGGACCGAGAAAGGACTCTATCGGATTGGCCAATAGCAGCGTTGCAAAGATTGGAAAGACAAGCCGATGGTTTCTCTGCAGCACCATCGGGCTCTTTCTATTTCTAGCGATTTCCTTATCGGTTGCAGCGTTGGTATTGATGAGGCGAGGCAGGACGCCTCGTACCGCTTCGGTCGCAGGTAATTCGATGGAGCCAGCACTGCGCGGGCCCAGCGTGCGGTGGGCTTGCCCAACCTGCGGTTGGGAGCATCGATTCTGCTTAGAGTCCATACGGCTCGACTCTCCCTTTCGATGCCCTACCTGCTATAGCCTCCAGCTAGCACCGATCGATATTGAACGTGAAACTGCGAACGGCATCGAGGGTGTTGATAGGGTGGACTATTGGCCACGCCGTCTGATGGCGGCAAAACGCCTAAGTCGCAACGAGCCAACCGAATTTGAAGGACAATCGCCAGATCAATCTATCCGCGAAGTCAAAAGGGTTGTCGGTTTCCCCGGCGAACAGTTGACGATTCGCAATGGCGATCTTTGGATCGGAGAACAACGATGGAAGAAGTCGATTGAGCAGCTCCTGAGGCAAGCTGCCTTGGTCCACTCCAATGATTTTCGAGAGCCCATCCGTTCCACGCTCGGCGAACAAGATTCCTTCGACGACGGATCAAGCCTATACACGTCTCGATGGACAGACGGCTCGCGAACGCTTTCAGGGCCCATTCGCATCGGCGGAGCGGAGGCCACCGAAAGTCTTCCGCTCGATGCTCCGATTGCGCCTGCGCTCTCGGATTCGCGTGTCATGAATCAGTCATTGAACCTATCCGATGAGCGCGCAGTCACCTCCTTGTTTTTTCAAATGGGGGATGGTGGCTGGATCGATAACCGTTTTGTGGTCAACATGCACGATTCCCACGCCCTCGTCCCAGTCGAT
>JALOQZ010000097.1 GCA_025459245.1 Pirellula sp.
GAAGGTGGAGTCCCTAACAAATCTAAATAGAGACGACGAACCAGAGAGTGCTTCGGTGCATCGGTTTGCAAATCAAGGCCGATGGGCATTCGCTCTCGCACCAGGGCATCGATCGGCGTTCGAGCTCGATGAAGCCCCTCGATTTTGGAAACTGAGGTTTCTGCGAGCGGTTTGTAGGCCCAAAACGACTTTTCCTCTTCTGTGAGTGGTATGCCGTAACCGATTTCATTCGGTTCAGGTCGCCGCGTTGGAGCGCCGTCTTGAAGCCACTTCCGAATGCGTTCCTTTTTCTCGGGATTCACCTTTCCCTCGCCAGGGGGCATTTCGTCGTTTGCGATTCGCTCCCAAAGGAGACTGGACTCAGGAGTGCTCCTGTCCAAGGCAGGTCCCGAATCACCACCTTTTTCCATGAAGCGCACCAAGCGGAGATCAAGCCCTCCATCGGGCGTCTCGGTCGCGCCATGGCAGTCCAAACAATACTCCCTCAGGATGGGGCGAATGTCGGACTCGAAGAAGTGTTGCCGTTCTGCATCCTCGTTCCCTTGCTCAGCCCAAGTTACGCAGACATCCGGTCCGGAAAAGCCGACAGCCAAGACCGCTACCACGAGGATGGAGCGCAGGAGGGGGACCGAGAAGGCAGAGGATACCGACCTAATAAGCATACAAAATACCGGTGGGAGTCGAGGGGTCGACGGAGGGGGAGGGATGTCCGGGGGGACACGCGGTCATTTATTCTAGCATAATGGCTCGCGATCGTTGATTGCTACACGGATCAAATCGCATGGCTAGGGATAGAGGAGGGAATGATCTCAGAATGTCTCGCTCGACGCCCTCGATACTCGCAACTACCGTGCTAGCAATCGCAATCTTTACGGTTTGTTCCGGCGGTAGGAACGAAATCAAAGACGCATGTGGATTTCCTCATTTCCGTCCAAAGTTGGAAACTCAAGTTTCCGATAGCAGGCCGTACGCGACGGAAGCCAGGGCAATGGCTTTGATTTTGAGGTAAACAAGGATGTTACGGCGATATTCATCGAGGGCCGCTTTGCTTGGCTGTTTGCTCTCGGTCAGCGGGGCCCAAGCGGGGCAATTGACTCAGCATACGCCTGAGAGGATGAAGGCGGTTGAGGTAGGTTTCGCAGGCAATCTGGGAGATGATAGCGCTGTGCAGCCTGCGTCTTGCAGCGACCCACTGTGCGACTCGTCTCAATGGGTTCTCGGCTCTAGCTGCGATGGGAATTCTTGCGATGGGCTTGGAGGTTGTGAAACAGGCTTGCTCGGATATGGCTTGATCAAGAAGAGCGAGATGTGCTTCGATGACTTCATCAGCCCGATGACAAACCCGGTTTATTTTGAAGATCCTCGGCAACTGACCGAAGCTCGAGCCATTTTCATTAATCACAAGCTCCCCTTCGTAGGGGCGTTGAATGCTCCAGGCGGACGCGTGCAAGTCTACGCATTGCAGCTGCGAGCTCGATTGACCGAAAACCTCTCGTTGATCGCTGTGAAGGACGGCTTCATCGTTTCCCAAAGCCCAATCGTCGATGATGGGTGGGGCGACATCGGTGCAGGCCTGAAATACACGCTGTTCCGAGATACCAGCAACGGTCGATTGCTCTCGGTGGGGGGACGCTTTGAAGCACCGACGGGACAATCGCGTGCTCTGCAAGGAAATGGCGATGGCGTGTTCGACTTCTTCATGACCGGAGCCATGCGATTGGACAGCAAGTCTCACTTGCTGACCGCATCAGGATTCATTTTCCCTGTGGACGACAACGCCGAGAATCAAATGTGGTATTGGTCGACCCACTTGGACCGCCGCATTGGAGAGAGCAAGTTCTACGCTTTAGCTGAACTCAACTGGTACCACTATCTAAGCGACGGAAACTCGTTCCCACTCCCGATTGAAGGTGGCGACCTGTTCAACTTGGGCTCGCCAGGAGTTGAAGGGAACAACCTTGTCACCAACGCGTATGGTTTGAAGTACAAACCCAACCGCAACTTGGAATCAGGCGTGGCCTGGGAATTCCCGCTTACGGAACGGCGAGGTGTTCTCGATAATCGCCTCACCGTCGATTTGATCTTCCGCTACTAAGCGCGGGAACGTGATTCGGGTACTCCTAACGAATGCCCCCCTCGCATACGCTGAGAGATGCGATGCGAGGGGGTACGATTAGAGAGCCTATCCGAAAACCATTAGCCGCTCCGGCGCTAGCCGCGGTTTCCGATGGTTTTCGGATAGGATCTTAATGAGAGTCGCTCAAGTCGAATTGCTTGAGTTGTTTCTTTAGCTTCTTGAGTGCACGATGCAACAGTCCAGCCACGGCAGGTACTGTCGTATCCATCTCGGTCGCAATGCTGCTTAGCGACATGTAATGCCAGTAGCGGAACAAAATGACCTGCTTCTCCTTTTCTGGCAATCGCTGGACTGCGACGGAGAGGTAGTTTGCAAATTCCTTTCTTCGGACAACCTCGCTAGGTGGGCTGGTGCGATCCATCGGCAACAAATCGAATCCTAGGCAAGGATGGGCGCTGGATTGATCGAAGCTCAGCTCCCGTTTGTGATCTCGACATCGTGCCTTCAGATCTCGAATCGAGCGATAGATAATGCGAAGCAGGATTTTGCGAAGCCAACCACGTTTCTCCCTTGCGGTCGTGCCTCGGAATTGATCTTTGGACGCGTAAGCCAATAGAAGCGACTTTTGAACCGCGTCGGACGGATCCAGTTTCGCGTGATAGCAAGCCGCGAGCTGTGCTGATGCAATCTTTTTCAAGTAATGTCGAGCTGCCGTCCAAGAATCTGAGGAAGGGGCGTTCGTATCGAGCATGATGGGTTCGCTTCTCTAAAAAATGCAGGTTTGGAGGGAACAGCGAGCCGAATTGAGTTCTCGACTCCATCAGCCACGAAATGGCTCCGCCAGAAATCTTATCAAAAAATGAATTTCATGCGCGAAACCAGTTCGTGATTTGGCTCCAGTTGGTTGTTGAACTTGCTTCGTTCCCGCCAAGCCATGGAGTTGAATCGATGGTACGCACCATTTTTCTATCGATAGCTGCCGCAATCGGCCTATGCTCGAGTTTTTGTTCCGAAGGTCAAAGCCAGGACCTCGTCGTCTTCGGAGATAGTCTCTCGGATACGGGTAACTTTTCCATTTTGACCAGCGGCGCGTTCCCGCCCCCCAATCTCTATTATCAAGGCCGAATTTCGAATGGCCCCATATGGACCGACTATTTTGCTCCCTCTGTGGGATTGCAGCCGCCCACCCCAGCGCTCAACGGTGGTACTAATTTTGCCTTCAATGGGAGCAGAGCTATAGGAGTCTCCCCGTACGGGACCCCCGATTTGGCTACGCAGGTCGGTCAATATCTGCTGTTAAGCGGAGGAGTAGCGGACTCAAGCGACGTGTTCGTCATCTGGGCCGGAGCCAATGACATTTATTTTGGATCGGCCTTTGGAGAGCCCTATGCGATCGAAAATGCTCTGCTTAGCATCGAAAGCTCTATTCGCAGTCTCTACGCAGCGGGAGCGCGGAAATTTATTGTGCTCAACCTCCCTCCTTTGGGGGACACACCCTATTTCGAAGGAGCGGGTGAGATTGCAACCCAACTGGATTGGGCCGCGTTTCAATTCGATGTCGGACTTTGGGTTGGGTTGTGGTTTGCCGAGTGCGACCTGCAAGGAATTGAAATCGCACAAGTTGACATGTTTAGTTTGTTCAGCATGGTCAAGAGGAATCCACGTCGCTTTCAAATCGACAATACCGAGGTTGCTTGCACGATCTTTGATCCGACCTTGGGTTCCATCGGCTTCGCGATACGCCCGGGAACGAATCCTGCGCGAAGTCTGTTTTGGGATGGTGTTCATCCGACGTCTCGTGCACACGAGATCATCGCTTCGCGTGTCAAGCAAGCTGCTAGAATGCGGCTAAGTCCTTTGCATCGCTAAGGACAGCAACAAGGCATTTTTGACTGCAAGGGGAAGATCTTGAATTCGAACTGCATTGCTTCCGAGTTGCTCCGTGCCTACCTCCATGGCGACACCTCCGATATCGACGCTATCAAGATTGGAGATCATCTGCGCGCCTGCGCAGATTGTCGCGCACGTATCGAAGCGATATCGGAGGAAAGTCAATTGCATCTTTCCGCCCATCTGAAAAAAGAACCGGATCTGGGATTCATTCAGAAATACCGCCTGCTCGAGATCATTGGGCAAGGAGGAATGGGGACGGTCTACAGAGCATTGCACACCCAATTGAATCGGATTGTCGCTATCAAACTGATCAATGCCGATCGTTTGGAGGCGCCACAAGCAAAATCGCGTTTCACAAAAGAAATGCAGTTGCTAGCTCAGTTGGAACACCCGCAAATCGTGCGGGCTTCCGATGCTGGCGAGCATGACGGGAAGCCTTACTTTGTTATGGAATATGTTCATGGCATGGATCTGGGGCAGCTATTGAACAGGTTGGGACCACTCCCATATCCGGAAGCTTGTGAGTTGATCAAACAGGCGGCTTCGGCTTTGCAGTACGCGCACGATCGAAAAATACTGCATCGAGATGTCAAACCATCCAATTTGATCCTTTCATCCGAGGGGAGACTCAAGCTGCTGGATCTTGGTCTGGCTCAAATCATCGGTAAGGATTGCGATCGATCGGTTACCGACCCTGAATTCGCAGTTGGAACAATTGCCTACATGGCGCCCGAAGTCGTTTTAGGTGGAGCGAACGCTTCGAGCCGAAGCGACGTTTATAGTCTTGGAGTAACGCTATTTCAGTTGCTAACCGGTATCAAGCCATATGAGCGAGTTGGTGCGCAATCGCCTGTGGTCGACATTGCCATTGTCCGCCCGGATATCCCCCCCGAGCTTGCCATCCTCATTCGCCAGATGATCTCTCCAATCCCTGAGGATCGACCAGCGACGATGTTGCTGGTCGAACAGATGCTTGCACCCTATAGCAACAACGCTTCGCTGCGAACGCTCGTTGGTGAATATTACCGCTGGCAAAATCGATCCATCGTCGGTGGTCCATCCCATTCGTCATACATTCTGTCACCTCCGGTGCAACAGTTTGCAAATCCTATCTACCCTTCTAAGGCAGAACCATCTACGGGAAGCTACGTTTTGAAGTCAAAGAATCGGACTACTTCAAACACAGTAGCGATACTGGCGAGTCTCTTGGCGGTTGTGGCAATTTTATTTGCGATCTCAAGAGAGTTTCGCCTTTGGGAACGACTGACGGCTGGCGGCGAGGTCGTTACACACAGCTCTGGCAAGCCCGCAATTAAAGAGGAGACGGCAGATGAGTCTCCGTCAGCAACCTCAACAGAGGTCACGAATGATTCCGAGAAGACCACGGATCCGACCAAAGCACTAGCCGAACTTGAACCGGTCAAACAAGCAACGTTGCTAGTTCAACCGCGTGGGGATTTTGTGTTATCGCTCCTGCAGGAGGGGAGAGTCTATTTGGTGAGCGACCTCGACGGGGCACGCTACCTACTAGCCGAAGGGGAGATGCGACTCCCAGCGGGAAAATTCAAACTGCAGTTTGATTCGCCGGTCGGAATTGAAGAAGACGGCCGGCCCGTGACACTTGAGTCCGTTAGCGGTAACCGATTGAATCTCACGGCTTCCTTGAAAGGACCGGGCTTCCAGTTTCCCAACATTCCGCTATTGGCGAATGCTTGCGGTACCTACTACGGTGTGATGTGGCGAGAAGGGTGGAGCGACAAAACACCTACCGAATATGAGCTATCGATCGAGGTTCTTTCGACTCCGGCTCCTTCGGAACAGCCAGGTAGTTGGATGTGGTTGCAAGTGAGCGGAAAGAATCTGCGCGACCCCAAGGGGTATTCGGAAACGGCGTTCATCCAGATCGACTACGAATCGTGGTTGCGCAAGCAAAAGCTAGTGATCGGGGAAGGGTACATCGAGGTAACCGGGCTGGATGTCCCGACCTCGTGGATCAAGAAATCGCCAACAACTTCGCCCAACTCGTTTGTCATTCCATTCAACGGAGCGGAGGATTGGCTCGCGACGCGTAAAGAACTGGAACTACCCGCGAACCGCATCAGTATTTACGACTATCTGACTTTGTTTTTTGCATCGGAAGATTTCGCTGCTGCCAATAGCACCCTGCGAAGTGTACGAGCCAGTCTTGCCACGCCAGGCCAACGCAACGCTTGGTTAGAGGATATCAACAACAGCAATGGAAACGTCTCGTGCTACGTGGTTAGTTCGCATCCAAAGCCCCTCTACCGCAAATCTGGTTTGTACCACATCGCGCGTCGCGATGAAGAGCTTTTTGGATTTGTAGAAATCAGTGTCACCCTCCCAACCCTAAAAGCAACCTGCTTGAGACGCGGTCAATCCAAAGAGGTGCTGCCAGGTTGGTCCTTGGAGCAAAAGCTCGCGAATGTCCGTAGAAAGGTGGTCGACACAAGCACGATCGAAAGCATTGCGCAGGTGGAAGAGCCCGCCATCGTCCAGCCAGGTAAAGAAAAAAGCTTCATTCTTCGTTACTTCGACTTCGCTGAACTTCCGTCCGAGCCCGCTCGCGTTCGCTGGACCGGTAATATCCTACGCGGCGGCCGCAACGAATTGGTTGATATCCAATTACAAGCACTGGAGTCGGCGCTAATTGATGGTAAGCAGGCGCAGTGTCTCGAAGTTGAAGTGACTTCCAGTATCGAAGGAGAGGCGGATTGCCGTGAATGGGCTAGAGTTTGGATCGATTCGGAACAGTATCGTGACTCGGCCCAGTATCGCATGCTTCGAGGTTGGATCGCATTCGACAATATCCAAAACGCTTTTGCCATCCCCAACGATGGAGATCTAATCCAAGTGATTCGAGATCGGCTCAAATCACGGACACAATCCCGCTTCGACCGCTTTGGTGCAACGGATATCCTCATCATGGCCTTCGGGGCAAAGTACACGCCAAAATCCAAGCTTGGAATTCTTAGGGAAACTCTAACCGGGATCTTCGCCGGCATGGATAGAACACCTAAGGTGCATCAGCAAGTCACGAAATTGGGCCCGATCAACGGCTATCTTTGGGAACAGAACAAAAGCCTTGCAGCCAATTATCGATTCTTTCGCTCCAACGAACTTCCTTTCGGATTTGTATCGACGAACCTTAAGGTTCCCTACCTGGTGGATGTAAATCTCGAGACGATTGCGTCCACCAAGACAGAGGACTTGATTCAGTCCTTCTTTGGGTCTGAAGCAACATTGCTGAAATACGTAGAGGACAATCGTCAGCAGCTTTCAAAAATCCAGCCGATAAACTGGCGACACTGGGAATGGAAACGCGATGGAGCTTCCTACATGGCCTATGCCGAGTTCGGTGGGACGGTCAAGTCGTACTCCAACCGGTCTCCAGAAGAATTACTCGTCTTAGTCGATGGAAACGAGCGAATTATCCGTGTTCCTGTGAAGAACCTAACGGACGAATCTCGACAAGCGATTCAACAGGGGCGTAAGTGGGCAACTTATCGCGATGACCGAAGTTTTGTACTTGCCGAGGAGCAAAAGAGCTCAGATGTGGTGATTCTTCGAGACGTACAGAATCGTTCCTACCTCACAGAACTCAAGTACCAAACGCTTCCAGGCGGCGACAAGGCGTGGGTCGACCGGCTGCGTAAGACAAAGTCGCTTCCTGATGATCTTGAAACGATTAAACAAGAGTGGACTCGCTTTTATCTTTACAAATCCAATTAAGAGCCTATCCGACAGCAATTAGCCGCTTTGGCGCTAGCCGCGGCTTCTGATGGTTTTCGGATAGGCTATTGAAGACGTTGGAGTAAATGAATCCTTTCGTCTTCGACAAACTGAATGATCCAACGATATTCGTCAGAGGACTTCACTAGACGATCCAGCCAATGGCTTCGATTGCCGTTCAGGTGCACGCTGCTTGCTGTGGATGCAGCGTCCGCTCGTGTAGCGTTGCTTGCGATGATGGTAACGCTCTGAGGGGCTGCAATGCCTAGCCCGATGCGCGGGTCCAAAATGTGGCTTGTTTTCTTTCCACTGGCTTGGCTGCTTGCATCCGGCAGGCGTTGCCAACGATCTCCCGACGTTGATATGCCACATTGTGACAAGGAAAGGCGTACCAATTCATCCGGACCTCGCTCGGAATCGCCTTCGAGGATTGCATCGATCGAAACGGGCCAACCAGATTTCCCCCTCGGAGGCAGCCCGACTCGCATGTTCCCCGCAAAATTGACCAGACAGCGCTGGATCCCCGTCGCAATGAGTAGGTCATAGATGCGATCAGCGACCCATCCCTTTCCGATCGCTCCAAAGTCGAAGCGAACGCCGGATCGCTTCAAACGCAATCGACTTTGAACGCGATCCCAATCGACGTGATGCCATCCGACTTGGTCTTTCGCCTTCGCCCAAACCTCTTGGCTAGGAATTCGACGCCTCCGCCTTAATCGAGTCATCGCACCCAAGGCTACGTCAAAGGCTCCTTCGCTCAATTGGTACCAATGATCCGCTTCGTTGAGGATAGCTGTGAAGTCGCTACTTACATTATGCCATTCCAAATCGTCTGCTGCGGAGGTCACCCGACTTGATTCGCTGTCGTCGTCATAGTCGCTCAAGACCGAGTTCCAGTGTTCGGCAACTTGGCGAGCCCCCAAATCGATTTTTTGGGCTCTCTCGAGAACTTCAGAGCGCGTTGCTCCCTCGTCTTCCCATAGGACTTTCAAAAGACTGCCCATGGCCGGGAACTGTGTTTGAAAGGAAGTCGATTCCCCGTCGAATGTCCCATGGGCCTTCGACTTATGGGTTTCAATGCATGATGTCCCCATCACGCCCCCGGTGAAACAGGTCGCTAGGTAGGTATTGAATCCCCTTCTCAAAAATCTCCGACGTTCTTCGGTTCGTTCCATTTTGAACACCATGGATTCTTTAAGTGCAATCTAATGGATGATTCGAAAACGGGATGTCGGTCGAGCAACTCCGATCGAAGATGCGCGTCGACTTAACTCATCCAACGCCTTCTGCCCTACCTCTCCGAGGGAGACGGTCCACTTATTCACATACAATTCCACATGTTTCGTCAAGACTGCATCATCGAATTCCTGTGCATAGCGTCGCATGGTTGGCAGTGCTTCTTCGGGGTGTTTCAAGGCGTAAAGTATCGATTCCTTGATCATCGCTTGGACTTTCTGCAGTACATCATCACCCAATGACCAAGCGCCAATGATTCCACCTAAAGGTAAGGGGCAGCCAGTCTCCTTTTCCCATCTCGCTCCAAGATCTTCTACCAGACTGAGCCCTTCTTGTTCCCAAGTAAAGCGACCTTCATGAATACAGACTCCAAAATCCGCAGACTTGTCTTTCAACCGAGGCATGATGTCTGAAAAAACAACATGCTGCACTTGAGCTTTTCCTGGATAAAAGAGCTGGTAAAGGAGGGCTGCCGTCGTATCCTTGCCAGGACATAAAGTGACCTGCTCCGTTGTAGTTGGTATCGCTCCGGGTTTGGCAGACAGAAGCAAAGGCCCCACGCCAAATCCAAGAGCGGAACCGCTATCAAAAACGCCATACTGATCGGTTAAATGGATGGCTGCGTGAAAGCTGGTTTTCGCAACATCTAAACTCCCAGCCAGCAATCGCTCGTTTAACGTTTGAATGTCCAACAACTCAATCTCGAACTCCAACCCTTGCCAATCCACCAAACGGTGGAGAAAAGCGTGGAATGCGAAGGTATCGTTTGGACATGTTGAAATCGCGAATCGAATTGGAGAACTCATCGAATGAACTCGTTAGTTGGTTGATTCCAGCACGTGGGTCATGGCTGCGTCCAAACTGCGATCTATTTCCCAAGACCGATGGTCTCGGTCACCTACCCGATTGGATATTCCTCTCACAATGCGAATGGGCTTTCCCGCCAGCCTACAAGCGGCTGCAACGGAAAACCCCTCCATGTCCTCAGCGATCGCGGACGGATGCTTTTTCATTCTCCTCTTCGCTTCATCTGCATCGTTGGACGCGGCCGCGACGCTCAGCAATTCCGCATCGCACTCAGGATCGCTCGACAATAGAATGCTGTCCCCAATCGGCGGAGAGCCTCCCCAGTGAAGCCAATTCATCTCGCCTGCAGAGATAAAGGCGTCTCCCGTGCCGACGCCTATGCCAAAGCAACTTACCCTGCCAAACTCAATCGCACTACCCAGCGGTAGATCCTTTGAAAATGCGCCCGCTATCCCAATCAAGATAACTTCGCTGGGATTCCATCGTTGCAAAGCGACCGTCGCAGCCGCTCCTGCGATAGCAAGTCCGAATCCGCACAGTTCGATTTTGTGCCCGCGATCACTCCAGGCGCGGCGATGATCTAGTGAGATTCTCTCTCGCTCAAACTGGGTGGGGATTAGGAGTAACTTCAACGAACGATTCTCATGCAAAGGGACGTAGCTCGGCTAACACTTGCTCGTGCACAAGCCCGTTGCTGCCGAGACAATGGGGAACACGAATGTCGTATTTGCCATTCCAAGTCGAAAAGGTACCTCCGGCCTCTTGGATGACCGGCGCAACGGCTGCAACGTCCCAAGGATTGACTATCGGATCCACCATGACTTCGGCTCGGCCTGTAGCTACCAAGAGATAACCGTAGCCGTCCCCCCAAGTTCTCGTGACGTAGGCGAGTTTCTCAAGATTCTTGTATGCCGACTCCGCTTGTCGCACGCCGAAGTTGTCTATTTGAGAAGTAACGAGCAAACCATCCTCAAGCTTCGGCTGCGAGGAGACTTGGCAACGCTGCAACACAATAGGCCCTGGATCGATGCCGTATTTTGGATCTCCCGGTAGTGGTGCCATGCCATACCAAGCTCCAAGCCCCTTCGCTGCGATGACGAGTTCGCCAAGTACAGGAATATAAATCACACCGATGGTAGGTTCGCCTCGATAGGTCATACCGATCAGTGTGGAATAGAGGGGGACCCCGGAAATAAAACTCTTGGTACCATCGATCGGATCGATGATCCATTCGAACTCGCTTTGTCCCTCGACGACCCCAAATTCTTCTCCGAGAATCGCGTCATCCCGATAGCGATCTCCGATCATTCCTCTGGCAATTTGTTCCGCCGACTTATCTGCCGCCGTGACCGGAGACTTATCTCGCTTTCGTTCTACTTGGACCGCAGAGCTCCGGAAAAAAGGTAGCGTCGCGTTTCCAGCTGCGATCGCAAGATCCATTGCGAATTGCAATCGACCGCTCATCTCGGAAGCAAGCGTGCCGGGCAATCGAAAGTCGAGCACCATTTCATTAATCCATGTGCGAGTATCTGTGGCTTAGAGCGGCCGCCAGTATAGGGCTCGAAGAGGATTCGCTCAACGCAAAGAGTGGATCAGCCTTCTAGCGATTCGATATTCAAGTCGGTTGCGGGGCGATCCAATCCAGTTCCTTCGGATAACACCGCAGGCTTTGGTAGCTCCTTCGATTCACGAACGACCAATCGTCCCAAATCCAATCGCGTCACCTTGATGGGTTTACCGCTGTCGATGGGCCCCGTTTCGCTAATCGCCTCGTAACTTTGATCGTCGATCTTTACATAGCCACTGGGTAAAAGATCGCAAGCTGCGACTCCAATTTGCCCTATCAACGCTTCACCACCTCCTGTTTTCGCTGCATCGGACCATACAAATTTGCCCGCAGGTGTTGGCGCGACGATCATCCTCTTCCCCATCGGCGTTTTCGGCCAAACGACTACGAAAACCCAAAGCAGAATCGGGATCAATGCAAATGTCGCGACCAACATCGCCATTCCAGCTTGAAAGCTATACCGAAAGGCAAATACCACCGCCCCTAAAGCTAAAAAGCCTGTGACAGCGACGAGAACGCCACCACTCGGAATCATCAAATCGATGGCGAAGATAACAATCGCCAGAATAAAAAGCCCTAAAGCTATCCCTAAAAACGACACTCGTTAACTACTCCTCTAACAGATTCCAATCAACCTAAGCACGCTGGAACCAGGAAACTACTCAATTCGGTTTGCAGCTTTACGGAATCGTTCAAGCCTTTCTCGGAGCGATTCAGGGGGACGTATTCTAGAACCATCTTCCAGATAACCTCGTTGTTGATCACTCTGGTCGGTCGTTCCCTGCGCTTGACTACCCGGTTTCTTTAAGCCCAAAGAACGAAGCGTTGCGTCCAACTCTCGCTTCTTGTTTGGATCCGCTTTGGCCTCCTCCTTCGCCTTGGACCAGCGATCTAAAAATCGCTGCAAATCCTCCTTCGACCAATTCAGCTTACGAAGTAGATCGGGATCGGGTTGATCGCGTTGCTCTTTCAAATAGTCAAGCGCCAAATCGGTCTGCTTATCGGCATAGGTTGTGTCCATCGGATTGCGAGGAGGGATTACCTCCTTTGCATCGTTGATAGGCTGACTGGAATCGCCCCCCTCTCCGCCACGCTTGTTGCCGGACAAGTTCCCTAGCTCAGAGCCTTGCTCGCCGGCATTGGAGCCTTTGCCGGCTGTGGGATCGGCGGGTTGTTGGCCTGACTGACCTTGTTGGCCTGACTGACCTTGTTGGCCTGACTGACCTTGTTGGCCTGACTGACCTTGTTGGCCTGACTGACCTTGTTGGCCTGACTGAC
>JALOQZ010000098.1 GCA_025459245.1 Pirellula sp.
CTCCAACAGCAATCGAAAATGGGACTCAGCCACCTCGTCCGCCTGAGGAGCGATCTCGGACAGCACAATTCTTTGAAATTGGATCCCGATCGATCTAGCCGCCATCAGGGCGCAAACAACTTGATGCACCAATCCAAGCCTCCAGCCTGCTACCAACATCGCCGGAGAGTCGAAGGTCTGGATCAGATCGGCATTGGTGTATCGCATTGAAATAGGGGAGAACAAACCGCCAGCTCCTTCGACCAGAAGAAAATCGCATTGCTCCGCTTGCTCACGCCAGCCGCTCTCAATGCGAGCTTCATCGATCTTCCGCCCCTCCATGGCTGCGGCCACCGCAGGAGCAAAAGCAGGAGCAAATCGTTGAGGCGATACCGAATCAAATTCCCCTTCGCACCCCGTTGCTCGCCATAACCGAGCTCCATCGGAACCCTCCATCTCAGCAAAGCCACTCGCTACCGGCTTGTAGGCGCGTACTCGAATACCTTGAGAACGAAGATGCGACAACAACAAACAACCGACGTAGGTTTTGCCTACGTCGGTGTCGGTACCTGTCAGGAACAAGGTCTTGGCTACCAAATCCGCACTCGTTTTTCAGGGGCAATGTACATCGGCGAACCGGCTGGAATGGAGAACGCTTCGTAAAAGGCGTCCAGATTGGAGACGATCCCGTTGCAGCGATATTGGCTTGGAGAGTGGGGGTCATTCGCGAGCCGCTTTTTCAGCTCTGGTTCGCGGTACTTGCGACGCCAAACTTGGGCCCACCCTGCAAAGAATCTCTGTTCGCCAGTCATCCCATCGATGACAGCAGACTTCTTTCCGTTGAGCGATAATTGGTATGCCGTATAGGCGACGCTGAGGCCTCCCAAGTCTCCGATGTTTTCTCCCAGCGTAAACTTTCCGTTGAGCTTCATGCCGGGCAATGGCTCGTATGCGTTGTACTGCTCGACGAGCTGCAAAGATCGCTTTTCGAATTCGGCCTCGTCATTCTGCGTCCACCAATTGCGCAAATTTCCTTTACCGTCGAACTTGGCGCCTGAATCGTCAAAACCATGGCTGATTTCATGACCAATCACTGCACCGATAGCGCCGTAGTTTACAGCGTCGTCCGCATCGAGATTGAAGAAGGGTGGCTGTAGAATGGCTGCAGGAAACACGATCTCATTCATCGTCGGGTTGTAGTACGCATTCACTGTTTGCGGTCCCATGTACCATTCGTCGCGATTCACAGGCTTTCCGAGCTTTGCCAAGGCGTAGTTGTGTTCAAACTCAGCAATCTTGGCAACATTGGCGACGACGTTGGCTGGATTGATTTCCACCGACGAGTAGTCTTTCCATTTGCGTGGAAAGCCAACCTTGGGGGTGAACATAGAGAGCTTTTGCAAAGCTTCTTTCTTTGTCCCTTCTCCCATCCATTCCAGATTCTTGATCCGAATCTCAAAAGCCTTCAGCAAGTTCTGAATCAATTGATCCATCTTCTGCTGGGCTTCCTGGGTGTAGTACTTTTCTACGTAAAGCTGACCAACAGGCATTGCGAGAAGACCGTTGCAAGCGTTCACGGCTCGTCGTTCCAATGGCTCTTGCTCCTCCACACCGCTCAATGCTGTATCGAAAAATGCGAAATGCTTTTTCTCAAGCTCCTCCGTCAATATCGGTGCGAATGTGTTGAGCGTTTGGAACGCAAACATGGCTCGCAATGTTTCGAGATCGGTCTTTTCGACAAGCCCGCTGAGGGCCTGAAAGAAACTGGGTTGGCCGACGATCAAATCGGTCTCTACAGGCAACCCTGTCGCCGTCGCGTAAGCATTCCAATCGATGGCAGGCATCGACTTCGCAAAGTCCGTTGCTGGCATCTTGTTGTACTGCTTGATCGGATCTCGTAGCTGCTCTTTGTCCCATTGTGCCTTTGCCAGCTCCACTTCGACATCGACGATCTTGTTGGCCAGCTCCGCAGCGTTGGGCCACTGCAGCTCGCCAAGCATGGTCGCTACGTACTTTCGGTACTCCTCGAGAAACTTGCTGAACTTCTCGTCGAGGTAGTAATCGCGGTCCGGGAGCCCCGTTCCTCCTTGATTGACGTAGATCGCGTATTGATCGGACCTCCTCGCGTCTGAGTCGATATAGACACCAAACAAGTTGGAGATGCCGAGCTTGCTGAGCTTGCCGGACAAGCTAAGCAGCTCTTTCTTATCGGTTACTTTTTTGATCTCGGCGAGCATCGGCTCGATAGGCTGGATACCGGAAGCATTGCGAGCCGACAGATCCGTATAGGATTTGTACAGCCCGCCAACTTGACGGGCAATCGAGGTCGGATTCGGGGCTTGGCTGGCCTCTTCGATCAACTTTCGGATGGCATCCTTAGTCTCCAGATCGAGTGCCGTAAAGGCTCCGTAGTTGGACTGATCATCGGGGATCGGAGTGTTCTTGAGCCATACATCGTTGACGTGGCGGAAGAAATCTTCGCTCGGTGAGATTTCTTTGCTGATGTTTTCGATATCGATGCCCGATTGCTGCGCCCACACCAAGCTCGTCGGAGCAGCCCACCCGGTTCCCAGCGATAGCACAGATGCCAGAGCCCATCGAAGGAGCTGTTTCTTCATGGAGACGACCTTCCCTAGTTACATCGTATTGTTGAAATGTTAGAACCTCGCGTATTCTATCGTTCGATGGCGTCACCGCGAGCCATCAGCGAGTCGAAAGTCACGAGAAGGATTACACCATGCGTATGGTATTGATGGGAACAGGCCCCTTTGCTGTCCCCAGTTTTGAATCGCTCCGAAATCGAAATGCCGAAATCGCCGCGGTAGTCTGCCGGCCAGAAATCCAGTCACCCTCCGCGAAGAAGGGGCCTCCTCCAAGCCCCGTTCGTCTTTGGGCAGAATCGCACGGCCTCCCGGTTCATACTCCGCAGTCCATCAATGATCTTGGTTCCGTCGAGTGGCTACGTTCGCTTCACGCCGATCTCTTCGTTGTCTGCGACTACGGTCAGATTCTTTCCTCGGACTGCTTGAGCGCGGCTCGGCTCGGCGGAATCAACCTGCACGGTTCACTTTTACCCCGCCATCGAGGTGCTGCCCCGGTGCAATGGACCATCCTTAGCGGCGATCGCTATGCAGGGGTGACCGTCATTCACATGACCCCCGGATTGGATGCGGGGCCTATTCTCTCTCGCGAAGAAACGGATCTTCTTCCCGGCGAGAATGCGCAACAACTCGAGGCCCGTCTCAGCCAGATCGGAGCTGAAACCACCGCGATTGCGATCGAGAAACTGACGACTTGGAACCCAACGAGCCCTTCACCGGGAACTCTCCAAGATAGAAGCCTTGCAACGAAAGCACCGCGACTCTCCAAAGGGGACGGAGAACTCGATCCTTCGTTTTCCTGCCGATTGCTCGACCGCCAAGTGAGAGGACTGCAGCCTTGGCCGGGCTGCTTCACCAACCTTGAATGCTCCGGCGGCACCACCATTCGATTGCTCATCCAACGCGCGGCGCCAATCTTCTCTGGTTCGCTACTTCAAAATACTCCTGTCGGCACTGTGCTCTACGGCTCTGAACTGAAAAGACTGCAACTCGATGCACCAGATCTCTCGGACGTCGATTTGGGGATTGTCGTAGCAGATGGTCTTCTTTCGCTTGAGCAAGTTCAGCCTGCGGGAAAAAAGAGCATGAGCGCTGCGGACTTTGCTCGCGGGTATTCCAAGCAAGAGTGGATGCGAGTCGTTTGCGAGGGAACCGCTAAAAACCTATTGGAACGGATGTCGCAAATGGAGGCTCATTCATGAGAAGCTTGCAAGAGATACTTGATGAGCTCGATCAGATCGCACCCTTGAAGACCGCAGAAGACTGGGATAACGTCGGACTTCTTCTCGGAGATCCGAACGACAGCGTCAGCAACGTGATGACTTGCCTCACCGTGACCGACTGTGTGCTTGCAGAGGCGATTGAGGCCGGAGTCGATCTGCTCATCACCCACCATCCTATTCCGTTCAAACCGCTGAAGAGAATTACAAGCGATACGACAACAGGACGCCTGCTGCTAACGGCGGCCAGGAATCGAATTGCAATCTATTCCCCACACACGGCCTGGGACAATGCCGACGAAGGCATCAACCAGCAATTGGCATCCACGCTGAGCCTGACTAGGGTGCAGCCTTTGGTTAGGAACGCCAGCAGTGATAAAGCCGAAGGTTGCGGCAGGATGGGGCAGTTTGAATCTCCAACGACCATTGCCTCAATTCGTCAAACTCTTTTGGCGGGTGTACCAAATATGCAATGGCGGAGTACTCACCAGGAGGAGCTTCCCATTCGCACGTTAGGCATTATCTGCGGAAGCGGTGGAAGCTTTGTTGCTGCCGCCCAAAAGGCAGGATGCGAAGCCCTCCTTACAGGCGAAGCAACTTACCACCAATGCTTGGAAGGCGAATCGCTTGGGGTTGCTTTGTTATTGATGGGGCACTTCGCCAGCGAAGCGTTTGCAATGAAAAAGCTCGCAGCGATGATCGCCGCGAGCTTTCCAGATCTTTCGGTCAGAGCGTCCGAAATGGAACGCTCTGAATTTTAGTCCGGGTCAACCTCGGTTGACCTTTGGGTATTTAGATTAGCTCGTCGAGGACTTCGTCAAGCAATTGACCAAATCCGTCCTCCGACTCGTCATTCGAAACAACGGGTGCAACGGACGACCAATCAAAGTCTTCCAGAGCCATTTGAGGTCCGACGTCGGTTGGCAGCATAGCGAGGAACTCATCGAGTCCGACGTTCACATAGTCGCCCGTCACGATCGGAGTCGCTGCAACGCTGTCCGAACGGGTCGAAGCGACGGTCGGCATTGCTGTAGCTGCGACCCACATATCGGCGGGTGCTCCAGAGGCTCCCTCTCCTTCGCCTTCACCGCCTGCCGATCGTGCATTGATGAAATTGATCACCGTGAGCACGTCGATCGGGCTGGCAAATCCATCGCCGTTGACATCCAAGTAAGGAGGTACTGGGTTGCCTGGTGGTAATCGTCCGCCGCCGGTGTTGTTGATGAAGTTGACGATGTTCAGCACGTCGATCGCCGAAACAAAGCCGTCCGCATTTACGTCCAGAGCGTTGGTCGGGTTTTGGTAGGGGTTTCTACCAATTCGAATCATGTAGTCTTCGACTTCCCCATCCGAAGCAGGTCCAACTGGCTCAAGGATCTCCGTCGAGGAGAATCGGACTCGCATCGCAACATCTCGGTCGGTTACTGCGGTGTTGGGCACGTTGAAGGTAACCGTGTTGTTACCATTTGCGAATCGACCGCCGGTTGGAAGCTTTTCCGTTGATTCAAAGGTGCCGTTTCCGTTGTAGTCGATCCACGCATTTACGTAGCCAACCCTAGAAGCAGTGATGCCTTGTACATTGACGATGATGGAGCCGGAGTACGCGGCCGTAGCCGATACGAGGGTCACCCCATCATCTAAATCGTCGGCTCGTGCATCTGCGTCCGCAGTTACGTTCGAACCGAGCGAGAAGCCTTCAACGACGGTGTGTCTTGGACCGTTGTTGATTTTCTTGGTCGTGTAGATCGGATCTGGGGCATCGCCGTAATCGAGACCTTCACCCAAGAAGATCGTTGTGATTGTCGATCCATCTGGCTCCGTAGCTCGCATTGGGTTGCCTGCGATATCTCGAATGCCCGAAACCGATTCAATGTTGAGACCAGCGACACCGAGAGCCCCTTCGATGAAGACTCGGTTGTTCAAGGCCGTTGCATCGATGCCTGGTAGGTTTTGAGCTTCGATCGCTTGGATGAGCAAGTTGGCGATTTGGCTAGCCGACTGAACGGTTACCAAGTCGACCACCACGGGGATGTTGCCCGATCGTCCAGGGGCTCCGACAACTTGGAGGCCGCCATTGGGTGCAAGCAGCCGCAAATCGACTTGGGCACCGACGGCGATGAATCCGCCTGGCGTAAAGCTCGCTGTCAAGCCAAGGCCTGCACCGTTTAGAGCAGCGACTACGGAAGCAGAAATCCCATCTACGGTTCCCGCGAGCGGTACTGCAATGTTGGTCGCCGATCCGAGAACACCGTTCGAATCGAACTCGAACGTCAAAATCGTGTTGCCTCGTTGAACCGAGAACGTTTGACCGTCCAAGAATCCAGTTGGCTGACCATTTTGGCTTGGCACTCGGAATCCGTAGGTTGGCAAAACTCCGGTCGCTCCCGACTGAGTCATTAGGCTCGTGTCGGTTTGAACGCGAATCAAGTTGCTTCCGAGGATCTGGAGTTGTCCGTTACCAATCGACTGAATGCTCAAGTTGAGAAGCGTACCGCGAACCGCAGACACAATCTTCTCAGCTACGATGGTTGGGGAGTCCTGAGTGTCAAAGGCAACCGCAATGTTGCCTGGAGCAACGACAGAGTCGTTATCGAATTCAAAAGTAACCAGACGGAAACCATCATCGATTCGGAACGTCGTTCCATCTGCCACCGTGTGCGTGATGCCGTTACCGGTTTGTGGTACGGTCAAGCGGATACCGGTGTCGAGCTCAAAGTAGGTGCTGACGTTTCGGTTGTCGAGGATAGTGTAGGTCGTGCCATCGACGGTCGCTGCAGGCTCGGCCAACTGAATCATCGACTCGTTGGTATTGATGAATCGGATCTGATAAACCGACTCACCTTCCCAAAGACCAGCGAGTGGAGTCAGGCGAATAATATTGCTCATCGTGTCGTAGCCAAATCGGTAGTCCAAGCCTTCGATCAAGATCTGATCGTTCTTGTAAACCAAAATGGAGCTCGACGAGACCGTGGAGCGATCGATTCCCGTTCCTTGCGATGTGTTGCTAATCAGCGAGGTATCCACCAACTGGATGTCAAAGTAAGAGAAAGTCTTACCGACAATTTCAACGGTTCCAACAGAGGAGTTTCGATCGGTTCCGAGCGCATCGTTATCAACCGGGTTGATTGCAATTGCGATCGGTCCTGAGAAATCAGAACGATCCGATGCACCGCGGTCCTTGAACACGGACTCCCCGAGGCCTGGAGGTGCAGCCACGTTTGGATCATCAACTCGCAGTTGGCCCGTGATATCGGTCGCAGGAGTGATGATCGGGGATGGCAACAGTCCGAGAGGCTGTTTGACGGATAGAAGTGCAGCACGATCCGCTAGCGAATCAATGGATGCATCGATCGCTTGTGAGCCAGGAACTGGGTACAAGTTTCCGTTGGCAGCATTGCTGAACAATGGAACATTGGGACTTACAACAATCGGGAATTGCCCGTTGCCAGCGACACCCGTGGAGTTCTGGGTGTTGTGCTGGAAGAGCGTACCACCCACGACGGTACTGTTGCTAGTTGGGTCGACAGCAACACCGGTCGCATGATTGACGACAATATTGTTGAGGAGTGTCGGGCTCGCATTCGGGCCGATCGAAATACCAACCCCTGCAGGTTGATACAACAGTCCAGGCCGGCTGGACAGCGCTCCGACAGCATCGATATCCGCCCCGACGGAATCACCGCTAAGCGATCCTTGATTCAGCTCGTCGGTGAGACGGACGAACTGGAGCTGGCTCAAGCTGTTGTAGCCAAAGGCGTCCAAGTCGATGTACCGGTTGTTGAACGACGCAACACCGACGCTTCGATAGGTGACCCCATCGGAGCTGACTTCCACGCGGACATTCTCGGATTGTCCAACTTCGTAGATGACCAAGTCAGGGCGAGCATCGTTCGATCCGGTCAAGATGTTGTTGGTGAATTGTAGTACCATCGAGCCGCCTCGACCCAACGATACGACACCTTGCCCTGCGACTGGTTCGCCAATTCCGGAGTAGTTAGGCAATCCCAATGCATCCGCAGGAACTTGCAGTCCCGCGATTGGGACAGGTCCACCGCCGGCAGCTGGCGTGTAACTCACGACCGCATCTGCAAACGCAACACTACCGAGCGAATAGAAATCATCTGCGATGATCGATGGAGCTGGAGTCGAAACCGGAGTCACGGTTCCGCCCAAGATGGTGTTGTTCACAATTCGTGCGAACGGAACCGATGCGGCAGGAACATCTCCTTGCACCGAATCGCCTTCGACACGAATCCCGCCACCGAAGTTGCCTACCAACTCATTGTTTACAATGACAGCGCCGGGAGCGAGCCGTGCGTTGTTGAGGGTAATCGTGTTTCGGACAGAACCTGGGTTTGGTGCGTTCGAGTTAGGATCTCGATCGCCCGCTTCCAAGACGATTCCAAAACCATTCGAGAACGAAATCTTCGAATTCTCGATTACGATTTGACCTTGCTCGCGAGGCGTATTGCGGTCCCCTTGGAAGGTCGTCGAACGGTACTGACCTATATTGGTCGGTACTGTTGCATCGATCGTACCGATCAAGAAGATCGTGTCCGAGTTCGTTCCGGTTGTCGCTCCATCCGCCGAGATAGCGCCAATCTTCAGAACACTTTGAACGACGGTGGAGTTGATCAAGTCACGAATTCGTGACGCGATGATCTGAGAAGATTCTCCGATGAATGGATTGTAAGGAACCCGAATGTTGCCCGGCGTGACCCCGCGGGCAGGCGAGGTTGCAGGGAGCGATACGTCGTCAAACTCAAGCACCAGCGAGTTGACGCCATCGCTCAATCGAATCGTCTGACCGTCGGCGATGCTGCTCGCTGCGTTGAAAGTAATCGACTGCGAAGCGGACTGCGGCGCATTCGGAGCAAACGATCGGACCAAATCCAATTCGATGTCACTTCTAGGATTGGTGATCGTGCGAGGGCTACCGTAATCGGTACCGCCGCGAATTTCCAATTGATACGTTCCACCTTGAGGTCCAACGTTAGAACCAACCGTCACAAAGCTTGTGTCCGATCTGGTTCCGGTGACTTGCTCACCTCGTTCCGCGACACCGATGATGAAGTCGTCGAGATAGACTCCTTCGAACGCATTGTTACGGGCTCGGAAAGCAGGTCGGCTGAACGGATTATTGTTTGCACCGAAATTGTTCGTACCCCATTCGGACAACGCATCTTCTGGACGAGCCGATGTCATTGTGAAAGGACCGGTCGAACTGATTTGTACGCCAGTCATATCCAGGAAGACGCCTCGCTGAGCGAAGGTGTCGAAGCCATCGACGCCGACTAGCGCTTCTTCCATTGCTCGCTTCACTTCCGTCGCAACTTGCTCGGCCGTCATGTTCTGCGAGATATAGACAGGAACTGCCGTGCCGTCGTTCAAACCGTTGCCACCGAGGAGAGACAGGCTGGAGTTCGGAGCTAGGATCACGTCGCGAACGCCATCAAGCTGCACTCGGTTATCGAGAACCGAAATGTTTTGGCGAGGTGTGACATCGATCACCAACTCATATTGACCTTGTGAACCACCATTGGTCCCGCTGCCCGCTACGTTCGGATTGTAGTTCGTGTTCGCCGAACCCGAGACGCCGATGAAGTAAACACCGTTTTGCGGAACGGTGAAGACGATTCTCGAATCCCTGGTCCCTGCAAAGTCGTTGTTGAACGCGAGTTGCTGTCCGAGGCTATCGAAAATGCGGACGTAGGGATCAAGCGGAGATCCGAGGGTTGTTGCACTTGCGGTGACAACCACTTGCGAACCCGCTTCCAAGGTCATGCGAACGAGGTCGATATCTCGGTCGAACGCAGGATCCAGATTGATATTGTCACCGATCGCACCAATACCACGAACTTGCTGCAGACCGCCATTCACACCGACGGAAAGGGCTCGGATCAATGTATCCGAACCACCTGCGGGGTCAGCAAAGTTGACCGTGCTGACGGGTCTGGTGTAAGTAGCCGCTCGGAGGGCATCGTGAATCTTGATAGCCAACGCGTTGGGCGTATCGGTTGCCGAGTAAGTGATGACGTCGCCGGCCGGGGAGGTTCCTGTACCGTCCCAGAACGTAAAGGTCGTGCCGAGTACTGTGAAGGTTTCCAGATTGCGAATACCTGATCCGCTTGGCACAACCAATCGGGACCCCATCTCGATTTCGAACTGGCGACCACCGATGTTGAAAGTCTGTCCATCGGACAACTCTCGGCCAGCAACTACCTTCATCTCGAAATCGCGTCCACCGGTATAGCCGTAGCCCATACCGCCTGCCGTGCTGAACTCGAATCGGAGTCGCACGTCTTTATTGCCGGCGAGCGAACTCAAGTCGACTCGAGCTTGCCGCCAAGCGACAGCTGGAGCAGCGTTGCCTGCAGCCAAGTTGTTGTCGATCGCTCGTTCGATCGGAGTCTCCAACGTGTTGTCGTTGTTGGTGACCATCAACCGCCATTGGCCGTCGTCGCCAGCCGCGTAGACTCGGAACGAATCCCGCATCGGATTGTTCAAGCCAGAGGTGGTGTCTTCTGTACTGAGGAAATAGTTAAAGTACAGTGTCGGTTTGTCACCGGACGACATTCCCGTTAGCGAGAAGGCTTGGCTCTCGAGAACCCCTGCAGCTCCACCAGGGAAGTTGTAGGTGTTGGCGAGTGGTGTCCCAAGCGCTCGCGGTTGTGCAAGCGGATTGTTGAAGCTATTGAACGTGACATTGTTGTTCGCGGCTGGGCTTTCGAACCCAAAGTACCAGCTTTGCCCACCGTCCGAAGCGATATCGCTGCGATCGGTCGGCGCGTTCAAGCCGTGTCCAGGGTTGGTCGAACGGTTGTTGCTAACGTGCCAAAGGTTGTAATCCAAATTGGAGAACGCCAAACCGCTCAGATTCGAAATGCCAGTGGAAACTCGGGAGGTTCCGTTTGCGAATACGTTGACAAAATTGCCATTCGTGTCGAACGCATAAATGTTCCCCGCCGCATCGGTACCGAACAGAATGTCTTCGTACTGTCCACCACCTGCATTGCGAGGTCCTGCGGTCAAACCGGTGAACTGAATTCCAGTCAGGTTGTAGGACGAAGTGACATAGGTCGCGATGTTACCAGGACTGTTGCTCTCCAATGCAAATTGTGGAATGCGATACAAACCACCTTGGTTGCTAACAGCAAAGAGAGCATTGCCAACTTGCGCGATACCGGTGATGTCTCCACCAGGAGGAATACCGATCGCGCGAGAGCTGCCCGTTGTACCGATAACGTTCGCATTCACAAACTGAACCACATTGCCATTGGCGACCGCCGAAAGACCGGCAAAACCGGCCGAGTTCACGGCTTGCACCAGTCGTACTGCAATGGTGGCTGCTGTGTCTTCCGCTAGGAAGTTGACCGCGACGCGGCCGCTACCGACATTGCCAGTCGAGCCTAGGTCGCGAGCAACTCCGCGGCTTACCAGCGTTCCAAAGGAGCCGGTTAGCGCGCCGCTAAAGTTTACGCGAGTTCCATCGAACCCAATTTGTATTCCAGGAGCGATCGCCTGACGCAACGATGCCACGAACTGTTCGTTGTTCATCGTTGGTTGATAGAAGACAGATCGAACGCCAGGAATCACCGGTGGAACTGGATTGGTGGTGATGCGATAGGTGACACCATCAATAAGGAACTGATCACCATCCAGGAGCACTCGAGTCGGGTTATTGATCGGGTCGAATTGCAGTGTCAACTCAGGTCCTGCATTGAACTCGAATACGATGTTCGTGTTCGGCAATGCACGGAGTGTAATCGTATCCCCATCCGAGATCAGCGAAGTTGTGTTCGCTGCTCGAACTTGAGTCGCTTCCGTAACAGCAACGCTCGTGGATACAGCGGCTGGGTTTGACGTCTGAATGAAACCACGCTCGGTGACGCTCGTGCCTGCTCCCAAAATAATATCGGGAGGATCAGGGTTGCCGGCGGTCACGATGTTAAAGGAGTTCACGTTAGCAGGCGTGCTGTCGCCCGCTCCCGTATTGGGATTGAACCGATACAGAATATTTCGCGTGCTAGGCACTCCGTTCCCCGGCGCTCGGTTGGCAACAACAAATCCAGCTTCCTGAGGATTGCCCCCAAAGTTGTTGATGCTTGCAAAGGTCACCGCTTGGAAAGTCAAGCCGACGTTTTGATCAGCGAGCTGACCATTCGCATCCAACTGACGTGTTACAACCCCAAAGTTGCCGTCCGCCACAGCCGCTCCTGTTCCCGGATCGATCAGCATGTAATCGGCGGAAGCGTCGTTTCGAACGCTACCGATCGCTCCTCGGAAGCCGCGAATATCGCCATTGGGACGTATCGCAACATCCCGAATATCCCCGGCCGCTGTTCCCACAAAATTGGAAAGCTCGCCAGTAAAGGAATTCGCTATGTAAAGCTGCGATGAACCGTTCGATACCTCTTGCAAGAGATACATTGGAACGTCGCCGAGCATGTATTCCACGCGAGAGGATTCTGGCAAGAACTGCGGTACGATCGGACCTTGCGCGGCATTGCCTCGACGGTTGTCGACTCGATCCTCAACGATGTACTGACCGCCGTTGATCGGCTGAATGCGAACACTGGAATCGTCAGCCGTCGCGTTTCGATTCAATCGGTTCGCGATCACCGTCGGAACTTGCGTTCTGCTGGTAACGGCCAAGAAATATCGACCTGCTGGAAGCTCGACGGATCCCAAGTACGGATCCAACGTTCCTGTCGATCCTCGTCCGAGATCCGTGTTGTCCGCAGATCGCAAGGATGTGGCTCGATCGTCGAGAATATTGCTGTCTTCCCCGACGTGAATCA
>JALOQZ010000099.1 GCA_025459245.1 Pirellula sp.
CCCCCGATAGATGGGTGCCACCTTCCTAAACGGTGGGTGCCTCCTAACGAGTAGGTGGGTGCCTGCTAATGAGATCGTGGGTGCCTCCTATCGAGTACCCCCTAATCCGCCCCTCATTCTGCTCCCCAGAGCATCTCCACCGGTCCATCGCCCCCTTAAAAACCACCCTCGCGCGTCTCCTCCCCCTCCCGATAGATGGGTGCCACCTTCCTAAACGGTGGGTGCCTACTAACGAGTAGGTGGGTGTCTGCTAACGAGTGGGTTGAATAGGTGGGGGTCTGTTAATGGGAGATGTGCGACGAGGAGGTGGGACATGAATGACTGTGTTGACCGGATTGACGCGATTCAAGAAATTGAAATCGCGAAAATACGGGGTGACTTTCAAGTCAGCCAATCGGTTTCTAGAGAGCGGTCATGTCAATCCAACCACCAAACATCTCCAATTCCCGTTCGGAATCAAACCGCTTGCACTGAACCCATGCCCGAGCATTGGAATCGAATGATCAGTTCATGCGAACAGTCTTGAGATTGTCATCGCCTATTCGGTCGATGAGTAGATTCTTGGGATCCACTCCCGCTTGATAGGGTAACTGATCGACCTCAAATTCAACGCGATGCTTGCCTGTCCCCAGCCGATGCCTCTGACTATAAAGCAAAGTCCCATAACGATTCCCATTTTCGGGTTTTGCGTAAGCGCCAACTTCTATCCAGTCATCCATTTCAACCTCGGACTCCCGACCGGTCTCGTCGGCCTTCCACTTGTGACACTCGATGTCCAGAGTCACTTTGTATTTAGTGTCTACGGTTTTCGTCGCTGTAACTTGGACGGTACGGTTGTCGAACAAGGTGATCTCTTCAAAAAGATCTTTAATCAAGTATTGGAGTTCGGGCGGCGTGTGCTTTCGGAGGCGATCCACTAACTCGTAAGAACTTGGATAAGGTGGTCCCTTGTAGGCATAGGAATCGATCAACTCCTTCAACGCTGCGTTGACTCTCTCTTCGCCAATCATCTCCGTTAAATAGTAAATCGCTAGGCTTCCCTTTTGATAATGGATATAGCCTTGGTTCAAGTCGACGTTTAAAAGGGGACGCTCCTTCAATCGCTCCAAACCTCGTGAACGCAAATAATTGTTCATCTCATAACGCAAGAATTTGTGCATCATGGCTTCACCAAATTCCTTCTTCATGATCATCAGCGCGGTGTACTGAGCCAACGTTTCCGATAACAGTGTAGCTCCCTGCATGCGAGCTCCGATGACCTGGTGTGCCCACCATTGATGCGCTATCTCGTGACAAACAACGTAGTAAACCATGTCGATATCATCTGGTTTATTCAGATTGGCAATGAATCCAATGCTCTCCGAATAGGGCATCGTTCCCGGAAATGCTTGCGCAAAACTGGCCACGCGAGGAAACTCAACAATCCTCGCTTGCTTATGCTTATACGGACCAAAATGTTGCGAGCAATAGGCAATTGCGTCCTTCACTCCCTTGGACATCCTCGAAACGTTCCACGGATGATCTCGATGGTAGTAAACCTCGATGTCAATATCATCGAATTTGCTTCGATCAATCTCGTATCGAGCCGAGATAAAGGAATAAAAGTTCAACGATGGATGATCTAACTTGTAGTGGAAGTAATTTCGATTCCCCTCCTTCCACGCTTTGACCAGTGAACCAGGAGCGACCGCGGTCTGATCGGCAGATGTGCTAATGACGGTCTCGACATCAACGTAGTCGGCGTCGCTTCCAATATAGTGAGTATTGCATAAAACGCCGCACTCTCGGGTCAAATCCGGTACGACCTGTGCCTCGCCTAAGCCTTGCTTTTTCCTTCTGTTCGGATCCATCAATCGACGATTGGGATCGAATCCAAACCTCGGCGCCAACTGGCTATTAAAGAAGCTACCGTTTTGGACAAGGGATTCATCCGTAACTTGGTTTTCAATTCCTTGATTCTCGCTTCGTACCACAAACGCGACCTCCAAGACCTCTCCCGGTTCCATGGGAGGAGAAATCTCAATAGTACGCATCGTCAGCTTTTCGTCATCTTCCACCACGATCCCTCGCGGAATCGTCAGATCAGTCTTGTAGAAGTTTGCGACATTCACATAGAGCTTATCAATACGCTCGCTCGTTCGATTTTGGATGGTTTGCGTACCTCGCATCACCATATTGCGAGTTTCTGGGAAAATGTCGATTTCATACCGAACCTGTGTTATTTTCGGTTGAGACACGCCCTCCAATTTCGAATACTTCTTTTCATACTCCGCCCGGCGATCTTCCAGTTCATCGGAACCTAGGAGCTGATTGACGATCTGTGTGTTGTAATAAAGCCAGCCACCGATTCCAACGAACCCCAACAGCATCATGCTCAGTACAGTTCGTTCGGCAAATGTAGACGATGCGAATCCGCTTTGTAGCCGGACCATGAATCGCTTGGATGTCCCGCGGTGCATCGCGACGGCGACGACCCACAGGAGGATGACCGCTGCACAAAGCCAATAAGCAATAAACCAAATAATTCCTGACAGATAAGGAGCAAACCCGAACATATCGGAATATGTGTAGCTTGGAAATCGCCCAAACCGAACCAATAGTGTTTCCACTCGCAAGAATTGCCATAAGAACGCATTGGCGATAACAAAGCCAATAAAGGTAAAGTATCCGACATACTTGTTCGGCGCGATGGTATGGGCAGCGATCGCAAGTACCAACAGAAAGAAAAATCTCGCCCCATCGAAGACAACGAGCTCGACCGCATAGACGGGAAGCTGAAATCGAGCGTATCCATTGACTACTTGTGCTAAACAACAGAGGCCAATGATGAGAACATGAATCGATAGAACGATTGTCAGCAACGAAACAACATGACTCAGGAGCATCGCACTGTTTTGAACGGGCGTAGCCCCTACTATTTCGTGCATGCGATGATCCCGATCTTTCCATACAAGGACTCCTGAAAAATAAGCCAGGATTGCGATGAGAAAGACGGTCAAGCTACCTCGGACAATCTCAACCATCTTGTATGTTACCGGAAACGAGGGAACGCCAAACCCCTCTGTGGCACTGAAGAAAATGGCGAGACCAGCGTTGAGCAAGGAGAAGCAAAGTATGACTATGAATGCTGGACTTCGCAGTACGAGCCAAGCCTCCATCCTCAGAGAGGAAAGCCATTGAACAATCCATCTGGGTTTCGGAATGGATACGGGCCAATTACCCCCGTCAGCCATCGATGATTTCGGAAGCAAAGAGGCTTTCACCTCTCTTCGCCTTCCTCCCGAACTGGTTACGGATTCAAAACGAAATCGCCAAGCAGCAAAGACGAAGATCATGGCTGAGATGCTAAGCCAAAGCAATCGATTTACAAGCAACCATCCAACGAGCGGGACTACCCACTGATTGCGCTGGTCCGGAGTCCAGTATTTGGTCGCAATACTGAATCCCGTGATCCCCATTGGGTCCGCTAGCACCGCTGCTGTTTCGTTTGAAAGTTCGCTAACCAGGGATAAGGCAACGCTGTAGAACACCAGTAGCCCAAGCACAGCCAAAAAAGAATAAAGCGTGCTCCGCGTCCAAGATGCAATCGCAAAGACAATCGCACCTACAAATAGAATGTTTGGAATTGCAAACGAGACCAAGGAAGCTCCATGAGCCAGCCAATGTATATCACACCACCGTTCAACTTGGCGATTGGGCAACCAACCCGCAACGATAATCCCAGCTGAAATACCGAGCATGGGAAGTAGCGAAACACAGCTTGCAGCGATAAATCTTCCTATCAAGTAATCCGCTTTTCGAATCGGCTTCGTAAACAGAACATCTGCAAACTTGGATGAAAAGTCTCGCGAAGCCGCCGAATCGAAAAACGTGGTGATGATCAGCGCGCCCAATAGTCCCGATATCGCGTAATACTGCTGGATAACAAAAGGTGCATTGCGAAAGGTATTCCCAATCGCACCTCCAATCTGAAGATTGTCGGAATAGGTAGCCATAGCAAACATCAAGGCCATCAAGCCCGTAAAGATGTACACCATGTAGCCACGCAACCAATAGCTCAACTCGAAGCGAAAGAACTCTATCATCTGTATGATTCCTTCCCCTCGACCCTACTGAATATGAAAGAAGAAAGCATCTTCAAGATTTGGTTCCGCCACATCGAAACCGTTGCCCGGGTCGACATCGCTAAAAATACGGACAATAGGTCGTCCCTCAATGAGCTTCGTTGAAAGAACTCGATACCCCTCCAACGTTTTCAAATCTTGCTTGGACATCGATCGACTCCAAACTTGACCTCGCATCGAGGACTCCGCCGCACTCGGAGCACCATTGAATTTGAGTTGCCCACGGTGAATGATCGCCATGTTTTGGCAAAGCTCTTTGACATCTTCGACGATGTGAGTCGAAAGAATCACCACTACGCTCTCGCCCACTTCCGAAAGCAAGTTGTAAAATCGATTGCGCTCGCCGGGATCAAGCCCCGCTGTCGGCTCATCGACAATGATCAACTTAGGATCTCCCAAGAGCGCTTGCGCGATTCCAAATCGCTGACGCATGCCGCCCGAGTAGGTCGCTACCGCTTTATGGCGCACGTCATAAAGATTCACACGGAATAGTAGGGCATCGACTATCTCTTTGCGCTGCTTCGCGTTGCCACCTACGCCCTTAAGCGATGCCAGATGACTCAACAATGCAACGGCACTTGTCCTGGGATAAACACCGAACTCCTGCGGAAGATAGCCAAGGTAACGACGAATCTCGGATTTGTTTCGAAGTACGTCGATGTCTCCGAGGCGAATTGAACCGGCGTCCGCATCTTGAAGAGTAGCGATCGTTCTCATTAACGTGGATTTACCCGCCCCGTTGGGACCAAGAAGCCCGAACATGCCGGTCGGAATCGTCAAAGTAATATTATCCAACGCGCGTACATCACCCGGGTAGGTCTTGGAAAGACCCTCGATTAGCAACTGCATACGAACACTTTCAACAGATCGATTGCCGCAACCTTCAACAACGCATCCCTTTCGCCGCCCACGGCCATATCTTGGCATTACAGACAGGTTTCGCAAGCAAAAAGCAGAAGTTACTTCTATTGAGCTGGAATATGACGCGGCTTTCGCAGCTTGCGACCAGATGCTTCTAACTCGAATAAAGCTCGAATGTGGGAGATGTACTCAACCATAGAGTGGTCGCTAAGGTAATCCAACTTCCACAGCCTGAGCGATTTTAAAAGGCCCCTCAAGCGATCATGGACTCGAAGCCAAGATCGGATCATGCTGATGCGTCCATATCGGTTGAGATAGATCTCTTGCCCCATGTGATGGTATCCGAGCCAAATGGGTGGCACGCGAGGCACGATATCGTTGTTGTTCACCCATCGATAGTGTTTGATCTTCAAAAACGACGCGTACTTGCGGTCCCCAATCCTTGGTGCGCCGTAGGTGAAGATCGCTTTCGGATCGGACGGGATTGGTGCTAACTTGCATCGGACAGCACAGATGCCAGCCATAGCGCCACCCAACGAATGCCCCGCGAACCAAAGGGGCCTCTGATTCTCTTTGATCTTGTTTTCTAACTTGGGCCAAAGGTCGTTAACTTCGGAATAAAAACCGCTGTGCACTCGCCCGACTTCCGAGGCGATTGTCCAAGCGTTCGCATCTGCTCGAATGTCGTTCCACTGATTGGGCTCTGTCCCTCTGCACACGATGATGCAGTCGTGGCGATTGCTGAGCACATACCCTTCGGCGCCGTCATGTTCCACATACTCGCAGCGATCCAAGCCTCCTTCGTACGCAATCCGCTCAACCGCTTCCGGAACAGCGTACGACAGTCGAGCAAGCTCCGCGAACAAAAGGGACCGCTGGATCCAACTCAACTCAACAATGGAGCGATCCAGTTTGATCGTGAGAACCATCTCGGCTGGCGTACTCGCTTCAGGCTTGCGCGGTCGAGTCCTGCTCCAGCGAAATGATCGGGCGTTCATCGCAGTCTAACGCTTTTCAATGGGAATAACGTCTCGCGTGGTATGTCCGGTATAAACCTGACGTGGGCGTCCAATACGCGTCCCGCTAGAGTGATGCATCTCAACCCAGTGTGCGATCCACCCAGGCAATCTTCCAATCGCGAACAAGACTGTAAACATCTGGACAGGAATTCCCATCGCACGATAGATCACGCCGGAGTAGAAGTCGACGTTCGGATAAAGCTTTCGCTCGACGAAGTATGGATCTTTGAGAGCAACCTCTTCCAACTCCTGTGCGACTTCGAACAAGGGGTCGTTTAAATTGAGTTTCTTCAACAGAACGTCGCAAGCCGCCTTGATAATCTTCGCCCGCGGATCGTAGTTCTTGTAAACGCGGTGCCCGAATCCCATCAATCGGAAGTTGCTGGCCTTGTCTTTAGCCATGTCAACATACTTCTTTACATTGCCGCCATCGTCTGCAATGCGTTTCAACATATTGACACAAGCCTCGTTGGCGCCACCGTGCAGCGGGCCCCAGAGTGCGCAAATTCCTGCGGAGATGGAAGCAAATAGATTTGCGTTCGATGAACCGACCAATCGCACGGTCGAAGTGCTGCAATTTTGTTCGTGATCCGCGTGAACGATGAATAGCAAATTGAGTGCTCGAACGAAGTCCGGATCAGGCTGATACTTCTCGCTCGGCAATGCGAACATCATGCTCAAGAAGTTTTCGCAGTAATCCAAATTATTGTCAGGATAGATGAACGGCTGTCCAAAAGACTTCTTGTAACTGTAAGCGGCGATCGTCGGCAATTTGGCGATCAGTCGATGAATCGAAACCTCGACTTGCTCGGGATCATGTGGATCGAGCGAGTCTTGATAGAATGTCGACAACGCCCCCACAACACTGGAGAGGATTGCCATCGGATGCGCGTCGCGAGGAAAGCCGTTGTAAAACGACCGCATGTCCTCATGAAGCATTGTGTGTTTTTCTATCGAGTCGGCGAAATTCTCAAGTTGTTCACGAGTCGGGAGTTCGCCGTAGATGAGCAAATAGCTGGTCTCGAGAAAGTTGCAATGCTCGGCCAACTGCTCGATGGGGTAACCTCGGTGTCGCAAAACGCCGGTATCGCCATCCAAATAAGTGATCGCGCTGGCCGTTGAACCGGTGTTCGCATACCCTTCGTCGATGGTGATGTGCCCCGTTTCCTTCAGCAGTTTGGAGATGTCGATCGCACGATCATTTTCCGTCCCCACCAATACGGGCATCTCCAGTTCCTTGTCACCGACGATGAGGCGAGCTTTGGAACTATCAATCTTGGGTCCGGTCGTAGCACTCATTGAATTCTCCGCTATCCGCGTGGGTCGGACAGCTACCAAAAGGGGTGGGTTAAATCACTGGTGAAGTTTAGCCGGAAGGCTAGTTGCCGACAATTACTAGGTGACGATTTGACCGTCATTCATTGTCGTCAAGGGCCCGAATCCTCAAACTCATCCCTTTCCAACTCATAGGGAGAGTCGACGATCTGGCAATAGCTGTCGTAACGTCTTGCATCGAGCCGTCCATCCGCCACCGCATCCTTTACCGCGCAATCGTTCTCGTGGATATGGCTGCAATCCGGATATCTGCATTTGGATGCGAATGGGCGAATGTCTCGAAAGAGACCGGTTAGCTCGCTGGCGACAATGTCCCAGAGTTGGAACTGACGCACGCCAGGTGTGTCTACTAAAGATCCGCCGCTGGAGAGTGGGAAGACCTCCGCCGTGGTGGTGGTGTGTTTGCCCTTCTCATTTTCCTCGCTGACCGCTTGTACGCGTTGTTTCAGCCCCGGTTCGATGGCATTTAGAATGGATGACTTGCCAACGCCGCTTTGTCCGACGACCACACTACATCGCTGGGCTGTTATTCCTTTCAACGTGGAAATTCCCCAGCCTTTTGCAGCGCTGAGCAAAACGACTTGGTAGCCCATCTGGGCATAGGTGCCGACCAACGGCTGGAGCTTGGAAACATCGACCAAATCGCATTTATTGATGCAAATACAGGCTTCAAGATGATTTTGTTCGGCGGTGGCGAGCAGTCGATCGATGAGATTTGGCTTGATCGCAGGCTGTGACGCGCTCGTGACGATTAGGAGCTGATCTACGTTCGAGGCAATGATATGACGACGCTGCTTGCTCGTACGACTGAGGGTGCTGCGTCTAGGTTCAATTCGAACAATCCAAGCTTGATCGGCTCCCGCTCTCTGTATTCGAACTTGGTCGCCCGCCACGAGAACGTGCCGCTGGTCCGTTGCAAGGTTTTTCAATACTCGACGGAGCGAACAACGATAAATCCTTCCATCGCCACCTTTGACGATGGACTCAAGTCCATGCACCCTCAGAACAAGCCCCGCGACGGTGCCGCGATCTACCTCCAGCTCAATATTGCCGAGCGTGCCACGTGCGTCTTCGTCAACGCTCCCTTTCACCGTGCGGTGACGTGTCAGCTCTCCTTTTCCGCTCACTCGCTCCGAGGAGATGGTATCGATCTCGTCTCGATTCGCTTCGTACTTGCTCGTAAGATCAGCATCGCGCACCTGAGACTGGTGCTTCTTTCTAAACTCGATTCGTATCTTACTGCTTTTCTTGCGAGGCATATGCTCTCGAATCAAACGCTCATAGAGTCTGCGGCAGGGACATCTTTCGAATGTACGCTGGGCCCGATTAGCTCGGTTAATTCCTTCTCGTCAAGCTCCTCTCGCTCCATCAGCGCGTCTTTGAGCCGTTCCAATTCTTCGCGGCGCTGATGTAGGATGTCGGTCGCTCGTCGATCGGCTGCTCTCAACGTGTCGCCAATTTCGGCGTCGATCGTTTCTTGAGTTCTCTCGCTGAACTGCCGTTGCTGATGTATTTCTCGCCCCAAGAATGGATCGCTATCAGAAAGCTTGTATGAAACAGGCCCCAACTTATGGCTCATTCCCCAGTGAGAAATCATTCGTCGAGCGAGCGAAGTGGCTCGCTCCAAATCATTTTCCGCCCCAACAGATGTTTCATCGTAGATGATCTTCTCAGCAGCACGTCCTGCTAACAGAACGACCAATTGATCTCGAATCTCGCTCTCCGACATGTTCATCCGATCTTCGGAGGGCAAGATCTGCGTACTTCCCAGCGACATACCTCTCGGAATGACAGTGACTTTATGCACGCGCTGCGCACCGGGCAGAAACCAAGCCGCGAGGGTATGCCCTGCCTCGTGATATGCGGTCTTTTCCTTTTCGCTCGGGAGCATAACCTCTTCGCGTTTGGCTCCCATGAGTACTTTATCGCGCGCGTAATCGAAGTCTGCCATGCTGACCCGAGACTTGTCTTGCCGAGCCGCCCAGAGCGCTGCTTCGTTGACGACGTTTCGTATGTCCGCCCCCGTCAATCCGACCGTGGCTTCTGCCAATCGGTGCAAATCGACGTCATTGTCGAGAGGAACGTCTCGCACATGGACCTTGAAGATCTCTTCGCGGCCCTTCAGAGTCGGCCTTCCCACGGTGATGTGCCGATCGAAGCGACCTGGTCGGAGCAACGCCGGATCCAACACGTCGGGACGGTTGGTCGCTGCCATGATGATGACTGAATCGTTCGGGGAGAAACCGTCCATTTCGCCCAAGATTTGGTTGAGCGTTTGTTCGCGCTCATCATGGCCGCCTCCCAGCCCAGCACCGCGTTGACGTCCGACAGCATCGATTTCGTCGATGAATACAATCGCAGGGGAATGCTCTTTTGCGGTCGCAAACAAATCGCGAACGCGCGAAGCCCCCACACCCACGAACATCTGAATGAACTCGCTACCGTTGACGGAGAAAAACGACACGCCAGCCTCACCCGCAACGGCTCGAGCCAGCAACGTCTTTCCCGTACCCGGAGGGCCGTTGAGCAAAACTCCCTTGGGGACGCGCCCGCCGAGCTTCTGGAACTTTTCCGGAGCTTTGAGGAACTCAACGATTTCCTGCAAGTCCGCTTTTACGCCTTCTAAGCCAGCGACGTCTTCAAAAGTGACGTGTTGGTCGGATGGCTCATATCGCTTGGCTGTCGATCGTGTGAAGCTCGAAAGGAACCCACCACCACCCATCATTCCACCTTCGCGACTGCGTCGGAAGAAGAGCACGATCACGACAATCGTCGCAATGAGAACGCCAAAAGAAATGAGCGTTAAGAGGGAATTTAAGGCGTTCCCTGGGATCACCTGGATCTCCAAAGGCACAACGTCTTTCGATGCGATCGCTGCGGGGTCGTTTACATCGGTCGATTCGGCGGGCTTTCGGGACTTCGCTTGCAAAGCATAAAGCTTTTCAAAGAGCTGCGCTCGCGTGTTGGTATCGCCCGGAATAAAAACTTCGAAGTCTTTGTTGTAGCGTTCAACGTCTCCGTTCGCAGTCACCGGCCGCTTGACTTTTCCCTGGCTGTCGATGGTAACAGGCTTTTCGGGTGGGGTTTTAAACGTGCCTTGGACGTAGGAGTCGTAAACGGTTACTTTCTGAAGGTTCTCTGCATCAAGCTGTTCGAGGAAAAAGCCGTAATCGACTCGCGACGTCGCCATGCCGTTGAAAAAGAACATCAGCCCCAACGTGGCCAACAAAACCAAACCGATCAGCCAAGCTCCTTGCCCACGGCGTGGCTGGCCTGGCGAAGGGGACGGGGTTGGACGTTCCTCGGAAGGTTTATTGGTCATGGGAATGAATTCGGTAGGGGGCTGGTTAAAGCGTCGATTGTAGCGATGCAATGCCGATAGAGACAGCGTGACCTGAGGCTATCCAAGCGATTCACCGAACGACAAGGCAAGAATCTCTGGCCGCAGTTTTCCCCATCGCCACGATCGACCCGATTTTAGGTTGACGAGAGTGATCATCGCTGGGCTGAACAATCCTGGATCCACCTTGTAAAAGTCAAAGTCGTAGGCTTTAAATGTCTCGGCAAAAGGTTTCCCGAAGTCTTTGGAGTGGCAGCTCGGGATTTTTGGTCCAAGCTCTCGAAGCTGTTCATCCTCTGCTTGAACCCACAATGTCACGTGCGAACCGTACAAAATAGCGTCGTTGGTCCGACCGATCCCTCCGACAAAATCGATGGCGGGCGGCGGTAACGGTGCTGAGCCATGACCACCCACCACTTGATGGAGCGGAAACCCTAATTCGAACAATTTGTGCATGCTGGTTTCGACGGAGCGTGCGACGACTTGGAGCGTTCCCGCAATGGATCGCGTCGGGGCAACACAGAGAATCAGTTTGTCCGGTGACACGCTGCACTCTTGAGCAATCGACGTCGCGATGTCCTTGGTCGGGATCACGTCGCACTCCAACACACCGACTGCCCACTCGGAGTCGTCTACTATCCCGAGCGATTTCAAAACAGGCTCTTGCCCTCGCTTGGCTCGCATCGGCCCGGACCCCATAGCAAAGAAGCCATCTCCTTTGACCGGCCATCCAGCGTACTGGGATGCCATGCAGGCGTGGACAGGGTCTTCGGTGTAAACTTGGATTTGCGGCCAAGGACCGACAGCGCTGTCGGAGGGATGAACGGTTACTTTGCAACGATCGGCCAAGCAGATTCTCGCTAGGTTTTGCCCAGCGAGAATCCCCCCCGTCACTTCAACGCCAAAATCGATGACAGTGGCGCCATTTTCCAGGACATGCGATCCGATTCTCCAGCTGTGCAGGTGCCCGAGCGCGGACTTGCATATCCCGAATGCTTGCTCGTTAAGACGAATGGAATTGATCTGCGGCATAAGTAATGGCAACAAATGGTATTGTGAAAACGTCTCGCGGCCGGCGATTTTGCCGTGATTTTGTCGCTGCTTGAGGACGGGGGAGAGGATTGTACCGAACCGGCAACAGCTTTGTGAGATCGCCGCTTGCGGTCACTCCGGTATTTGGATCGATAGCTCTTTGCCGTCAGGCGAGGTAGGAAACAATGCTTGATGCCTAGCTAATTCTTTAGCAAGCCTCGATGTCATTCGCTTTAACTCCTCCGGCTGAGATCTCGACAAATCGGATTGCTCGTAAGGATCAGTGGCCAAGTGGAAGAGTTGGTAGTGCGATCCCCCAGAAACATCCGACGGGAAATAGTGGTAGATCACTTTCCAATCCCCCTCACGCAGACTGGACCAATAGTCGCTCCGATGAGGTGCGTGAGGATAATGCATTAAGAAGGATTCGCTGCGATCGCTGTCGCCCTGACCTGTAAAGAGCTTTGCAAGAGACTGGCCATCGACGACGTGTTCACTTGGCACCGCCGTTTGAGCAAGCTCCAGGAGTGTAGGAAACAAATCGGTCACATTCGCGATCTGCGATTGAATCGCATTCGATTTTATGGGCAGGCGCTTTTGCAACGGGTGATTCGCGTTGGGTTTGCCCCAAGAGGCGATAAAGGGAACTCGCATTCCTCCTTCGTAGTGCGAACCTTTCTTGCCCCGAAGCGGAGCCGCACACGCGACTTCGTGCGGTCCCCCCAAAGGCGCGTCCGTCCCGTTGTCACCAAGGAATAAGACCAGCGTGTTTTCTGCGACCCCCAAGGCCTCCAAACGATCCAGCACCATTCCTAAAGATCGATCGACTCCTTCCACAAGCGTAGCAAATGCCTGCGCCTGAG
>JALOQZ010000383.1 GCA_025459245.1 Pirellula sp.
GCCAACTCCCGATTCTGTGGACAATATTCGTCCCGGGCATACTCTGTTTATTCTGAAGAAAGCGGAGCCTTATTCCCGTTCTGACGACACCATTCAATTGAGGAAAGAGGTCGAGCGATTGAAAACAACCGTCCGAGGGCTTCAGTCGCAGGAGAAACAGGTCACCCATGTTCGACAACTTCCATTCCCCAAGGAGATGCAAGGAGTTTGGAGAATCAAAGAAGCGTTCAAGGGAGTTGTAGAAAAGAACGGACGCATTGCCCTTGCACAGTATGAGAATCAGATCGTCACTATTTCCAATTCAACGATGTTTCTTCAATCGAACGTCGTTGGCAACTATTGGTACCTGTCGCGGCTGGATTCCAGCACATCGACGAGGCAAGTCGATCTAAGCGTTCGGTCGGGTAGCGATTCGGTTTACAAGACGTTCGCCTGCTTGCTCGAAATTCAAGACAACAAGCTTTATCTCGTACGGGCTGAGAGTCCGGGATTCCCAAGGCCACAGTCTGTGCAAGAACTAAGACGCGGAGAAACTTGTTTTGTCATGACTCGCATTGGAGATAGTCCGATGACGCCTGAAGAAGTGATCCAAGTTGCAAAGGAAAAGCTTTTCGAGAAAGAAGATCGAACGGTTCGATTCAAAGTCGAATCGGTTCATGCTCCGTTTGTATTGGGCGAGCCAAGTGACGGTCATCGCGAAGGAGAACTACACCTCGACTGCCGCCCTGATCAGCATGACCTCTCTCTTGATCAGTTCCTGGTCGTTCTGACTGCGGAATGTCAAAAGAAGTTACACAGTGAAGGAGTCGAGGACATCACCAAGCACTTCCTCGGAAAGACGATCACCGCTAAGGGACCGGTTCGTGGCGTCGAATATACCGCCAGGGCAATGCGAGGCGAGCATTTCCATTTGATCGTTGATGATCCAAGTAAGCTCATCATCGACAAGAGCGAATAAGCTATGGCAAGAAATGGGGAAAGAAAACTTAGGCCCAGTATATTCTTGCCCCCATTTTCTTGCCTACCTCTGGTTCCCCCAAAGAGAATCTTTGAAAGAACTTACCAGTGGCTGGGTTATACTTAGTAGAGGACACTCATGCATAACTGGCCACAAACGAGCGAAAGTCTAATACTGCGGTTGAACGACCAACAGGATTCCGCTGCTTGGAGTCAGTTTCTTGCTATCTATCGACCGGTTGTCTTGCGAATGGCAGGGCGGTACGGGCTGCAATCTGCTGATGCGGACGATCTGACGCAGCGAGTCTTTATTTCGGTGGCTCGTAAGGTCAGTGAATGGGAACCTCGCAGTTCGGATACACGATTCCGCAACTGGCTCGGTCGGATCGCACGCAATGCGATCCTCAACGAACTTGCACGTGCCAAACCGGATCGAGCCGTGGGAGCTGGCGCGCATGATGATGTTCTCGTCGAGATTCCAGACCGCTCCGACTTAGAATCGACGATTGAAATCGAAGCTCGCAGACAAGCCCTTCGTTTTGCAATCAGTTCGATTGAAGGAGAGTTCTCTCCCTTAAGCCGAGAGATGTTTCGGCAAACGGCAATCGAGGGAATTCCGCCGCAAGTGGTTGCAAACACTTTGGGAAAGTCCGTTGGAGCTGTCTATATCGCACGTTGCCGAATCATGCAGCGAATCAAAGAGAGAATTGAAGAGATGTCCGATTTTTGGAGTCCGGAAGAATGAAACAAACCATAGACTGCCTCGATCCGAGGGACATTGCGAGCCTACTCTCCGGCGAGTTGGATTTGGTTAGGCAAGCTGAATTCGAACAACACTTGGCTGATTGTCCCGCTTGCTGCTGCCGGCTCCAGCAAGCGGTCGGCAACAACGACTGGTGGGACGAAATCGAATCTTCGCTGCAGAACGTGATGCTAGATGAGTGGCGCGATTCCGGAGAATCCACAAGCGAGTTGTTTGGCTTTGGTGCGTTCGAAGATATGGCACCGGGCGAATCTCGTAGCGCCGCGTCTTTATTAAAATTGCTCGGGCCAACGGATGATCCGGAAATGCTTGGGCGGATTGGCCCCTACGAGATCGTTGGCTTGTTGGGGCAAGGCGGAATGGGAGCCGTCTTCAAAGGCTTTGATCGTACGCTCAATCGGTTCGTTGCGATCAAGATGATGCTGCCACATTTGGCAACATCAGGGGCGGCCCGAAAGCGATTTGCTCGCGAAGGCAAAGCGATCGCGGCAGTCGTCGATGACCATGTGATGGCGATTCACTGCGTGGACGAGTGGCAAGGTCTTCCTTACTTGGTGATGAACTATTCTCGAGGCCTTTCATTACAGAAGCGACTTAGCGACAACGGGCCGATGGAACTGCGGGCGATTTTGCGCATCGGCATGCAATCCGCTAAGGGACTCGCTGCAGCCCATGCGCAAGGCATTGTGCATCGAGATATTAAGCCAGCCAATATCTTCCTCGATCCAAATGTCGAGCGTGTGCAGCTGATGGACTTTGGCTTAGCTCGCGCTGTCGACGATGCCAGCCTCACTCGTTCAGGGACTCTTGCAGGCACGCCCCAATACATGTCGCCTGAGCAAGCTCGCGCCGAAGCGGTTGACCATCGCAGCGATCTATTCAGTCTCGGAAGTGTGATGTACGCCATGTGTACTGGCCATTCGCCATTTAGAGCAGAATCAAGCTACAGCGTTCTTCGACTGATTATCGACAAGGAACCACGCCCGATTCGCCAGGTCAATCCTGATATTCCCGATTGGCTCTGTTGGATCATTGGCAAGTTGATGAGCAAGTCACTACAGGATCGTTACGCTTCGGCAGATGAGATCGCAATCCTTTTTGAGCAGTGCATAGCGCATGTTCAAGATCCGGTGCAGCATGCACTCCCCTTGGCTGCCCAAGAGTTCGGCGGTCGCATTAAGCCCAAATGTTTCATAGTCTCAAAACTACAAAGGTGGTTTCCAATCATGAGTGACAAACGGATAGTCTCGCTGATCTCACTGCTGTTGTTACTGACCGCGTTGCTAGTGCCTTGGCCCATCGCAACCATGGGAAAAGTCGAGCCCGCCATTGCGTTCGCAGTCGTGTCCGCACTGCTTTCCTTAGTCTTTGCATTGCTCAGCCGCGCTGAGTACTTCTCGCGGATCGTGTTGTGGGGGTTCGGTCTGACCATCGGCCTGGCTGTAGTGGGGATTTGCTTATGTGTGCCTATCAAAATGCTTCGAGAGCAATCGTCAGCAGTCCAAGCGCGCGAAGCGGAAGCTATCGCAACAATGCAGGCTGACGTGGCTGCCAAGCAGGAGAGGTTGAAAGCGGATGCGGAAGCAAAACCCAATCCAAAAGTGGAGCGGAAAATGGACAAGTTAGATGCTGCCGCTTCGGAGTATCCAGTCGGTGTGGATTGAAGGATCTGCTGTTTCAGACTTAAAAAAGGATGCAAATGTCGCGACAATGAAG
>JALOQZ010000100.1 GCA_025459245.1 Pirellula sp.
AAAAATTTCAGCCTTATCCTCCTCTACTCCCGTGGTTGAATAGTGATTGAGGAACCCTGGATACTGGTCCGTCAATCGCGATGTATCTCGATTCGATTGCGCATTCTTGCCTCCTGTTCCAAAAGTGAACGTATCCGGATTCAAGGCAGCCCAACTAGCATCGCGATAGACTTCGCCATTTCACTTGAAAAACGCTGAGAAACTCGATGTCGCTCCCGCGGTTCGTTTTCTGCTACGATGCGGCGAACAGGAGCAATAGATCATGAAATCGATGAAGTTTGCAAGCTTAATCCTACTTTGCGCAACCAGCTCGCTAGCATTGGTTCTTCCTGCTCTCGGGGTCGTTTCGTTTCCTCAACAACTGATACGACAGTCCGACCTTCAGCCGACATCGATGACGGCAGGTCCGGACCCCATGCAACCTGGCAACTGGCAGCCTGCGCAAGGCTCGACGTCAGCCAACTTCGGTAGCCAAGGGATACCCGGGCAAGGGGGGCTGCCGATCGCAACTACTTTCCCTCCTGCTCCCGCTTCTTCCCCACCGTCTCTCGATCCAAACGGCTTCGCACAACCATCCCACCTTGCGGGAAACATCCCGGTTGATGAACCTAACAAAATAGGGACGGGCCTTTGGCTCTTGCTGGGCCCTATTTGGATCGCTTCGCTCATCATGTGGACCGTCGCTCCTGGCCCCAAATCGAACAAAAAGTAGCGGTCCCCACAAAGGACTTCGTTGAGTTATCATAGGGGCCTCCATTCATCCTCCCCCCTTCCTGTCGAGGCATCATGAGACGGCGATCTTTACTCCGCGATGTTTGTTTGTCCCTTTCCCTTTTTTCTTTCGGTTTGAGTGTTCCTATGAGTGTGCAAGCGGAAAGTCCGCGAGTGCTTGGAAAAATCGAACGCTTCGATTCGCAAGTCGACTCGCTTTTGGGCCCCGATGCCAAACTCGAGATTCTTGCGGACGGTTTCACTTGGACCGAAGGCCCCGTATGGGTCGGAAAACCAGATACCGGTCATTTGCTGTTTTCCGACATCCCCCGCAATTCGATTTTCAAATGGACTCCGAAAGGGGGCATCGAGTTGTTCATGAATCCTTCCGGATACACCGGGGTCACCTACTATGGGCTTGAACCGGGCAGCAACGGGCTCTTGCTCGACGACCAAGGAAACCTTGTTTTGTGCGAGCATGGTGACCGGCGAGTTTCCGTTTTGACCCCAGGGGGAGGCAAACGCACTCTGGCAGATAACTATCAAGGAAAGCGTCTCAACAGTCCCAACGATGCTGTCCTCAAAAGCAACGGCGATATCTATTTCACCGATCCCCCTTATGGGTTGCCAGCTCGAGAAAACGATCCGCGCCGCGAATTGGATCATTTCGGCGTCTACCGAATCTCCAAGAAAGACGGCAGCGTGACGTTGCTCACCACGGAGCTTCAACGCCCCAACGGAATCGGACTCTCTCCGGACGAAAAGACGCTCTATGTCGCGCAAAGCGATCCGAAGAACGCAATATGGATGAGCTTCCCTGTCCAAGCCGACGGGACCTTGGGTAAAGGCACCGTCTTCTACAACGCGACATCCGAGGTGGGCAAGATGCCTGGCTTGCCCGACGGGCTCGCAGTGGACAAGAAAGGAAACCTTTGGGCAACCGGACCTGGCGGGGTCTGGATCTTTTCATCGCAGGGCAAGCTGCTGGGGCGAATCAATACCGGCGAGCGAACAAGCAATTGCACCTTTGGAGAAGACGGCTCGACGTTATTCGTTACCGCAGACAGCTACATTTGCCGAATTCGAACCCTCGCCTCCGGCAAATAACCTGCTGCACACGCCCCCTCTCTGTAGTAACCGGTCTCCGACCGGTGTTGTCTGTTCATACCGGTCTCCGACCGGTATTCGCTACCCAAAAATCGCAGTCTCAGGCTGGAGCTTCGGTTGGTGAGCGATTGGTAAGAGAGGGCGGAACGCCGGTCTGAGACCGGCTACTACAGACTCCGAACGCCGGTCTGAGACCGGCTACTACGGACAGCGGCGACTGCGATCAGCTACTCGCGTTTGAGGGAGAAGGCGGTGTAGTGGAGGCCGCTCTCTTCTTCGGTCATGAACGCTCCCGTCGGTACGATGTACTTCGAGATCTGCTCGAATGGTGGCAATTGCCGACTGCGAAGGGCTGTGACCAAGGACTGGAAGAATGGATTGTTCTCAGACATCTCTTCCAATCGATCGATGTTCTTCGGATCGTTCGCTAAATCGTAAAAGAGCCTTAACTGCTCGTCAGGTCGCTGATAGGACATGATCGAGAAGTCTTGCCCCTTCAACTGCGCTTTGATCTTGTCCCGAATCAGTTTGAACTCAATCGCATCGGATAGCAAGTTTTCGCCACTGTTATAAACTCCGATCGCTCGCTCGATCGATTCGGACGAATCGCTGAATAGCAAAGTCTTACCGAGCAACGCGAAGGCCGGTTGCGGTGCACGGACCGCGGCGCTATTGGAACGAATTTCCAAATAATGGATATCGATATCTCCCACTTGGCGTGTTGTCCAACGGGAATCCGATCCCTTGGCTTTCTCATAGATCTTTGGAAGAACGTCGCTCTTGAATTTCGCCTCGTCTTTGATGTGGATTGCGAGTAGGTTCGATTGGCTATTGATTTTCTTCTCAGGCAGAATCATCTGAGTGAGCGTCAGTCGATCCGCTAGATTCTCGATAAAGTCTTTGCGGAAATCGACTCCCATCGCACGCGAGGCATTCTTGATGAAATTGTCTTCAAACGCATTCTCCCCACCAAAGGTGTCGACAATTTCCTGTACGGCCTTCATGGTCCGCTGAACATCCCAATTGATCGTGCTATAGCTTACAACGGAGTCGTCAACCCAAGTCTCCGGTTCCGTCGACCCGCTCTTGGGACGAAGGGCTCGCAGGACGCCTTGCCGATTGGTATCCATGAGCATGTGCAAATGAAGAATGGAATCAAATTCATTCGTCGCCATGATGACACTACCACCCAAGGCCTTGAAGCCTTCTAATCCAAGCGTCTTCATGGCGGTCAATGCAACAAATGTCGATGCAGAACTCGATTGCTTGAGCGTCTCTCGCGCAATACCAACCGGATCGACATAGAACGAAATCTGAGGTCGCTCTCCTTCGGTTCCGACACAGCGGCTTAAGATATCGGTGAAGTTTCTATTCTCGGCAAGCGGAGTGTGATCCACGCCGCTTCCTTGCCAAATCTGCGCCAACGTTTCTGCGTACTCCGCCGATGCGCATCCAACCAGGACGCCGGAATCGATGAAATATCCAAACTGACGGTTCGGGTTCGGGGTTTTGTACTGCACGACCTCCAAGCGACCGATCTCTTTGGTCGTTCGCTCTCGATTGCCTCGTTCAAGCCCCCTGGCCTCGATCCTTTTGAGCAAGATCTCGACAGCTGGCATTTCTGAGCCTGCCTCGAGCAAGAAGCAAAAGACCGGCTGCGTCTTGGTAGGGACTACCGCAACGGCGAGTTCACCGTTTGGGATCGAAAGCAGCTCATCCAGGTTGAGACCGATTTCGTTTTGCATCCCTTGGACCAATTGGGAGAAACTGCCATAGAACGAATTCAGAATCGGCTTGAGGTCCTTATCGTTGGCCAACTTACCGGTGGCTGTTTCCGCCAGCTTGTCCTTCAGCTCTCGCGTGTCGTTGACGCGAGCATATGCCACAGCTTTTCCAGAGAAAAGCTGGGGAGCCGTGGGCCGTTGCCCAAAGCTCCAGGAACCGAAGAAAGAAATTGCACCAAAGGCTGTGATGATGAGTGTATGTTTCATAGTGCAATCTTTTCGAACAGATTTAGTGGATCTTGGATGAGAATGGAAACAAACAGGTTTTTTATGCCTAAGGAACGGCCAACTCCCTTTCCGAAAACCAATGGCAGCCGCGGCTTGCACGAGTTCGGTTCAGGGGTTCAGGATGGGATCTAGGTAGCAGGTCGGTCCTTCACGCGGAACATTTCCTGGAACGGCAGGACTATACCGCCGTCGATGGAGAGCGTTGCACCCGTGATGTAATCACTGCGAGGATCGACAAGGAACACGACCCCATGCCCTAAATCCTCTGGTTGAGCCAGCCGGCCCCATGGAAGCGATCTCCCCCGTTCCATCAGCTCGTCTTCGTGAAAGAACTTTCGCTCGCCAGGTGTATCGGTCCAACCCGGATGAATAATGTTCACTCGAATGCGGTACTCGGCCAGCTCGACGGCAGCCGTTTTGGCCATCTGATCGATCGCAGCCTTGCCCATGTTGTAAGCCATCGCCCCCGGAATCGGTTTGTACGCATGCGGCGAGCTAACCACGACGATATTCCCCCGAAAGTTCTCGGGCCCGGTCGCGAGCGAACGTGGAATCATCCGATTGGCGACCGCTCGAGTCAGATAAAAGGGCCCCCACATACAGACGTCGATCGTCTTTTGAAAACCCTCCATCGACGCTTGATAAAACAACTCTCGATCGCTGTACGCTGCGTTGGACACAAGGATTGAGATAGGCCCCATTTCTTTTTCGACCTGATCGACCATCGCTTCGACTGCGTCACGATCGGCAACATCGCATTGATAGCCCCGAGACTTTCGCCCCATCGCTTGGCAAGCTGCAACGGTTTCGTCAGCGGGGTTGATATCGTTCACAGCGACATCCGCACCTGCAGCTGCAAGGGCTTTCGCAATCCCGGCACCTATCCCTCGCGCCGCTCCGGTTACCAAAGCCAATTGTCCTGTCAATACTCCCGATGGGCCGTTCACCATACCCTTGCTGTTATCCATTTCGTCGACTGCGTCCCTTCGCATTTCCTTGCGATTCTGGTGGTTGAAATTGATTGGGCATGTTGGGCGGTTGCTGCCCTTCCATGCCAGGCTGCTGCGGAGCTCGCTTGTCGTCCTTTGGACTGATCAACGCCTTCAAAGCTCGCTCCATCGCTTCCGAATTTGTACCACCAAGTTGAATCATTTGAACAGCCCCCGAAGGTTGCGCTGCTTGGTCCAACTCCTTGATCATCTCAATCACCAATCTGAGCAAATCCTCCCCTTCAGCCGAAACAATCACCGAATTGGTTACGCGATCAATCCCCATCGATAGCCGGCCTGTGAAGCTAAAGTTGAGGCCGCCGCTGTCGCTCACCGTTTCAGTCGATTCTTCGTGCTTTGATTCTTTGTTACCACCCGCGCCTTTGCTAAAGGCTTTATCGTTGGTACTAAGCAGATCTCGATACGCATCCTTGATCGCTTCTACGATAGATTCCGCTCGAGAATGCTCGATCCGAACCAGTTTGGTAAAACGGAGCTTCTGTCGATTGGTCTTTTCCGGAACGTCCCAAAGCTTGATCAAACTCCGTATCGTCTTGAGCTGCTGCTCGTCTGCTCCAATCACGATAATCGACCTGGTATCGATGTCGCTTATAAAACGAAGCTGTCTTTTCTTTCCCAGTTGTGGGTCTTCGGACTTGCGGTTCGAACCGGGATCGAATCCGAAAATGAACGCGAATGGGTTGGAATCCTTTTCTTGCTCGTCGTCTTTGAAGTAGTCTTTCAGGTTCAGCTCGACCCACGAAGGCCGCGCATTCTGGATGTAAAAGACTTCGTACCGTTTCAGGGGTGGAGCATTGGCGAGCATCATTTGCTCCAACCGATCCAGTGCATCAAGATCATCCCCTGTCAGGATCAAATTACCTCGCTCGTCGAATTGCAGGCGAATGGCATCAGCAGGGGAAGTCTCTGCAGCCGTCGCCGCTCTCTTGCTGCCCGCAGCCTCGTCACCGCTACTCTTTTTCGCGTCGGCGGACGCTGGACTGTCGGAGCCATCTTGATGAATGGAAAGTCGGCCACCGGGGACGTCGGTAGATTGCCCCTCCGTTTGCGTTACATCCGCGTTCGATTTCTTCGCTCCTTTTTCCTCGGAGCCTTCCTTTTCAACGGGAGCTTCGGAAGGTTTTTCGCGACCCGTTTCCGTCCCCTTGGAATCCGATGTCGGTTCGGGAGGCGTATTGACCGCGTCCTTGGTTTCAAATTCCGTATCCTCAGGTAGCACCAGCGGGTTGGGCGACACTTTAGACCAAGCCTCCTGCAGACGCTTTAGATATTCCTTCGTTTCGGGAGACCGTGAAGCATCGATAGTACGCACCCGACTTCGCTGAAGACCTTGCGGTGGGATCTCGCCAAGCTTTACCAATAGCTTGTTCACCTCCTTGATCTCGACATCGTTGGCCCACAACAACAGCTGGTTGTCCTGGCTGTTCGCTCCGACGCGAAAGGAATCATCGTTGGTCGGCTCTTGAGGGCGAGAAAATCCAAAGGGATCGAAGAGCATGCGGCGATTGCGATCGTCTTGCTTCGGCTCCTCTTTCCCCATCAAAAACTTGATCGTCCCCGCGACATCCTCCGCTCGCAAGCGACGCAATTGAATAACTTCAAAGTCGCGAGCCGAGCCATCGAGGCGATCCAACGTTTGCTGAATGATCAACTGGTCGCTCAGCGATGCATAAGCAATGATCGCGCGATTCTTTTCGTCCACTTCCAGCTTCGTCGTCGGTTCCAATGCGTCCATGGCCATCATCGAGGTCACGAATTGTTTCGGATCCAAGCTCATCAGCCGATAGACCTTCATCCGCGTTTCAATACTCTGCAAGCTTGCAGAATTCTCGTTCGGTACATCGATTCGTTTAAGAAACGCCGCGATGATCGCCATCTTATCCGGAGGTGCATGAGCAATCACACTGTTGCGGCGCACGTTAGCAACGACGTAGATCTCATTGTTTGCGGCAGGCGCTGCTGGCTTGCCACCCTGCTGCTGTTGCATTTGTTGCTGCTGCATGCGCATCTGCATTTCTTGCTGCTGCATCATCAGCTCCTGCTGGGACATTCGTCCACTCGCAGCCCGATTCGTTTTGTTCTCTAAACCTAAGAAGCTGATGATTTGTTCGCGTGCATCGTTGGCGCGGACGAATTCCAATTCAAATTCGCGAGCCAAGCTTTCTTGAGCCTCCTCGGATTGCTCCTCCTGAAGAATGCGATAGATCTCAAGCAAATTGCCCGCTGAGTCCATCGCTTCCAAACGATTGGTGGATTCGAGCGGATTGAGTGTTCCATTGGAGCTGACAAGCGGTTTGAATTCGACCGCAGCCTCTTTGGCGATCAACGTCGTGAGGGTGAAGGAGGTTCGAACGAACCGATTGGGTGGCAAGGACTCAAGTGCATCGGGTGGCACCTTGGGAACAAGCGATACGTTGATTCCAGCCGTCTTCACGACTTGAATCATCCCGTCCAGCTCAAGCATGGTAAATCCTCGAGCCAGCAGATGCCGATTGAATTGGTCGCGAGTCTCTTCCAATGACTGCTTGCGCTGCGTGGCGATATTGAGGTAATCGTTTGGAAGCTCTTGCCAATCGAGCGATAAATTCGATGTTTCAGCCAACCACCGAAGCAAATCGGGCCAAGGCTGATTGCGAAACTGAAACTGCACCATCCCTTTTTCATCAGGCCGAACTTCGAACTCCTTTTTGTTGGGTGGTTCGGGGGGCGTATTCGTTCGTTTGATCGGTTCCGAAGGGCCACCAGCTCCCTTTCCGTCAGGTGACTTGCCCCCCGGAGGATTCGCCCCGCCCGGTGGAATCGGCTTTCCGTCGGGCCCCATCGCCGGGGGCTGACCGCCTGGCTGAGGCCCGCCTGGGACCGAGACACCCGGTGGCTGTCCGGGCCCCCCTTGCGGAACAACGACAGCACCCGGAGGCAGCGTCCCCTCCTGGATCACGAAGGGAGCACCACCGGATTGGGTGGCTACGATGGTTCTCTGGGCTAACAGAGTCGAGGATGCGGTCAGACACAGGAGCGGGATGAGCCCCAGGCAAAAGCTCGGGCGGTGCAAGGCTTTCATCATCGGTCCATTTGGCATGAGGAAAAGGATGTGAATACAAGTCCGAACGGCAAAGTTCTAAGGAACCATCGCAGGCTGGGAACGGCGTATCTCCGACTTGCTTAGCAGTTTACGCCACTGTTGCATGGAATCCGCAGAGTTCTTTTCGGGGTGATAACTCAACGTTCGTCCGGTCAACTCGGCAAGCTGAACGATGGCCAATGTCCGTTCGTCCAGCAGTCCGCTCGAAAGCGCTTCGACAAGAAATCGATCACCGCCATCAGCCAACTGCGAGTTGCTGTAAGGAATCATCAGTCGCAGCAACGTCTCCGCCCGATCAGGATCCCCCTGAACAAAACTTGCCACGAAACTGAAAATTCTATCTTTTGAATGAACGAACGATGCCATTTTATTTAACCAAGCTGCAGAATGGACAAAAACTCCCTTTCGGTTGAGCAACCCGCTCGGTCCCACGATCACCGAAAAGTCTCCTTGCTGAGCAAGCACTCGAGCCGCCATCGATGCAGTCTCGCCTCGACGATGGTTCAACAACTGCTTCAATGCTTCCGAAGCAGAGACCTCGTTTGACGCGAGCGCCTTAGCGATATCTCTCGAGGCGTACTGATCAATCGGTCGCTCCACACTGGATCGCAACCATTCAGGCGTCTTCTCCAATGGCAGATCCACAGGATCGCTATCGTTCCGAATTTGAACGCGATCTCCAACTTCCATCACCTTGGTCTCACGCTGAGGAGCACCGTCGCTGGCAACCAAAGTCGCTTTGAAGGACCCTTGCAACCCGATCATTTCGATGACACACATTGTTTGGATGCTGTCCGCTAAAGTCGCTACGAATGCGTTCGGCACTTCTCGAGAAACCGAAGGAGGTGGCACCCAATCTCCCCAATGGTTCCGGACATCGATCGCACAGCTCGAATCCTTGTCCGTGAATTCAATCTTCAGAACGCCGGCGTTTGTTAAGAACTGAAACGTTGTTTGATCCGGCGTTGGGAAAAGGATCAGTCGACCATAAGGAACGCGGGCTGCAATCGGATTCGCGACCGATGGATTCGCAGAAAACGCAGCATCCAATTCGGTTTCGCCACATACTATCGCTCGGCATCCCCCAGCAAGCCGAAACTCGGTCCGCTGAGCCGTCGGTACGATCCAACTGCCACCCACGGATTTCATTCCACCGCTTGCAATCCGCCATTGTGAATCTTGCTCTTTGATTTCGCGGAGAAAGACCAAAGCCGAAGCCGATTCCTGCGATTCCGGCAACCACTGAATGAAGTTCTCGTTCTGTCTCTCCTCTTGTGCGTTTGGCAGCGATGCCTTCGGTTCTTGACCGATGTCTGCCTTTCTTCCTGCCTCAACCGTAGGGGCAACGATCTTTCCCTCCGACTCCTCAAGCCGACTCGGTTTGGAATCCCCGGCAGGTAACGAAGCCTCTGACAATAGAGGCTCATCCTGCTTAGGTGCAACGCCTGGTTCCGTAGCGACTCCAGAGGATTCGAGGGCCGCAGCGTCTCCTTTCGTATCTTCTGCTTTCGCGACCGACGACTGGTTAGGTGCATCTTTTTGTTCTGGAACATCGGGCTGCTGTTTATCAGTCTGCTTCTCGGTATTAGGAGACACCGATTCTTGTCCCAGATTCGTAGAGTCAACACGAGTCGGCTCTAAGACTTGCTGGGGCTGCAACATCAGCGAGAGCCGGTCGGTAGGCCCCAGCGCCAACACCCCCACGACGGCGAGACCAATGCAAAGAGCCGCAACCGCGATGGCGTTTTTGAGCCAACTCCGGTCACTTCCGAGCAGATATTCGGGAACTTGATTACCCAGCCCCTCGCTGAGTTCGATCCCAGACCCGCGAGCGTCTGCGGGCGTGGGACGCATCGTCGCAGTAGAAATCCTCTCGGTGCGCGACGCAGGAACGGGATTCGACGCTGCCGGTTCGGCCGACGAGGAAGTCACGTTGGTGGAAGAAGCATCCGAAACGGCTACCGCTCCAGGATCGATCCTCATCCGATTGGGCCCCACATCGATCCGCTCGATGCGCAACCGACTGGGCGATGCGTTGGGCTGCGTCGGCAGAGCATGAATCCGCGCTCGAAGCTGGTCAGGGATCTCAACCGCTTGCGTGAGCGCTTTAGCCAAAATCGAATGGCAACTCCCCACCTCGCTGAGCAAGGCATTGTTCTCCAAACATCGGCGCTCCAACTCAGGGATCTCTTCCGTCGGAATCGTATCGTCCAAATATTCCGCAATCTGGTTGGCGTCGAACCCCGGCTCCTTAGCATCGATCGGGATTGGAGCAAGCTTCGGATTTCGAAGACTCTGATCGATCCGCTGCGAGATGTGACGCGCCGTAGAACTCTCGCGCAGTTTACTCTCTAAGACCTGACTATCCTTTGGATCCAAAACTCCATCGCGATAAGCAAGCAGCGTTCGAAGCGTCAGTCGCATCAGTTCAACTCATTCAGCACAAGTAAGCGGTGCAGAACGCCACCAACTCGGCGTCCGTCGCTAACAATAGTGACGATTAGCAGGAGGATCCGTTCAACAATTCGATGAAAATAATGGACTTTCTCCGAAGCCCACTGGCTTTCGTTCGCGGAATCCCGTTCTCTCGTTTCTGACGGGAGCTGTAGCATTCCGCATTCATCCCTCCCCAATTGACAATGCGCAGCGTGAAGGCGTAAAATGTTGGGTTTTCCGCCCTTCAGCCGCCACCTACGATGCCCATCGAGGTTCCTTGGCCCCGCTCTTTGCTGTGTCCTTCAGAAGCACGGATGCTGCGAGAGCGAAGTAGCGTAAAAAGGAAAAAAGAACGTGTCGCCGATCCGAATGATGTTCGAATCGGCGATCTTGATTTTCCGACTGAATGTCCTGGATTAGGAATAGGCTGTGAAAGCACCTCACGAAGCGATTGCAAAAGCAGACACCTTGATCGAAGCGATGGGGTGGATCCGAAGATTCCGCGGAAAAACCACGGTAATCAAGCTCGGTGGGTCTCTCATGGGAAACGACGACGCGATGCGTCACACCCTCCTCGACATCATCTTTATGGAGTCGGTGGGAATGCGCCCCGTGGTCGTTCATGGCGGTGGACCTTCGATCAACAAAGCGATGGAAAAGGCTGCGATCGAACCGGTCTGGATTCAAGGTCGCCGATACACCGACGCGAAGACCTTGGAGATTGTCGAACAGACACTCGCCTACGAGTTAAACGAACAACTCACTGCGGAGATCGAGCGACTGGGTGGTCGAGCGATGAATCTCAATTTTAAAACCACCAATGTCCTCTTCGGTGAAAAACTCCTTCTCGATGAACCTGGTGCAGAACCCATCGATCTTGGATACGTCGGCCATGTCACGCGCGTCGATCGACAAACAATCGAGGCACTGACCTACACCGAACAGATCCCGGTGATTCCATCGATGTGCATCGACGCGAATGGTCAGAAGTACAACGTCAACGCCGATACCGCGGCGATGGCTGTTGCGGAAGCACTTGGGGCAGAGAAACTCATCTTCATCAGCGATGTCAACGGAGTCCGCCGAGTCAAAGAGGATCCTGACAGCGTTATCCACTCACTGACCGCGGCAGAGGCGAAGCAATTGATCGCCGACGGAGTGATCGCCGGAGGGATGATCCCCAAAGTGGAAGCGTGCATCTCAACGCTCAATCGCGGTGTCGGAAAGGTGCACATCATCGACGGACAACTGCGTCACTCTCTCCTATTGGAAATCTACACAACCGCCGGCGTTGGAACCGAAATCGTCCAAAGCCGCCAATCCCCCGCTACGCGCATAACACCAACGTAGTTGATCATGAAGCATATCCGATCGCTCTTCGATCTCACTCTCGACGAATTCCAAGAAATCATCGCACTGGCCGGCGAGCTCAAGCAACAGCTCCGCGCAGGGAACAGCATCGAGCATCTCAAGAACCGCACCCTGGCGATGATCTTCGAGAAAGCAAGCTTGCGAACGCGAGTGAGCTTTGAAGCAGGGATGGCACAGCTCGGAGGGACTGCCCTCTACCTCACCAGCGATGTCGGTTGGCGAGAGCGGGAATCGATCGCCGATTTCGTTCGGGTTCTCGCGGAATACTGCGACTTTGTCGTGTGCCGTGCTATCTCGCAATCCACCGTCGAGGAACTGGCGAGCCACAACGTGATCCCCGTTATCAACGGATTGACCGATCAAGCACACCCCTGCCAAGCCCTCGCAGACTATATGACCCTGCGCGAGACGATCCCTGACATCGAAGGAAAGCAAATCACCTTTGTCGGCGATGGAAACAACGTCGCTCGTTCCCTTCTAAACGTTTGCTCCATGGGACGCATTCGCTTTCGGTTGGTCGGTCCCAAAGAATATCACATCCACTCGTCCTACGTCGAAAAAGTCAAAGAGCACGCGGGTTGGCTAGACTTCGAGCAAGGAACCGAGATTGATCGCTTCGTGAAAGAGGCGGACTTTCTCTACACCGACGTTTGGACCAGCATGGGCCAAGAGGCCGAGGCTGCCGTTCGAACCGCAGCGTTTCGCCCTTACCAAATCAACAAACAACTCATGTCGAAAGCCCCATCGCATTGCAAAGTTCTGCACTGCCTCCCCGCTCGTCGCGGTCAAGAAATCTCCGATG
>JALOQZ010000101.1 GCA_025459245.1 Pirellula sp.
CGTTTTTCGACGATGGAGAAGTGGTCTAGCGTGCGGGATCTTTAACAAGATCCACTACCAAAAGTTCCCCTCGCCAATTTCGCGTGAGCGAAATGCGACTCTAATTCCATTCTCCATTCTCCATTCCCCATTCATCCTCCCCCTCGCCCCGCTTCGGGGAGAGGGGGTCGGGGGGTGAGGGGTTTTCGCACCTTCTCGTAGATGCTCTGCAAAATCTGCTTTGTCGCTTGCCGTTTGGGATACAGAACGCAACCGCGACTCTGCGTCTTCCAATCGCCTAACAGGGCGAAGTGACGCTGAACCATGGCGAATAGATTGTGCTGATGCAGCACTCGTTCCCTTGCCTCCTTGAGTGCAGCAAAACGTGTTCGTGCTACATCGCCCGCGAGGGCTTCGCGAATGAGACGGATCGACTCCGTTGGTTGATACATGTCGATGCGAAGAAAGGATTCGCGCGGAAACAATTCGTCTGCATGACGGCTGCCTGAGTAGATCGGATAGGACCAGCCCAAGTAACTATCCACGAGCTTCTCGGAGACATAGTATTCGGAGTGATCGTTCTCCAATACAACGTGATATTCGTAAGGATAGATCGCCTCCGATTTGTCCTGCATCGTCCGGATTCCCCGGCCGAAAACATCGATCTGATCCCCCAACTCCTCCTTGAGCATCTCGACAAAACGCAATCGCTCGCGGTGGTCGGGCGTCGTCGTTTTGTTGCTCGCTATCACGCTAATTCGATTCGCTTTTGGTGGAGGTGGCATATCCGCAATCTCTTCAAAGCGAATCACCTTTTCATGTATGCCCCCAGTCCAAAGCCCGTAATACCAAGGCTGCCCTTCATGCCCTATCACCTTGTTGGGATGGGCAATCGAGGCATGGGAGGTCCGAATCGCACCGAATTGATGGGTGTACCGAGAGCGGTAAGTGCGCAAAGAAGGCGGTTCGCCGGTCACGAGCAAGCAATGGGACCTGGGGCACGGCAACCGAAGCGTTTCAGGCAAATCGTCGTATACCACGCAGCCATACAGATTGGGATGCGTGGGATCTAATGTAAATTCGAACCGATTCCACTCGACTGCTGTCTCCGGAACCTGTCGCAAGAAATCGTAGCCAACATAGGTGGATGAAAACAGAAGAACGGGTCGATCCATCCATCCACCTCAAAGCCTAACAAACTCCACGAACGAACGATCAAGCCAACGCGGGGTGCGATGCTTCGTAGGCGCTGATCTTGCTCTCATGCTCCAGCGTCAAGCTGATATCGTCCAACCCGTTCAGCATGCAATGACGGCGAAACGCTTCGATTTGAAACGTCGCTTCAAAGCCGCTACCATCGCGAACGGTGCAGCTTTCCAAGTCAACGGTCAAGGAATATTGTTCCGTCGCGGCATGTCGTCGGAACAACTCCTCGACTTGCTCTTCACTCAGCTGGATGGGCAAGAGCCCGTTCTTAAAGCAGTTGTTGTAGAAGATGTCCGCAAAGGAAGGAGCAATCACGCAACGAATGCCATAATCATCGATCGCCCACACCGCATGTTCGCGAGAAGACCCGCTGCCAAAGTTTCGGCGCGCGACCAAGATCGATGCGGTTTTGTTTCGAGGAAGGTTCAACTCGAAGCTCGTATTGGGCGAGCCATCTTCGTTGAACCGCCAGTCGAAGAAGAGGTATTGCCCAAAGCCACTTCGCTCGATTCGTTTCAAGAATTGCTTTGGAATAATTTGATCGGTATCGACGTTCGCTCGGTCCATGGCGGCGACAACACCGGTATGTTTGGTAAATGGTTTCATAGCAAGGTTCGGTGATACAGTTGGTTTAGGATCAAAATGGAGTTGCGACTAGGACTTGTAAGTCCAATCGCGGATGTCGGTGAACTTTCCGGAGATCGCCGCCGCTGCAGCCATGGCTGGAGAAACCAAGTGGGTTCGTCCACCCTTTCCTTGCCGACCTTCGAAGTTGCGGTTCGACGTCGAAGCGCATCGTTCGCCTGGCTCCAGTCGATCCGGGTTCATCGCCAAACACATGCTGCATCCCGCTTCTCGCCAGTCGAAACCAGCCTCCTTGAAGACGCGGTCCAGCCCTTCCGCTTCCGCTTGTCGCTTCACTTGACCACTGCCAGGAACGACCATCGCATAAACCTTGTCGCTGACGCGATATCCTTTGACGACGTGCGCTGCCGCGCGGAGGTCTTCGATTCGAGCGTTGGTACAGGAGCCGATGAACACGCGATCGATCGAGACGTCGGTCAGGGGCATTCCCGCCTTGAGTCCCATGTAGTCCAATGCGTTCGCTGCCGATTTGCGTTCTGTTTCGTCGGCGAAGGCAGCTGGATCTGGCACTTTCGCGTTGATCGAAGTGACTTGACCAGGGTTGGTCCCCCAAGTCACTTGCGGCTCGATGTCAGAGCCTTTGTAGATGTCGACACGATCGTAAGCAGCTCCTGGATCGCTCGGCAGTTGTTTCCAAACCTCGACAGCTGCGTCGAATTGCTTCGGTGCATAAGGGCGGCCTCGCAAATAATCGAAGGTCGTTTGGTCGGGAGCAATCATACCTGCTCTCGCCCCCGCTTCGATCGACATATTGCATACCGTCATCCGCTCTTCCATGGACAGACGACGGATGACCTCACCCGTGTATTCCAAGACGTAACCGGTGCCACCGGAGGTCGTCAGTTTGCCGATCAAATAAAGAATCAAGTCTTTGGCGGTGACCCCGGGGGCAAGCGAGCCGTCCACGCGGAGTTCGTAAGTCTTCGGCAACGTTTGGAGCAAAGTTTGAGTGGCGAGGACGTGCTCGACTTCACTGGTCCCGATTCCGAATGCCAACGCACCGAATGCCCCGTGCGTTGCGGTGTGCGAATCTCCGCAAACGATCGTCATTCCAGGCTGCGTGTACCCTTGTTCGGGGCCGATGATGTGCACGATCCCTTGGTCGCGATCGTTCAAATCGTAGAGGCGAATCCCGAATTCCTTGCAATTGTTGCGAAGCGTATCAACTTGCTGGCGCGCGATCGGATCGGCGATGGGGAGGGAGCGATTGCTAGTCGGGACGTTGTGGTCGGGAGTCGCGACTGTTCGATCCGGACGTCGAACCTTGCGACCTGTAAGTCGAAGCCCCTCGAAAGCTTGAGCGCTGGTAACTTCGTGAACCAAGTGCAAATCGATATAAAGGATTGCTTGTTTACCCGGTTCGGCGTGGACGACATGGTTGTCCCAGATTTTCTGGAACATCGTACGAGGAGGCTTGCTGGACATTTTTCTGCGAAAGGTGGGAGAGTGAATCGAAATGGGCTGCCTGCGGAAGCTCCGCGGGAACAAACGCATCGCTGGAGCGGATGTAAACCTCACCTAGAGACGCTGCCTGCTCAGGGGTGTTCGCGCCCGCCGGCCGCGGATATTCTAAACGCCTAACTATTTTCTACTAACACACCCTTTTCGAATAGGCGAAACAATGTCGAACGGCGATTCTTTGCGAGAACGCGGAACAGCCCTGGAAAACCAGTTCTTTAGCTCGCTGGATGCGAAACTATTAGAAGAACTGAAAGCCGAAGTGGAGGCCGAGCTGGCCATCAATCACTTGGCCCGCATTTCCGGCATTCAAGACCAGACGGTATTGACCGCACTCACCAAACTGGGCGTTTCGCCGGCCACATTCGCCGCGCTGCGAGTCTTCCCGCTCGTTGCCGTTGCTTGGGCGGATGGACGTCTCGAGAAGTCCGAACGAGATTTGATCGAGGAAAGCGTCAGCAAGAACGCGATCGAGGAAGGAAGCCCGGCGATGCATCTGCTCGAAAGTTGGCTCGCTAACAAGCCTGGCGCTGAGCTGTTGGGCGTTTGGGAAAGCTACGCGCGAAGCTTGATCGCTTCTCTCGACCAAGAAGAAGCCGACTTGCTCAAATCCACCTTGGTCGACGAGATTCAACAAGTCGCCAGCGCCAGCGGCGGGTTGCTCGGCTGGGCCTCCATCTCCAAAGGTGAACATGAAGTCATGAATCGCATCGTCGCGGCGCTCACCAAGTAAGCAGTCGCTGTGCAAAAGCCAGAGCTACGGGGCCAGCCAGTGATTTGGGGCAGGCAGTGGAATCGAGCCAACGAAAGAAAGTGTGTTCATGAGCGAGACGCCAAAGGTCATCTGGCATTCGCAATCGGTATCGAGTGCCCAGAGGATGCAACGAAACGGTCATCGCAGCTGCGTCCTTTGGTTCACCGGGTTGAGCGGATCCGGCAAGAGCACGATTGCGAATCTTGTCGATCAACTTCTCTTTGAACGGGGTGCTCACACGTACCTCCTCGATGGCGACAACGTGCGACATGGACTCTGCGCCGGCCCCAATCTTTTAGCTCCCGTGTACGGCTCCGAATTCGCCGAACGCTTCGGGCTTGGGTTCGGCCAACAAGATCGAGAGGAGAATATCCGCCGCGTAGGTGCGGTCACGGAATTGCTGGCGAATGCCGGTTTGATCTGCCTCACCGCATTCGTCAGTCCCTACCGAAAAGACCGGGACCTCGTGCGCGCTTGGGTGGAGCGACAGAATGGGCCGGGGACCTTTCTCGAAGTCTTCGTGAATACTCCTCTCGAAGTCTGCATGAAGCGAGACCCGAAAGGCCTGTATCAGCAAGCGATCGAAGGCAAAATTAAAAACTTCACCGGCATCTCCGATCCCTACGAAGCTCCCGATTCGCCCGAGCTAGAATTGAGAACTGCCGAATGCTCCGCAGAGCAATGCGCGTCTCAAGTCCTCTCCTACCTCACCGTTCAAGGAATCCTGCCGTGAACTCCCGCTACCTCTCTTCATCCACTTGGCGAGTCAGCGTGCTCGCCCTGGCCTTAACGGTCCTAGCTCCCCTCGCACCGCTTTCCGCCGCTCCGCAAGAAAAAAAGCCTTCCGGACAAAAGAGTGCACCGGAGACGCTCAACGCCCCGATCGCTCCGGAGCACATCAAAAAGAATCGCTTGGAGCCTTATGTCGAGAAAGCTCTCAAGTGGGACAAAGAAGTAGCATCGCTCTCTGCTAACAATGCGAAAGACGGATCCGACGATGCGATCCTTTTTCTAGGTAGCTCCAGCATTCGGCTTTGGAATTCCATTGAACAAGACATCGCACCTTGGAAACCTGTTCGCCGAGGATATGGCGGATCCAAATACTGCGATGTTGCCCTCTACACGCCTCAGCTGATCCGAGGATTGAAATTCCAAGCGGCCGCTGTCTTCGTCGCCAATGACATCACCGGCAGCGAACTTGACAAGACTCCTGAAGAAATAGCTCGATTGGCTAAGATTGTCGTCGAATCGATTCGTTCGGAACGCCCCGATGCACCGGTGTTGCTCATCAGCATTACAGCGACTCCGTCCAGGTTCAAACACTGGCCGCGAATCGAACAGGCCAATCGCGCTCTGCAGCGTTTGAGCGACGAATTGCCAGGTGTTTCGTTTTTGGAAACGCAAAGCTCGTACCTTACTCCAGATGGGCAACCGAAGCCGGAGTATTTCGTGAAAGATATGCTTCACCAAAACGCCGATGGCTACCGCGTTTGGGGCGGATTGGTGCGAAGCAAGTTGAATGAAATCATCGCTGCGAAGCCTTGATCCAAATCCCTCTGTCTCCGCGATGCTCTTCATGAACCATCGCCACTCTTTCAAGTCGCAAATTCCTCTTAGCCCCCATCAGCTCTATGAAATCCTTGATTCGAACCTGGTGTATTGCGTTCGCCGTTCCGTTTGCGAGCTTCGCATTTGGACAGTCCTCTCCTGATAAGATTCGATCGGCGGATGTGATCGTGTACGGCGGTACGTCAGGGGCGATCACGGCGGCCATTCAAGCAAAACGTTTGGGGCATTCCGTACTCGTGGTTTCGCCGGACAAACATCTCGGTGGATTGACGGCCGGTGGGCTGGGATGGACTGACACAGGCAACAAGGCCGTGATCGGCGGACTCTCTCGCGAGTTCTATCACCGAGTCTGGCAGCACTACAACAAACCGGAGGCTTGGGATAAGCAGCCTCGCGAATCGTACGGCAATCAAGGACAAGGGAATCCGGCGATCGACGGCCAGCAAAGAACCATGTGGATCTTTGAACCCCATGTCGCTGAAATGGTTTTTGAGAACTGGGTCAAGGAAGAGGGGATCGAGATTGTTCGCGAAGCTTGGTTAGATCGCTCCAAAGGTGGCGTTTCCAAGAAGAACCAAACCATCGAATCCATTCGTACGTTGGATGGGACGACTTACAAAGGAAAGATGTTCCTCGATGCGACATACGAAGGGGATCTGATCGACGCGGCAGGCGTATCGTTTCATGTCGGACGTGAAGCAAACGCGCTGTATGGGGAAAAGTGGAATGGTGTCCAAGTAGGAGTGCTTCATCACCGACATCACTTTGGGATTTTCAAACAAGGGATCAGTCCCTACGTCGTCCCAGGCGATCCAAAGAGTGGGCTTCTGCCGAAGATCAGTGCCGATCCGCCGGGCGAGTATGGTTCGGCTGACCACCGCGTGCAAGCGTATTGCTTCCGAATGTGCCTTACCAATCATGCCCCCAACCGCGTTCCGTTTCCCAAGCCCGAGGGGTACGACGCCAAGAACTACGAACTTATGCGCCGCGTTCTGCTGGCAGGATGGCGAGAGGGGTTTGCGAAGTTTGATCCGGTCCCTAATTTCAAGACCGACACCAACAATCACGGCCCGTTCAGCACCGACAACATCGGGATGAATTACGACTACCCGACGGCGAGTTATGAGCGGCGAAAGGAAATCATCGAGGAGCACCGGCGCTACCAACAAGGCTTGATGTACTTCCTCGCAAACGATCCCAACATTCCAGAGGATGTCCGCAAGGTATTTGCCGAGTGGGGGCTCGCGAAAGATGAGTTCGTCGATAACGGCAATTGGCCTCATCAGCTCTACATCCGCGAAGCCCGTCGGTTGGTCGGCGAAATGGTGATGACCGAGAAAGAAATACTTAAAGAGAATCCGGTGAAGGATTCGGTCGGGATGGGTTCTTACACCATCGACTCTCACAATGTGCAGCGTTATGTGACACCCGAGGGATTTGTTCAAAACGAAGGGGATATCGGCGTCTCGACTCGAGGTCCGTATCCAATTTCGATGCGATCCTTGATGCCTAAGAAAAGCGAAGCCTCGAACTTATTGGTTCCGGTCTGTCTTTCCAGTTCCCACATCGCGTTTGGCTCCATTCGCATGGAGCCCGTGTTTATGATCTTGGGAGAGTCCGCATCCACCATCGCATCGTTGGCGATTCGGAATAAGACCGACGTCCAATCTGTGTCTTACGATGAAGTGCGGCCACTGTTGCTCAAGAACGGGCAAGTCTTGGAGTATGAAGAGAAATTGCCTGAGGATATCGCGGTCGCTTCTCTCAAGGGGATTGTCGTCGACAACAAACAAGCGACGTTGACAGGCCATTGGGCTTCGAGTCGCAGCACGAAGCCTTGGGTTGGTGTCGACTATCTGCATGACGCCGATGCCAAAGTCCCCGAGAGCACGGCCGAGTTTGCGACCAAGGAGCCATTGAGGGGGCGTTATCGAGTTCGCATGGCCTATTCGGCGGGCGGAAATAGGACACGGAATGTAGCGGTTGAAATCCATCATGCAGCCGGCGTTGCGACGGTAACGGTCGATCAAACCAAAGCTCCCACCGAGAAGCCTTGGGTGGATCTTGGCGAATTCACTTTCAATGGGAGAAGTGTAGGGAAGGTGAAAATTACCAATGCAGGTACTTCAGGGCACGTCGTCATCGATGCCTTCCAGTGGCTACCTGTTGAATAAGAAGTGTGAAGTGTAAGGCAAGCCATCGCCACCGCATTCCGCATTCCCCATTCCCCATTCTTCTCCCCCTCGCCTCGCTTCGGGGAGAGGGGGTCGGGGGGTGAGGGGTTTTCGCGGCAATTCATCGCCACCTTCACAAACCCTTGCATCAGCCAGATCACCTCGCGACCCTCGCGTATCATTTCGCTCCGTGAAATTGGGCTAGCCACCCCTCTACTCACTACTCTCTACCCCCTACTCTCACGCAGCGCCGATTCCTCTAGCCTCGCACCCTACGATTTCGTATTGTCCCTACTGCGCTCACGCGCGCCTCGCAATCGGCTCGACCTCCTCGTCGCTCGACGGGGAATGCAACATCGAGAATTTGCGGCAAAGCGAAGGGCCAGAGGGAATCTTCAATGACGAAACAACACAGTTCGCGGTCGGCAATTTCACGATTAAGCCCATTCATTCTATCGTTGGGATTTTTTGTCCAAGCAGGGTGCTCGTCGCCTAATGGTTGCGGGCCCGGAGGAGCCACTGGCCCTTACAACGGGTACCCATACTACCCGACTTACCCATACGCCCAGCAACCCGGGGCCCAGCCGATCTATCCCAGCACCGCTGTAGGCACACCGATTCCGGGCACCGGTGCGATGCCTGCTGGCACGATGCCAGCGGGAACCTACCCACCCGGTACCGCCTATCCACCAGGAATGGTACCGCCTGGCACCTATGTCGGCCCTCCCGCGAATGCTGCCCCACCCCCATTGATGGGTAGGTAGATGGGCCTTAATGGGTCGATAGCTTGGACAGGCCAACGCGTTGGCAGTCCTCTACGCGTCGGCCCTCTCAACATCGGCCAGCGGTAGCTTGAGCTCGAAAACGCTCCCTTCGTTCCATTTGCTTCGGACCGATATCTCGGCATCGATCGATTGGCATACGTGTTTCACGATAGCCAATCCCAGTCCCGTCCCACCCAGATCTTGGGATCTCGCTTTCTCGACCCGGTAGAAACGCTCAAACACCCGGTCGATATCGCTCGCCGGAATCCCGATCCCTGTATCCGCGAATAAAACAGAACAAACCGATGCACAGCACACCACTCGAACGGTGACCTTCCCTTCCGGTTTGTTGTAACGGATCGCGTTGCTGAGAAGATTGTTGACTACGGTTTGAAGCGACTCCAAGTCGGAGCGAACCGTAATCGTCGGATCGCATTCCAAGCTCAATTGCACGCGTCGCTGTTCGGCGATTGGCCGATGGTCTTCCAACGCAGCCTCCAGCAGATCGAAGATCTTCAGCGAATAAAGCTTCGGTTTGTCCGGCTGCGATTGCAAGCGTGTTAACTGGAGCAAGTCGCGAATCAGCACATCCAATCGCGTCGCTTGTTCGCTTATCCGTTCGATGAAGCGAGTTCTCGCTTCGGGATCTTCGCTGGCCCCCATCTGCAACGTTTCTGCATAGGCCTTGATCGCGGACAACGGCGTCTTCAGCTCGTGAGAAACATTCGCCGTAAAATCTCGCCGTAGATTCTCTAGCTGCTTCAAACGCGTTTCATCGGTGACGGTTAGCAAGACTGGATGGAGATGCGATTCTTTGGTCTGCACCTGAGAGGAACCGATTCGCAGCGGTTGCGTTCGGAGTCGAAGCCATCGCTTTTCCGTGGTGAGTTCGTATTCGATCTCTTTGGCTTGTCCCGATTCGTGAGTCGCTTGAATGCAATCGATGATCGCAGGCATGCGCAGAACGTCGAGAATCTTTTTTCCTAGTTCGGCGCGATCAATCCCTAGCAAGCGAATCCCGGCGGGGTTGGCAAAGTTCAGTCGCAACTCTTCGTCAAAGGAAAGGATACCGATCGGCATGTTCGCCATGGCGCGCGAGGAGTTCTCATAGGAAGCTCGCACGCTATCGATCTGTTGTTTCATCGAGTCGGAGATAGCGTAGACTCCATAAATTACCCGATCAGGAACCCACTTGGATATCGGCTTTTCCAAGTTACCTTTCCCGTCTCGCAGCGCTTTGGCGGTGGCCTGGAGCCAAACCACTTCGCTCTCTCGCACCTTGCGATAGACGAGCAACATCCCTCCCAATAACAACCCACCCAGCGTCCCGAGGGAGACACTAAAGGATCCGTCTCCGATGGACTTGCTGATCTCCTGATTCTCAAATCGACGGACCAACACCAGATTGCGAGGTTGATTGGCCGCGTCGATCCAGCTGTGCCGCAATCGCATCCGAGTGAACCCGTTCGGCTCTTGCGACCAACTAGGGCGAAGCGACGGTTCCGCTAAGTCAATGGGTTCCCATTTCCATTCGCCGATATCGATTTCTTGCAAGATCGCAGCGAGAGGCTCGGAATCGATCGTCCGAGATAATCGTTCAATCGTCTTGAGAGCTTGCGCGGCATATTGCGCCTGTTCGCCACGCCAATGTTCCAAACGCTTTTGTCGGATCGGAATGTGTGCAATGAATCCGACCGCAGCCCCGGCTAGAGCAACGAGAAGCAACGTTACAACATCGCGACGTGCAAACGGAACCGAAATTTCTCAACTCGCTTTCTCAATTGAAAACCCATTCCAAGAGCCTATCCGAGAACCGTCGGAAACCGCGGCTAGCGCCAGATCGACGAATGGTTTTCGGTAAGGCTTTAAGTCATGCTCGTTGTCTGCCTCACAAATCGAACGCGTCGAATCGACGACTCCCTTGCGATGTCGACGTTAACGACGAGGCTCTGGAATGTACCAGACGAGAGTGTACTGAATCGAACCTTAGAAATACAGAGATGGGCTCCTGGACCTGAGGAACGACGGGGCCGTTGCTTTGTGAGTTATTTCCAAGAGAATTGCGAGGACAACGAATCACGTGACGATCGAGTCGCGAAAATCGCTTAGGAGTCGTCAACACCAACATCATCTGGAACCCTCCCTGGATATGGATTCACAAAAGGAATTATGGCTAGAGATTCGCTCGCTCGGGTATTCCTACGGCGCCCGACAAGCAGTACGTGACGCAACCTTTTCCGTGAAACGAGGAGAAGTTTTGGGGTTGCTCGGTGCGAACGGAGCCGGAAAAACCACGATTCTAAGTTGCATTTCGGGCCTCTTTCCCAACTGGACAGGCTCGATCCTCCTCGATTCCCGGCCCTTTCTTCCAGCTGTCGACGCGAATGCAAGGAGTTGTTTGGGGATTGTTCCGCAAGAGTTGGCAATTTACGAGAATTTAACGGCACGGGAAAACTTGGAGCTATTCGCCAAGCTTTTCGGTGTTCCAAAATCATCTCGCGCAGACCGCATTCAAACGATGCTTGAATTCGCCGGTTTAGAAGCTCGGGGAAATGACCGAGTCAAGACATTCAGCGGGGGCATGAAACGCCGTTTGAATCTCGCAATCGGTCTTGTTCACTCCCCATCTTTGCTGCTGCTCGACGAGCCGACAGTGGGTGTCGATCCTCAAAGTCGCAATCACTTGTTCGATGCAATTCTCCGCCTAAAGGAATCCGGCTTGTCCATGATCTACACAACGCATTACATGGAAGAAGCGGAAAGACTTTGCGATCGCATTGCGATCGTGGACGAAGGTTCGATCAAAGCGATGGGTACATCGCTCGAATTGGCTCAGCAGACCGGCGACGAAAACGCCAATCTTGAATCGGTTTTCTTACAACTAACAGGCCGCAGCCTTAGGGACGAATAACCATGCTCAACTCCGCTTGTATATTGGCGGCGAAAGATTTGCGAATCTATTTTCGAGATCCCGCTGGCCTCGCGCTGGGTTTTTTAGTCCCGATAACGTTGGTCACTGTGTTCGGTTGGCTCATGACCTACGCATTTGGTGCTCGAGGCGGAATGCCCAAGGTCGCGATTTGGGTAGTGGATCAAGATAAAAGTTTGGTGAGCGAGCAGTTCATTCGAAATCTGCGCAGCTCAAATATGCTTACCATCCTGCCGAAGCTGAACTCCCCAGCGATCGATGCAGAGCAATTGCGAACAAAGATTGCTGATGGGGATGCACATCATGGAATCGTCATCCCCTCTGGATTTGGGAAATCGACCGACACAGATTCGCTCGAAGACCTAGTTCTTCTTCGCGATCCGGGGAGAGAGATGGAGAAAAATGTCGTTCAATTCGGCTTGCTACAAGCCCTGATGCCGATATCGAATGGCAAACTTTGGATTCAGTCCGTTCGACGCTCCTTCGAAAAGCAAGGAATGAAAGAAGAGAACATCGCCTTGCTCAACGACTATTTCTCAAAGGCGAACAACACAATTCGGGCATTCGTGGAGCAAGAAGACAGCTCTATCCGTGGTGGTGTCGAGGACGCGCCGGAGACGCCTGCCGAAGCCGACTCCGACAAGAATCCTATCGATGCAGGCATGATTTTTGGAAATATGCTCCCAATAAAAACGGAGGAAATCGAACCGCCGGCAAGACCCAAAATGGTCTCCTATCAGCAAGCCCAAAGTGTAAGCGGCATGAGCGTAATGATGTTAATGTTCGGTCTGACAGGAGCGGGCGCGATTCTACTGACGGAAAAAGAGCAAGGAACACTGAGGAGACTCGTAACGACCCCCATTCCGAAGAGCAGTATCCTGCTCGGCAAATTTTTTTACGTCTATGTTGTTGGTCTGACTCAGATGCTGGTCGTTTTGACCTATGGCGAATGGATGTTTCGGGTTGGATTGTGGCGAGATCCCGTAACTCTATTCTGTATTGTGTTGACTTGGATTGCTCCCGTTCAAACGTTAGACATGCCTGTTCCTTTGGCGATGTTGTCGAAATCGACCATGACCTATTGGGCGATGGAATCCTTTCAAGGCATGTTGTGGAGCAATCTAAGTTGGCAATCGGGGAAAATAGCATTCGCTTTGTTGGTTCAATGGATCTGGTGTCTAGCTCTCGCAATGGGTTCGGTTTATTTTTTCAGAAAGAACTACTTCCACCGTTGAGAGCAGCAGGACATGGATCGGATTGTCGCCATCGATTTTGAAACCGCCAACAGCCGCCCCAACTCGGCTTGCCAAATAGGGCTGGTCGTGATGGAGGGTTTTGAGATCGTAGCCGAGCGTTCCTGGCTCATACGTCCTCCTCGCTTGTTTTTCGCTCCGCAGTGCGTGAAGGTTCATGGTTTGACCGCACGGGATTGCATGGACAAACCTGCTTGGGATGCCATTTGGCCTGATGTCCGAGAGATGATCGACAAAAGCGTTTTGCTCGGCCATAACGTTGGATTCGATGCTCGCGTCTTAGTGGAAACATGCAAACACTACGAGTTGCCGATTCCTCCCCTAGAGATTCAGTGCAGCCGTTTGTTAGCCAAACGAGTTTGGCCAAGTCTGGACGGTCACGGTCTAGCCAACGTCGCCAAGCATTTGCGATTGGAATTCCAACACCACGACGCTTTGGAGGATGCCCGAGCCAGCGCTCGGATCGCTTGTCTGGCGAAGGAAAAGACACGGTCCAACAGCCTGCTCGAACTGGAGGAGTCGACAGGACTCCTTCGAGGAGCGATTCGCGTCGACCGCGTCCTCCATCCCCGCACGATTCGTTTGCACCGAACCGATGCCGAAATCGAGGCACCGGCCCGCGTGCAGTCCAAGGTGTATCGAACCGACGGCATCCCGAGCGCTGGTTCCCAAGCAGTGCGGCGAGCCAAGTATCTGGCGCAAACCATTCTCGATCGAGCCGTATCCTTGCAGCCTCTGGCGGGAAAGCAAGTCGTGCTCGTGGGAAGCCTCCTCGGGCTGGAGCGAAACGACGCCATTCGATTTCTCGAGTCTCTGGGCGCCCAAGTCCACGCGCAATTGAACTTCAAAATCCAGTACGTCATTTTTGGTGCCCCATCGACAGCCGAGGGGACTCCCTCTCTGTTCGGCGACGGGGCATTATGGGGCGTTGC
>JALOQZ010000384.1 GCA_025459245.1 Pirellula sp.
GGCCTGAAGCGGTCTAGAATTTTGCGGAATACGACTCGTCAGGATTTCGAAGAACGTTTATCATCTTGCCTCCCATTTTTCAGTTGTTGACGGAGATGTAAAACAGTGTCGGTACGAATTCGAATGAAGCGATTGGGTCGCAAGAACCGCCCCTTCTATCGTTTGTGCGCAATTGATCAACGCAGTCCTCGCGATGGCCGTGTCTTGGAAGAGCTTGGCCACTATGATCCGATGTGCAAGGAAGTGGATGCCCGAGCCATTCTCAAGGGGGAGCGAATCGACTACTGGTTGAGCGTCGGCGCCCAACCGAGCGAAAATGCTGTCGTTCTCATCGGCAAGTACGGCTCAAAAGGTACGCACCTCGATAAGCAAGCAGAAGCGTTGGCTCGACTTGGTCGCAAGCCAGTCGCCGCTGCTGCCCCCCAAAGCTAAATCAGATTCGAGAGCATCTCGGCGGGCTGATGGTGGTTAGGCTGATTTCTCCTTCCGCTCCCGCGAAATTGACTCGCGTGGGTAGTGGATCTTGTTAAAGATCCTGCGGGCTAGTCCACTTCTCCGTCATCGAAGGCGATCGTTTGCACGTTGGTGTCACTGCTTAACGGTCGAGAGCGACCGTTCGACTGGGCATTCGAGAGGCGATTTCACTGGATGGCTTCCAGGCCTGTAGGCTTTGGCATTTCGGTTGTTTAGGCACGGGCCGAGGGCCCGTGTTTTCGTTTCCGTGTAACGGGATCGCTATGCTCCGGATCGACGTTATCACTCTCTTTCCCCAAATCTTCTCGGGGTACCTCACGCAAAGCTTGTTGGCGAAGGCGATTGCGAAGGGTTTGATCGAGATCGTCGTGCACGATTTGAGAGATTGGTCCACCGATCCAAAACACCATAAAATTGACGACCGCCCGTATGGAGGCGGACCGGGCATGCTGATTCGCGTCGAACCGGTGGTCCATTGCGTTGAAGATGTTCAACGGATGGCCGACAACCCTGGACTGGTCGTCCTGCTCACCCCGCAGGGAGAGCCGCTTCGACAACCTCGCGTCGAAAGCATGGCTCAATCGGGTCGCATCCTTCTGCTGTGCGGGCGTTACGAAGGCTTTGATCAACGGGTCATCGACATATTGCAACCATTCGAACTGAGCGTTGGAGATTACGTTCTCAACGGAGGCGAAGTGGCGGCAATGATCGTCGTCGATTCCACCGTACGTATGATTCCTGGAGTCCTCGGTGACGAACAGAGCTCTTGGGATGACTCCTTCTCGCGTGGCAATCGATTGCTCGAGTTTCCACAATACACCCGACCTCCCGAATTTCGAGGACACCCCGTTCCCGAAGTTCTATTGAGCGGCGATCATGGAAAGATCGCTGCTTGGCGCGAAGAACAATCTCGTCAAAAGACGCTGCATCGGCGCAGCGATTTGTTCAAGCCTGACGCATAGAGCCTATCCGAAAACCGTTAACCGCTCGAACGCTCGCCGCGGTTTTCGATGGTTTTCGGAGAAGCTATTAATAATAGAACCAACCATTGCACCGGAGTCTGCCATGAATCCATCTTTCCCGATCCCAGAACCAAAGGTGGTGTGGAACCACTTCTTTGATCTTGTTGCGGTCCCTCGCCCGTCGAAGAACGAAGGAGCAGCCATCGATCACATCGAGCAATGGGCAAAGAAGCTTGGGTTCGTTGCCAAAAGAGATAGTGTCAATAATTTGTGCGTGCATGTACCCGCGTCGAAGGCGACTTCGGCGGAGCCAGTAATTTTGCAATGCCACGTCGATATCGTTTCGGTTACCGAAGATGGTAACCCGTTTGGTGCCGACGCATCGGCGGGCAAGATTCCACTGGAGAGGGGCGAGGTCGACCCGAAACGTGAAAAGCGATTGATTCCGAATGCAAACGGTGACTGGATCAATTCCCCCTACACAACGCTCGGCGCGGACAACGGGATCGGCGTGGCGATGATGATGGCGTTAGCCGAAAAGCAGGAACGTTCGGTGCCGCTGGAGCTCCTTTTCACCGTGGACGAAGAAGCGGGGATGACGGGAGCGATCGGGATGAATCCATCGCAGCTGGGTCTCACCGGCAAGCGCCTCGTCAACATCGATACCGAAGATGATGACGAAATCACGATCGGTTCGGCAGGAGGCAGAGACGTCGAGGTGCAGTGGAATGGTCGATGGGAAAAGCTTTCTCAAAGCGACGCTCCTAGCAAATGGTCGATCGTCAAGCTGAAATTGGACGGCTTGAAGGGAGGGCATTCGGGAGTTGAAATCAACCAAGGGAGAGCGAATGCCAATCGACTCGTCGCGCGAATCTTAAACGCCATCCAATCGAAATCGGAGATTCGATTGATGGACTGGCAAGGGGGCAGCCGGCGGAATGCAATTCCAGATAAAAGCGTCGTCCGTTTTGCCATTGCGACCGACGCGGTTGAACAAGCCCAGCAAACCGCCAAAGCCATGGTCGAGAGCTTGGACCGCCTTTACTCACAGCGCGACAATCCAATCCAGCTCCATATCGAGGTCAGCGAATGCTCGCTTGATGCCGAAGCATTGTCCAGCTCCGATTCTGCAGCCTGGATTCGAGTCGCGCAAGGCATACCGACAGGGATTTGCGAAATGACGCCGGAGCTGCCTGTGCTCGTCGAAGCGTCCTGCAACATGGCCATCATCGAGTTGGCGACCAACAAGGGTGGTCGCATCATCTGCAGCGTTCGGGGCACGACACCGGAAGCGTTATCAGATGTGTCCGATTCGATTGTTGCCATCGCAGGACTTGCCAATGCGACCACGACAGTCGCCGATGGTTATCCAGGTTGGAAGCCGCATCTCGATTCCCCGCTTCTGCAAGCTGCGGTGAAATCGTATGAGAAGCTCTTCGGTGAAACTCCGAAAGTGCACGCCATTCACGCAGGTTTGGAGTGCGGTTTGTTGGTGGAGAAGCTTCCCGGCCTGCATGCCATCTCGCTTGGTCCGACCATCAAAGGAAATCATGCTGTCGGAGAACGTGTTTGCATTTCCTCGGTTGCCAAGTCGTATCGTTACGTCGAAGCGATTTTGGAAAGTTTGAGCTAACGATGGAGAAGTGGTCTAGCGTGCGGGATCTTTAACAAGATCCACTACTCCTACTCGCTCATTTCGCGGGAGCGAAATGCGACCATGCATCGTCGAACGATCGTCCTCGACTGTTCAGCCGATCGTAAAACAATTGGCCCCAATTGTTCAGCAGGGCCTTGAGTGTTCCAAAGATTTGTTCCGCGAATGGATTTGTTGATGGAGAAGTGGTCTAGCGTGCGGGATCTTTAACAAGATCCACTACCCCTACGCGCTAATTTCGCGATGCTTCGATTTGAGCCTTTTGACGGCGCACTCCTTCGAGTAGATAGTCCCAATCCATAGCGGGGCCCGGGTCCGTCTTGT
>JALOQZ010000102.1 GCA_025459245.1 Pirellula sp.
AGTACGATACGCGATACGCGTCCCAATGCTTTGCCGAGCTTCTGCAGCGTCTTGGTCGCATTTAGGAGTGGTTTCGAGAGTTCGCTTCACACGCCGCATACTTTTCCATGATCAAGAATCGAAAGATCAAGCTGGTTCTCAGAATTCTCCGGCGCAGCCATCTTTATTTGGGGCTCGCGTTGATTCCTTGGGTTTTCCTGTATGGGATTACGGCCTATCTCTTCAATCATCCAGGACACTTTTCGCCCGTCGACGTAGAGACGGTTTCGCGAACGTTGATTCCGATGGATTGGCCCACCAGAAATTGGAAACCGGATGCAAGAGCGGAAGAGGTTGTGCGGCAGCTCAATGCACGCTTCTCCGCTGATGAGAAAAAGATTCGTTTAGATACGAGCAAACCGTCACGCTTCGAGTCATCCGGATTGATTGCTTCTTTCGATCGAGGCAATACAACCTATAGCTACTCGATCCCCTTGTCAGGGACTCAAGCTGGCGTTCTGCGAAAGGCTCCTAAAGCGAATATTGCTCCGCAAACTGGGAAGGCCTTTTTCGAGATCAGTCCTAAGAAGAACGCCCCAACGACTAAGCCTCAGTCGCCAGCCGTGGAACCGGCTTCAGTTGAAACGGCTACGAGAGAACCCGACGCTAATCAAATGCCCCTGCTTTTAGAGGATGGGTTAGTGGAGTTGCTTAAAACCCAAGTTGCGTCGATCGCCAACCGCAATGAGAAATCAATCGACGTGCAAGCCTCCGAAGTACGTGTTTCGTTTCTACCTTCGCTACTCTTTCAGGCCAACGTCGATGGCGAAGTTTGGGAGTGCAAGCATGACGCTTTATCAGGGGCAGTCTCGACCAAGCGTCTCGATTCTGAAGCCATGAGCCCATTTTCGTGGCGTCAGTTTTGGCTTAGGTTGCACACAACTCACGGCTACCATCCAGACGGCGGAACACGTTGGTTATGGGCGATTGTCGTTGATATCATGGCCGCGGTTATGGTTTTTTGGGGAATAAGCGGGCTCGCCATGTGGTGGCAGATGAAAGCGACTCGGCGCTGGGGTGGTATCGCGATCTCGGTCGGGTTTCTTATCGCAATCTGGCTTGGGTATGGCATGTATCAATGGATGCGATAGATGGATGGGTACGGCTGCCGCCTGCTGCTTGACGAGTTTTTGTTGGGAATCTTTGTAACTTCTTTCCTGCTCATCGGATCTAATGAAGTAGTGTCGGCAGAGGTTTTTGATCGCGCTGGATGCAATCGGATTCACCTCGGTCGTTCCGACCAAATCTCCCAAGAAAGAATGAAATCATGAAACGTGCAGCCCTTTCCTTTGTTATCGCAGGGATGATTGTCACAGGCGCTTTTGCGCAGCCACCTCGCGATGGCGGAGGCGGACGAAAAGGAAAGGGAGCTGCTGGGGATGATGCGCCAGGTCAGTTTGGAAATGGTGCGGGGCAACAGGGCGGCCCCGGTCAGCGAGGACAAGCCGGCCCTGGGGGAGCGCAAGGGGGTGGCGGTCAAGGGCGTGGCATGGGATTCATGATGCGGCCTGGCATCATCTTGCCAGAGCCGTTAATCGAACAAATTCAAGCGACTCCGGAACAGCGAGCTGCCATCGCCAAGCTTCAAGCGACAGTGGATGCAGAGCTTGCGAAGATACTTACTCCGGTGCAGCTTCAAGCTTTGCAACAAATGGGACGCGGGCCGCAGGGCTTTGGTCAAGGATTTGGTGGGCAACAAGGCTTCGGACAGCAGGGCTTTGGTCAACAGGGCGCAGGCGGTCAAGGATTCGGGGTTCCAGGTGAAGGTGGCCCCGGATTTGGCAAAGGTGGAGCTGGTCAAGGCGGCAAAGGCGGGGCCGGTCAAAAAGGACAAGGCAAAGGGGGTGATGGAGGCGGAGCTGGAAAAGGACGATAAGCATCGTTATGGGCGTGCATAGTCGAACTGTTGTCCTCAACAGTTCAGTCGTGCCTTATCGTCGAACAGTTGTCCTCAACTGTTCAGCAGTGCCTAACGCTTCGCGCGTGTGCAGAACCATGACCATGAGCTGTGGGCGATGGTGGCTTGGTCGGTAGAGAGGTGGTCTGCAGTGCTTAACGGTCGAGGACGACCGTTAGACAATGCGCTACAACGGTCGAGGACGACCGTTGGACTCTTCGGACGTCCCCCTATCTATCCGTACCATCAAACCGCAGGTTTCTTTTCCGTGAGCTTCGCGAGCGCCTGTCGCAACTCGCGGACCTTGAGAGGCATCGGTAATAGCACATGTTTTGGACTGGTGTTTGCACCGCGAATGATGTGCTGTTGCTTCGGATCCACCAACATGATGGCGGGAATGTTCTTCGTGTGCTCTTGCTGTGTGAATGTGTTAAAGGCTTGTAGTGCAAGGTTCCCAAGATCCGGTGCGCAAAACACAATGCAGTCCGCTTGAACGGAGTCGTCCGCTGTAAACTTGCTTAGCGCGCGGTCGGGATCGCTGTAGATCAAGACACGATAGCCACGCTTTTTGAGCTTCTCTCGTAGGATATCTTGCAACTCCTGCTTGCTCTCTACGATCAAGACCGTTTTCCCTTCTCCTTCCTTAGCCTCTTCTTCGTCGATCACCATGACTTCGTGCCGCTGCGTGATCCGTTTTTCTGCTTCAGGATTCTCCAACTTCTTGATGGCCGCCTGAACATCAAGGAGCATTGCGCCCGGTGTTTGATACCGCTTTTCGGGATCAAACTCCAGAGCCTTATTGCAGATCGTATAGATCGATTCAGGTAGATCACGAACAACTTCCGAAAGGGATGGGAAGTCATGAAAACGAGTCACATTCAATCGCTGGGATCGCTCGCGTGTTTCGACGAGGGCAGGTTTGCCGGAGAGGACGTTGTACATCATTACCCCGACGAAATAGATGTCGGATCGAGTGTCCCCCTTCCGAACGCCAGTTCCCCGCTCCAGAGCCGCGTAGTCGATCGCACGGGCGCTGGGACAGTCCGCAATCGCTTTGTCTGAGGATGTATCGGCAAGAGCAGCCAGACCGAAATCCACTAGTTTGCATCGACCGCTCGAGTGCACCAACACGTTGGAGAGCTTTAGATCGCGGTGCGAAATCCCTTTTTGGTAGGCGAAATCAAGCCCCGCGCAAATGTCTTGAATGACATGCAACCCTTCACGCGCCGCAAACTGTTTTCGAATCTTCAATATCTCGCGCAGTGTTTCCCCCTCCACAAACTCCATCACCAAATAAGGTGCTCGCGGGTCGTTCACGATTTCGTGGATCGTCACGATATTGGGGTGACGCAATTGCAAGCCCATACGGCCTTCGCGAAGAAACTGCTCGATCTGAGACATATCACCACGATGCCGGCTGCGCAAAACTTTGACAGCGACGACACGTCCTGTGTCCCGGTGCACGGCGCGGAATACGCGAGCAAAGGTACCGGCACCGATCATGTACAAAACTTTGTACGGGCCGTAGTAGTAGCCCAAACGTTCACCGGTCAGCAAACGATCAAGCTGAAAGTTGGTGAGGAGTCCTTTCCGAAGCAACATCGCTTTGACGTCTTCCAAACTCACATTGTCGGAACGAAGCTCGGTCCATACTCGATCGACGTCGACCGACGAAGCTAAGTCGAGATCGATGACGCGTTGCGTTAAGGAGCGAGGAGTGAATTCCATGGGAGCAGGTGATCGATCAAAGGAAAGAGGAAGAGACCCGAGCCGCTCGGCCAAAGGGGAGACAAGGGCTTCCCTCTAGCATAGTTCAAAGTGGTACGGACGGCCAAGGAAACAAAACAAGCGGGCTGACAAGGAAGTGGCGATTCCTGGTCAGCCCGCTTGAAGGCTCTGATGAGATTGCACAGTTCGTGTCGGAGGTCGATCGGTACAATCTCTGCCCTAACCAACCCATCCACTACTCGGCGTCGTCTTCGGGCCGGAACTCGTCTTGTCCCTCACCGTTGTTCCCATCACCCAACATTTCAGAAATTTGCTTTTGATAGGTGTCTCGTTCGCGTCGCGTCGCTTCCAAATCGAATACCAAGTACTTCATGTCGAGACGGAGTTGGCCGATCGATTCTTGAACCAATTGCAAAATCTTACGGCGGCGATTGGTGCTCTCTACGACACGTTGGAAGGCAGGCTGAATGGTCAGCCGGTACTCGGCTGGCAATGCGTCGATCACCCGTTGCAGATCCAACAATTCGCTCGGTGTGTCTTGGACGGCGTTGTCGGTGGAATGAGCTGCTTGACTCATGCTTAGGTTCCTAGTTTGTTGTGGGTGACGGCTTTGCCGGAAGGTTGGTGACCGAAGATATTCCTCAAGAAATGCAGCAGCCGTGCCGAACACCCTAGAGGCCTGCTAGCATTCACGCTAAACCCATGCTAGTCAAGGACTTAGGAAAATCGAGATAATCCTCGCACTTTTCCTAAAGCGCAGAGCTTGTTGCCGATTCGCAACACGAATCCGTATGGCATCCAAACTTAAGTCCTGCTAGAAGAAAGACTTAGGATGAAAGTCGCCAGGTGGATCAGGATGATTCGATTTCTCTACTTACTCTTCGACGATTGTTGCAAAAAGTCAACCGCCGGGCCGATCGTCCGGTCCTGGTTGAGTTTCGCGATCGCTTGGATCTCGCTGACGGTACATTTCGGGCCGATCACATCGGGTCAATGGATCGAAACGTTTGATCGTCCTGGAGAGTACTTCCGGCTTTGGAGAGATGACTGCCGCGCGGTGCTCCAACGCCCTTCGAAACTTGAGCCCGGAATCGAAACGCTCGAGTTGAGTTTTGGGCATGGAACCTACGTCCACCTATTGTTTCCAATCGAACCCTGCGCCGTCGTCGATGATCTCACTGCGTCGATCCGACTGCGATGTGTCCATGATGGTTTGCGTCTGGCGATCCGAGTCGTCTATCCGAACTCGGCACATCGTGCGACCAGCGATCCGCTTTACACATTGGTCTTTGGGACTGCAGCCGAAGGGAATGGCCGATGGTCGACCTCGACCGTTCGCAACATTCGCCGCGAGGTCGAAACTCACCAACGATTGCTTCGCGCCAAACACGGGCCTGATGTCGATTTCAGCAACCCGTACGTAGATGCTGTCGTCGTCGATGCCTACCGATTTCCTGGGACCACCAAACTGCAGATCGACGACCTCCAGATCGATGGAATGATCCCCCCCTCCTCTCCCGCTGTCGCCCTGATGAACGAATCACGCGACGGCAATCCCCAGTTGTCGGCTGCGGAGCGATTAAGTTTGATGCAGTCGACGGTTCCCCGTTGGATTCAATATCACGGCGAAAACCTGGAACACCTTCAGCAACTCGGTTTTAACGGCGTGATCGCGCCGCGCGCTGATGACAGCCGATTGATCGAACAAGCTGTATCGACCAAACTGGCGGTGATCGCTCCTCCCCCTTCCTTTGTGCCAGCGGATGCCCTGGAAAACGAATTCTCACACGTGCAAGCTTGGATGCTGGGCTGGGAATTGAATGAATCGAGTTTGGATGCGACGCGCAATCAAGTCTCCAAACTCACGCGATTCCCTCAGACTCTCGCGCGACCGACAATCGGCGAGGCGATGGAAATGTACGGCTCGTTTAGCCGCTTAACCGACTGGTTAGCAGTTCCTACCCCCCATACGACACGCGTCCGTTCTTTTGATGAAACCGATCAAATCCTCCGCTCCGAATCGCGATCGTTGGCCGGCCGTTCGATGCCATTAACCTCCATGGTCACGCAGATGTCGAGCGAATGGATGGAACAAAAGGCTATGCTTCAAAACATCGTCGGAGGGGATGCAATCGGCCTGCCCGACTACGATCTTCTCTCCACGAGACTCGCCGTCTATCGAGCGATGATGCAAGGGACGCGTGGCTGGATCTTTCGATCTTCCGGACCACTCGATCGAGGAGACCCAACGACAACAGCGAGGGCGCAAGGCTACAAGTCGATCAATAGCGAAATCGACTTGTTCAGCCCTTGGATCCATTCCAATCAATACGCTTGGAAGTCTGTAACCACCGATTCACCCAACCATCGCGCGGCTGTTCTCACAGCGCCAAATAGCCAACTAGTGATTTTGGTCGCAAGCGGTCCGATGGACCAAATCTGCCCCGTCGCCCCGGACACAGAACGACTTCAAATCGCGATCCCCGCGGCCGGTCAAGTGCGACATGTATTCCGAATCACTCACGGACATCTTGAAACTCTCCGTTCTGAACAACGAAGCGATGCGGTCTACGCTGTTATCGATCGGCCTGGATTGATCGAACAGATTGTGACTGTCGTCGATCCAAAACCGATCGAGTACCTGCGAACTCAACTGGAGGCAAAAGCGTCGACCATGATGGAAGGACGTATCGATGCCGCCGAACAAGCCATCACCCTCTCTCAAATGGCCTTCGTCGCACAAAAGCTTCCTCCGTCCCATCCCAGCTGGGAACGTATTCAAAAAGCTCGAACACTGCATCATGAAGCGCTGCATGCGATGAGCCGTTCCAACACGATCACCGCACTGAAGAAAGCAGACGAATCCATTCTTCTCTCCCAAAGGGTCTTACGGCAATCCTGGGAAGAAGCCGTAGCGCAGTTCCCAGCCTTCCAGAGCAGCCCCTTTGTTGCCTCCCCATTGGCGCTACCTCTTCACTGGGAATTGAACAAAATCTTGCAAGGAAGACCTTGGCAACCGCTCGGTATTCCGGGCATTCCCATGTCCAGTTGGGAATCGATGCAGCAACAGGGATGGCGTGTCGATCAACGGCTAACCGATTCCATTGCAACCCACGTTTCAGTCGCAGTATCGGAACAAGGCGGTGCACCGGTTCTGCACTTGGTTTCCGCTTCGACATCGGGCCAGCCCGTGCCGACGGGCTATGCAGGTGCTGCCATGCGAGTTTCCAGCGCACCGATCGTCGCTCCGGTCGGCTCCATGGTCCATATCACCGGGGAAGTCTACGTCGAATCTCCAGCGAATGAACCGCAAAGCGGTCTCTTAATCAGCGACTCCTTGGGTGGCGAATCGCTTGGACAATTGCTCTCCTCCGCGGATCGCAGCGAGAAGCCGTGGCGAACCTTCGGACTCTCACGCATGGTGACGAACCCCGCTGGCTTTCAAATCTATTTCGAGACACGTGGGGCAATGCAGGCTCAAATTCGAAATCTGCAAACCGAGATGATCGTTCCCACACCTCCTCGTGGAATCCCCGTCCGAACTCTTGAGGAAAACGAGCTCCCCGAAATCCCGCGACCATCGGATCGCCCCTGATTTCCTGCGAATCCGCTCGATTCCCCACCCTGCCCCTCTTCATCTGTCCTTGACAATCCAAGCCGACTCACTATCCTCTTGAAACTGAGTCTCAACAAGAGACAGCGAAGCCAGCGATTGGATCTTCTTGGTGAAACATCGAGGAGAACCTCAGCCAGCCACGTTTGACAGATCTTGGGCACTGCCGTCAGTCCGCCTGGGATCGAATGCAGATCATTACGTTGCGTTGGAAGAGGAAAATATGGCGTTCTTTTGCCGTGGCATGCTGTCTCGGTCTGTCCGCACTCGCAGGGCATTCACCTTGGTCGAGCTCCTGGTTGTAATCGCAATCATCGGGATATTGGTCGGATTGCTCCTTCCTGCCGTTCAAGCGGCCAGGGAGGCGGCCCGCCGGATGTCTTGCCAAAACAACATGAAGCAGTTGGGCTTGGCGATGCACAACTACGAAGGGACTTTTAAGTCGTTTCCCCCTTCGACTATCACGCTGGGTGGTGCCGCCGCTCAGCCTTGGTCAGGTCAATCCTTCCTGCTCCCCTTTCTTGAAGGGGATAACACATTCCGCTTGATCGATTTCTCGATCGGTTATCACACAGCCGGAAACAAAGCGAACTTTCCACCCAACGGTGTTGCAACGATCAAGGTTCCGGTCTTGATCTGCCCAAGCGATCCCAACGATCGGGCTAGGCTCGATGCGAACGGCGTCCCAGAGCATTACCCGTTGAGCTATGGCCTTAACGTCGGACAGTACCTCATTTACAACCCAGTAAACCGAGCCGACGGCGGAGCCGCTTTCGGTCCGAACCTCCGATCGCGAGTCGGAGGTTTCAGCGATGGTCTTAGCAATACGATCGGAATGGCCGAGGTCAAAGCGTTCACGCCTCGCGTCCACGATGCGACTTTGCCGGCAAACGCACCCCTGACTCCCGATGCCGTCTCACCATCGATCAACGGTGGAGCTTGGTCGGAAACCAGCGGCCACACCGAGTGGGTTTGCGGTCGTGCGATTCACACCGGATTCACAACCACCTTCCCACCCAACACCCGTGTCCCCCACATCGTAAACGGTCGGACGTTTGACATCGACGTCTCCAGCAGCCGCGAAGGGAGAGACCAAACGTCCACAACCTACGCGGTTATTACGTCTCGCAGCTACCACACGGGTGTAGTGAACACACTCATGATGGACGGCTCGGTCCAATCGATCTCGTCGAACATCGAGCTACCGATTTGGCGAGCGTTAGGAACTCGTGCCGGCGGTGAAGCCAACACATTCTATCAGTAACGCTCGCTGCGGATTGAACTCGATATTGCGTCTAAGACGCCTATCCGAAAGCCATCAGCCGCTCTGGCGCTAGCCGCGGTTTCCGATCGTTTTCGGGTAGGCTCGAAGCAATAAACCTACAGAGCTCCGCTGGCTATTGGCAGCACGATCTCGCTTTGGTCGAGATCGATTGTCAGTTCGGTCCCGGGCTCTTGCCAAAGTGTGAAATCGCGATCGCTGGCGAAGACCATCACTCCGATGCTCTCGCCGGCTGGGATGATCTGGTCGTCGGGTTGCAATTCAAACTCGACGGTCCGGAACTGACCAGGGACCAAAGGCTCTTCTTTCTCCATCGAGTTGGCATTCTTGGGATCCGCCCAACCGCGTGTGATCACGTCATCCGTAATCTGCTTGCTACCCGTCCAAGGCAATGCGACAAGCCAAACCGATAGGCACGCCGAAGGTTTGTTCGCCGCAATCCGCAATTTGATCTTGGGCGTACCGGAAATATGGAGCTCTTTCTCCAGTGGCTTGGTCGCATAGATCAGTCGATGGTTGGACCACTCCGCTTTGGCTAGCGCGGAGCCGGGAAACGAGAAGTTATCGAGCAGTGTCTCCACTCCTTGATTCACAACGGGAACAATGCGGCTTCCGTTCCCATTTCGTTCATTGCGCACGAGTGCACCTGAGCTAACCCCACCTTTTTCGAAGCGGAACGAAACCGGTTTGGAATCGGGATGCGGATAACTGGCATACGACTCAGGCTCGGTTCTGGGCTTTCCTTCTCGAACGATTCGAACGGGAGGATCTTTCTCAACGCCGTTTTGAACATCGTAAAGATAGCGAGTGAACCATCGATTCATCTGCGGAATCGGGGGCTGACCACCGTGGCCTCCTTGGTGCATGTACAACTGGGTCGGCAATCCCTTTGCCTTGACCGCTTCATAGATGCGAATGCTGTGTTCGGGCATCACGTTCCAATCGTTGAACGCGTGGGCCATCAACATCGCCGCCTTCATAGGGCCCAGTTCGTGGATGTAATCACGTTCCTTCCAGAATGCGTTGTAGTTTCCATCCTTGCGGTCAAACTCCTTGAGCATTCCTTTATCGCGGACTTCGCAGTTGCAGTAATCTCGTTTGTCAGGGTTACCGCTATTGATGAAATCGTAAAGAACATCGATGTCTTCTCCGATGTAGCCACCAGGATGCCGGACTAGCCCGTAGGATCGATAGTAGTGGTAGTAGGAAGTGTTGGGAGCGACAGGGATGATTGCTTCCAAGCCTTCGACACCGGTCGTTGCAGCGGCGAGAGCCAACGTGCCGTTATACGAAGTCCCCGTCATTCCGACTTTGCCTGTCGTCCAGTAAGCCTGCACCTCTTCGTCACCGTCCGGAGTTGTGTACCCCTTTGCGCGACCATTGAGCCAATCGATCACCGCCTTGGGAGCCAAAGACTCATTGTCACCTCCTACAGTCGGGCACCCCTGCGATAGGCCCGTTCCCGGTGAAGAGGAGTGAACCACTGCAAAACCGCGAGGAACCCATTCCTGGAGATGGTCGCGCGACAAAACAGGCCGAAGGCTCTGCTGCTCAATCTTCGGTGCATCTTCATGCTTTGGCGGTTCCGCTCCGATTTGCTGTTTCGGATTCCACATGTGTTTTGGGTCGTTGGAGCCCATGCCGGCGTAGTAAGGACTCGATTGGTAAATGACCGGAACCTTGAGCTTCTCGGAATCCGTTTGGGCCGGGCGAGTGACCGCGACGTGCATACGATCCTTTTTGCCATCCCCATCGGTGTCGAATTCCGCTTCGACCCATAGGTCGTGTTGAATCCAATTCTTTTTGAATGCTTCTACTACTTGGGCTTCGCCATTTTCAAAGCGAGGGAGAGCAGGCTCCTGGGCGTACAAAGTCGTTGAGGCGGACGGCAACGAGGCGGCGAAAGCGAGGAGAAATATCGGATGGGTCTTCAAGGGGAATGCCTTTGTAGAATGAGTCGAATCTGGCCGACGGGCTGAGAGGACGTACCGATTATAGTTGCTGGGGAGGGGTGGGACAAAGATCGCGACAAGGTGTCAGGGTATGGAGAGAACCAGCACCAAGCCGGTCTCGGAAAACTTTTTCGAAAACTTTCACCAACAGCTGTAATCGACAGTGTTAGGCTGTCTGTTTCTATGGGGTGCGTCTCTCCTCCCAACACACAGAACAGCCATGATCGATACCCGAGAAAGTTTGCTCCTTCGACTCCGCGACCGGCAGGACCGCGATGCGTGGGAGCAATTCATCGAAATCTATCGACCGTTCTTAATCCGTCTGGCCCGCGCCAGAGGTTTTCAAGAAGCGGACGCCCACGATTTGGTCCAAGAAGTCTTCCTCATCGTTTCCAAGAAAGTTCATGAGTTCGTTCCCGATCCCGAGCATGGCAAGTTTCGAGCTTGGTTGGGGACGATCGCCCGCAACGCGATGATCCACTTTCTGACCCGCCGCAAATACAAACCGACAGCCCCGATTCAGTCCCTCTCCGAACAATTGGAGGAGTTTGCCGATCCGATGGGCTATAGCAGCGAAATCAGCGCGATGTTCGATCTGGAGTATCGACGCGAATTGTTTCAATTGGCTGGGAAACGCGTGCAGCTTCAAGTGCATGCGAACACTTGGAAAGCATTTCAGCGATCCGCCGTCGAAGGAATCGATCCAGAAGTGATTGGCAATGAACTCGGCATGTCACCAGGTGCGGTCCTTGTGGCCAAGTGCCGAGTGATTGCCAAACTGAGAAACGAAGTCAAACGACTAGAAGACCGCCCTACGAACGAGTCCAGCCATGCTAATTCCGAATAAGCCGCAGGGCGCTAGCCTACGGTTGAAGCAGAAACCGGACGCTAGCGCGTGCCGGCTAATGGGATACTCACGAAAACCGGACGCTAGCGCGTTGCGGCTGATGGGATCAGGCTTCTACACCCACTGAATTTAAGAGGAATGATCGTTCGATGCCAGCTAACATCCACATAAGCGACGAACAGCTTCGGATGCTGATCACCGAAGTCGAAGACACAGGTGAGACAGCCACCGCCGCTTCCCATGTCGAAAGTTGTACACATTGTCAAAGCCGATTGAGCAAACTGATCGCAAGCGATGACGTTTGCGTGGCTGCAGCCGAGTTGCTGCAGCAAATGGAACGTTTCGACGATACCGCTTCGTTCGACAAAAAAGCTCCGGACGAGCAGTCTTCTGCTCGCCCGGAGAAGCCCGATCAGGAAATCGACGACCGCGAGCTTCTCTCCCCGTCGCATCCCGAAATGCTCGGGCGGATCGGTCGGTACGAAATCGAACGACGCCTGGGTTCTGGGGGAATGGGAGTCGTCTACAAAGGATTTGACACGGAGCTAAATCGATCCGTTGCGATCAAAGTCCTGGCCCCTCACTTGGCCACGAACGGTCCGGCGCGTCAAAGGTTTGGTAGAGAATCGCGAGCCGTTGCGGCCGTAGTGCATGAGCACGTCGTCGCGATTCACAATGTCGAGTCGAGCGGCCCGCATCCGTATTTGGTAATGCAATATGTGCCGGGCGAGTCGCTGCAATCGCGTGTCGAAAGAGATGGCCCACTGTCGGTCGAAGAGATCTTGCGCATCGGTATGCAGACCGCCAGTGGTTTGGCTGCAGCTCACGAACAAGGGATCGTGCATCGCGATATTAAGCCGGCCAACATCCTACTAGAAGCGGGATTGGAACGAGTTCTCATCACGGACTTTGGATTGGCGAGAACCGCAGACGACGCCAGCCTTACCCAAACGGGCATCGTCGCAGGAACACCGCATTACATGTCCCCCGAGCAAGCAAATGGGGAGCAAGTCGATCACCGATCCGACCTCTTCAGCCTCGGCTCGGTGCTTTACTTCGTAGCAACTGGTCATCCCCCTTTTCGAGCTGACCGGGCCATGGGTGTAGAAGCGTCCCAATAAACGCCCTGCGAGCGCCGCCGAGGTCAAGGATCGCTTGCTGAAAACTTTGCAACGGACCCAAACTCACCGTCCCGGGCTCTGGACTCGTTTCAAGCGAGTAAGTCATCGTCAAGGAAAATCCATCGCAGCAATCGCCGTATTGGCTGTTTGCAGTCTTCTCGTATTCGGCTGTTGGCAACTCGGGGGCATCGGATTGCTTCGAGATGGCACTACCATCTCAAGCGGCCCGTTCGCTTCGCAGCCACCTGTTCCTAGCTTGCCCGAACTCCCAAGCAATCAGCCGCCCAATAACTTGCAAGCGAATATGCAGCCACCGGCAGGCGATCCACCGTCTGAGATCCCCCAGGCGGAGAAACTCAGCGAAATGTCACCCGCTTTGCAGCAAACCCTTCGAACTTGGTTCCAGGATGCGGCTGAGTTTCAAAGCGAGATTCAACAGATTGAACAAGAGCTAGATCGATTTGAAAAGCAATTCCAAGGCAACCCATAGTCCAAACCGACCGAATCTAAGAACGAGGAGTAAAAACGATGAGACGCTTACAAGCAATTCGATGGGCCGTCCTCTCGGCATCCATAACATGCCTAGGTACCCACAATGCCGTGGCACAGGTCACTGTGGACCCAACTGATTCCGAACAAACGAGTGCACCTAATCCAGGCAGTTCAACGACCAAACCGAAAACGCTTGAAGACATCCGCAAATCCCTGCAATCGCGTCCTGGCCCGCCCTCGGATGAGACCCTTTATCGCTACGGGCTCGGTCCTATCCCAGGTGGAATGGGCCCAGGAATGGGTCCGGGAATGGATCTGGGGGGAGGCGGCTCGGCCGCCAAAGATCAACCGCTCCCACCTGAAATGCAGGAAGTCGCTAACTTGATTCAAGAGTTGCAGCAATCGCTTGGTAATGCATCGACTCCGGAGGAGAGGGCGAAGATCGAACAGGAATTGCGAGTGGTGCTCGAAGGCTACTTCACGATGGATATCGAGAGGCGAGTTAGGGAACTCGACAAGATTCAAGCACGCGTCGCCAAGATGGAAGCTGAACTTCGAAAGCGATTGTCGCTTCAATCCGATTGGATCGAGTTGCAGCTGAAACAGATCCTGTTCCAAGCCAAGGGAGTTAACGTTTCTATTCCCGCAGCAAGCGACATTGGATCGAGTATGTCGTCCGGTTCGGGGATGCCAGGTATGGGGAGTGAGATGATGGGAGGGGGCCCTGGAATGGGCGGCGGCCCTGAAATGCAGACTCGTCGAATGGGATATGACTTCCGGTTCGGAGTCACACGCATTCTTCCTAGAGACTCGATGACTGATCTCCGAAACACCGATCCGTTCAAAGGATATGCGGAAACCACTCCGTCCAAGGCACTTGATACCGACGATGGGGAGATGTCGGACATGGAAAAGTTGAAATTGATTCTCCTGGCTTTCCATATGTTTGAATCACGCTTTCACCATATGCCAAGCTCGAAGATGCAATTGACGGAGAAGCATCCGCCCCATAGCTGGCGAGTGGCCATCCTACCCCTTATTGGACATGCGGATCTTTATCGCGAATACCGCTTCGATGAACCGTGGAATAGTCAGCATAACTCGAAACTGATTGATCGTATACCAAGCATTTACAAGACTGGTGTGTTGCCAGAAATCAAGTTGACTCCATTCAAAATCTCTACAGGCAGGGGAGCGTTTGATTACGGCGACGGGACCCAACCTCAAATGCGAGACTTCACCGACGGTACCTCGAATACCATCGCTGCCTTCAAGTCGAACGATCTCGTGAGTTGGACCAATCCTGAGGACGAGTTAATCACCAAAGAGAAGCTGCCAAAACTCGCTACCGATCAACTCATCGGACTTGCGGATGGATCGGTGCACTTTCTAGATCCGAGTGCTTCTACCGAGGAGCTGCGTGCTCTCTTGACTCGGAATGGTGGCGAAGTCATCGATCGAGCCATCTTGCATCGACAACCTCTGCTAACCCCACGCTAAACGACCTTCAACGATGGAGCGAAACCCTATTTAAATCCGAATCGATTTATCAAGCCATCGGTTCGGATTATACTTTTAACAGCTAATCGAAAACGCTTAGAGTCTATCCGAAAACCATTAGCCGCCCTGGCGCTAGCCGCGGTTGCTTAACGCTTTCGAATAGGCTCTTTGTCCGATTCCCAGTTCTTTCAAGGGTCTTATCCTCACTCGATCTCATGCGCCTCGACAAGTCGACAATCAGGAATTGGATTTGCGGGGCTATGATCACTTGTTTGACGACTCCTTCGACATCGCTCGCCGACTTCATCGTCTACACCCCTCCCGGCGCCAAATCACCGATTGTGCTGGAGGGGCGAACCAAAGTTCATTCAGGGAACTTGATCGAGTTCACTTACCCGGGTTACCCCTCGGTTGCCATGGATCGCGATCAAGCGGTTGTGGTGAAGGCACCAACCCGAGTGGAAGAGTTTCGCAAACTTTGGTACGAAGCTACGAAATCGAACAAGGTCGATGGGTATCTTGCAGCAGCCCAAGTCGCGCTTCGGCATGGAAGACTCAAAGAGTTTTACGAATGTTGTAGCGCGGCCTACAAGATCGAGCCGGATCATCCTACGGTTAGCCGACTGGTCGACGCTCGCTCGAAGATCAAGAAACCGGTAGTTGGCTTTGCGGAAGCCGAAACGAAGTTCCGCGAAATCACCCAACTCAGCAACATGAAAGTGGCTAGAAGCGATCATTATATCCTGCTGCATGACATGGCGAGCGATGGAGCTATCCCCAGCAAAACATCCCGCGTCGCCCAGCGATTGGAACGGCTCGAGACCGTTTATGAATCGTTTTTTCTGAAGTTTGCTCTGCAAGGGACCGTGCTGGCAGCACCGAGTGAACCGTTGATGGTCCTTCTCTTCTCAGAAGAAAAGGACTACATGCGGTACGCCACGCAACGAGATCCCTCGCTGCAATCCTCCGCTGGATTTTGGTCTCCCGGCGATAACGTAGGGGTCTTCTACGATCGGAGCACCACCGACGATATGCGATTGCTCTCCCAAATCGTCGAGGAGATGAAGAAAGCGAAACTGCAAGCGCGCGGGACGGCGGCGTCGCGCGATGTCGCACAGAAAACAAACTCCCTCGAGCTACTCGTGAAGATCATGAAGGATGAGCTGGATGCAGAAGTCGTTTCGCATGAAGCGACGCACCAGTTGGCTGGTAATACGGGTCTCATGCCGAGAGGAAAGCTTGGACTCTCCTGGGCCCACGAAGGGCTGGCTTGCTATTTCGAAACCCCAGCAGGCGCTGCATCGGGAGGAGTCGGAGCGTTGAATCCCCGCCGCTTGCAGGGCTATCGCAGGATAAGCAACGATCCGACCCGAAGTCGAATCGAACTGCTCGTCTCAGACTACTTGTTCGATCCCAAGATGCCACCGGCGTCGGTGGTTGAAGCCTATGGTGGCGCTTGGGCATTGACCCATTTTCTAATGGAGACCGATGCGGCCAAGCTCGCGGAGTATTACCGACGATGTGCCGAACTCTCAGCGGAGGCGGAAAACGGAATCCCGCGGTCGAAACTGATCGATCTATTTGCGGATGTCTTCGGCGATATTCCGACCCTCGAAAGCGAGCTTCAGGAATACATGCAAAGCCATAAGACCGATCTCGAGCGATTGCAGGAAGCCTTAAAGCCCTAGATCCTACCCGTCAGCCATCAGCCGAAGGGGACTAGCACCCGGTGTCCACCTGCAACACCAATGCGATTGATGCACTAGAACGCTGGTAGTCGGACACTAGCGCGATGCCGGCTGTTGCCGAGGCATCCAGTAGAGACGTCCATCTTCTGCTCCGCCAACGAATTCGAGGACACCATCGCGGTCAAAATCCGCGACGCTGGGGCTGACGTCGTGGCCTTCGATGTTCCTCTTGGCAAGCGTACCGACGCGAGTCAAAACCCATTTGCCATCCACGAATGCCGTTTGCTCTAGAAGATCGGCATTGGAGGAGTTGAGTAGCAGATCGAATCTTCCATCTCCATTCCAGTCGGCGACACATAGCTTCCTCCTGCCGCTCTTTCCGGCCTCCCCTCCATTGAGTCGCAAAGCGCGTCCATCCGCATCCACAAAGCTCCTCGTCGGCGACTTCAGTACAAGCTTTCCGTCTATGCGGGCCCTTTCGAAGTAAGCCAAGTATCCTTGCTGATCCAGCATACCCAGATCGATCAACCCGTCTCTGTTGAAATCAAAGGCCATTGGAGTCGTCCTCCACTGCGTCAAGAGCGATTTGCCCTTCGGTCGCATCCAACCCCATGCAAGCGCAGGTTGCTTACCCTCCCATTCCACATCAATGCTCTGGGGGGATGCTAGCTTCGGTGCACCTTTTTGCCCAATGTTTTTAAGCCACTCAACCTTTCCCAGGATCGAGTTGTAGACGATATCAGCCAATCCATCTTGATCCCAGTCTGCTACCGAGATTGTGGTGTAACCCCATTTCGCTTCCGCGGGGCCCTGGATCGAGCCATTTTTGCCTGCCATTACGCGAAAAACTTTGCCGTCGACCTCCAGTCGCTTGGGAGCATTCCAGACTAACTCTTTCGAACCCCGCTGGCTCACATTTTCAAAAAACTCGATGTAGCCTGCAGTGTTACCGCAGAGAATGTCGAGGTCTCCATCATCGTCCCAATCGAACGGAAAAGGGGTCGCCAAGGCTCCGCATTTCAGGGTGTCGGCTTTTTGTTGAAAGTAGACAGGTTGCAAAAACTTGGGTGCACCATTTTGCAATCCAACGTTTTCTACCAAGGCGACTCGCCCATCTTCGTCCCCGACGATCAGATCGACATCGCCGTCTCGATCCCAATCGAACGCGATCGGAACGATCATCTCTAAATCCATCGCGACCGCCTTGCCTTCAAGAGTCGTGACTCGCTGACCTGCACTGTAGATGGGCTTCTGACGCGTACCTGCATTTTCGAAGTAAGTAAATTGATCGAGGAATTCACCGCACAGGAGATCCAAATCCCCATCGGCGTCGAAGTCGGCGAAGTTCTGCGATGGGCAGCCAAAAACATCGAGTCGTTTTCCATCCGCCTCGATCAAGAAAGGCTTGTCGTACTGCGGCGATTCATTGGTGCCACTGTTTCGGAAGATATAGATCCAGCCGTGCAATGGTCCATTGGTCCATTCGCCTTCCTGGTTATAAGCATCATCCCATCCGTAATAGCTCCAGTCCTCGATCCCAACGGACAAGTCTAATGTGCCATCTCCATCGTAATCGACATAGCGCCATTGATTATGTCGAACCTTGGGACCTTTCGTCTGGCCCCCTTGGGGCTGATGGAACTTGGGATCAACAGGGAGTTTTACCTTTACTTCCGTACCTTTGGTCAGAAATTCGGGATACTCCAACCCTGCGGACAGCACGCGTACTTGGTCACCCACGTAGCTGGGCATGACGTAGTGCACTGTCGCGCTAAGGCGTTTGGCTGGCTCAAAGACAGGGTGTTTGTTGACTGTAGTGTCCCCAACTTTGTTCTCAAAAAACCAAACACCATTGGAAGGCTTATCGGGGCAAGAGACCAGCAAGTCGAAATCGCCATCTCCGTCGGCATCGCATGGGACCGGCCAGGCCCACAACCCAACGCCGAGATCGACCGTGAGACCGGGATTGTTGTATGCCAGAGGGCGTAGTTCTTGAGAGGCAGGTTGCTCTTGCGAGACCGATTCTTCCGACTGGATCCACGCCCAAGTGGAGACCATTGCGAGGGTCGTCGTCGCCAGTCGACGACAGATGGTGTTGGTGGAGCGAAATCTTTCGGGAAAGCTCAGCATGATCTCAGGTGGGGGTAAGGGGAGAGGAGGGCTGCGGCCATGCAGGATTGGTTTGGAAATGCAATTCGACCGACTGCAAGAGCGAATCGATCGTTTGTTCTTGGATGCGATGAGGTGGGGCCCATGCGAACCACTTGAACCCCGAATGCTCCGTTAGCTTCAATTCGATATCTTCACGTAAGAATGCCAAGAAGAGACTTAATTCCTTCAACCTGGGCGCTGGATCCTTAGGGTATTGCACCGTGTATCGCTGATCAAAGACAAAGTCGGGGTCGACCCAGATTTTGTCTGCGGGAATTCCCGTCTCCTCCCAAAGCTCTCGCAAGGCGGCTTCCCGCTTCGTCTCACCAAAGTCGAGGTGCCCTTTGGGTAGATCCCAGCGGTTGGGATGTTTCATGAGGAGGAATTCCAGTTGGCTTGTCCGTCGAAAGACAAGAAAGCCGCTGGAGTAAATCGAGGGTCGCATCGCCACCAATTGTCGGAAGGGGGGAATCCTGAGAATCTGGAATCGAGTATCATACGCCGGGGTTGGCCGGGCTGGTATGCGTTTGAGCGCTCTACGGCTCGGCCTGTCGAACCTTGGGCTGATTTCAAAAGACCGCTAGCAATCGATGATCGGAGAGTAGCCTGGATGAAACTGCACTGCCTCGGTACAGCAGGCTATCACCCGAGCGAGTCGCGTCACACCAGCTGTTATGCGTTGCCGGATTGTAATATCGTGCTCGACGCCGGTAGCGGTTTCTTTCGTGTTGCGCCGCTCATTACAAAACCCGACTTGCACATACTTTTGTCCCATGCGCACCTCGACCATGTCTTTGGATTAACGTTCGTCTTGGATCTTCTTCCGACGACGCCGCTGGAACGCGTTCATGTTTACGCTCAACAAATCAAAATCGATGCGTTGTGCAACCACTTGTTCAATGAACATATGTTCCCTGTCATGCCGCCCATCGAGTGGCATGCGTTGGAGGAGTTAGGCGCTCGATTTGAAATTGAGAAGACAGTCGTTTCATGGTTTCCGCTCGAGCATCCGGGGGGAAGTGTTGGCTATCGGCTGGACTGGGACTCCACCTCACTTGCCTATATTACCGACACTACCAGTCGCGAAGATGCAGAGTATTGGAGGCTTATCCAAGGTGTCGAGTGGCTGCTTCATGAATGCAATTTCTCGGACCGCTATCGAGAGCTCGCGATACGAACGGGGCATAGCTGGACGAGCGCTGTGCTGGAAAACTCGGCGAAAGCAAAGATTCGCAGGCTGCTGTTGAGCCATTTCAATCCGCTTGAAATCGGCATCGATCCGATCGATCTCGAAAGTGCAACCGCGATAAATCTTAAAAAGACCCCCGAGCAGATCATGCTTGCATCCGACTTATTGATTGTTGACCTAGCACGGCTTTGATTCGTTGGAAACCAGCGCTATACTAATGCCTGCCCATCTGATCTTTGACGTAATTCAACCGAAAGCGCAGCAACATGAATCCGTACGCATCTTTGAGCGACGATTTTTACGTCAACACACACCTTCACACCGAGATGGATTTGCCCAGCTCGCGAGAGTCGGTGCTTCATTATTTTGAACAGCTCCAACGGCGCTACCCAAAGATGGGACGCTTCTACCAGCGAGAAAAAGGCGAGTTTATCCTGGAGGAGGATAAGTCGCATGGCGCCTACCGCTGGGCATCGGTCGAATTGCGACGGATCTGTAGCGGAGTGGTCAACCCGAACACCCTGGAAGAGGGTATGGAGCAACACCAGCAGATCCTAGAGCTGGCTCCGTATTTGTTGTCGGTGAGCAAGCTGGATTGCGAGTCGATCGGATTGATGTATGGCTTCGATTACAGCTATCGCGGAAACCACAACCAGCTTCTTGCCGAAACGATCGGACTCCCCACCGCGTTAGAGTCCATCGCGGGGCGTTCCGGCTCGCATTTGATGAGCTACGAGCCGACCCTGCAAATCTCGCTGGACGAAACGTTCCGGACCCATGCGAGAATCCATTTCGAACCTCGCACGACGGTTTATCAGACGAAATCAGGGGAGTACAACGAAGAGCTATTGAGCGTGTACGTCACCATCCGGCGGTTTGAATCTTTGACCCCCGACGAAAACTTTTCCGAAGAATTGTTCAGATTGGAGGGTTTGATGCGGGATCTTATGGACAACTATGTTGTGGACCATATCCTTAAACCTCTTCAAAATGCCATCGCAGCCCGATAGTGGTCCCCGATGGCCGTTTTGCGAGAAAAGTCCCTCCTAAACCTTTCGGCCATTTAACCCACTAGCGGTCATGATCAAATTGCCTTTTGTCCTGGCGTTCACCGCGCTCACGGCTCTCTCCTGGGGCGTATACGGAATTTTGCTACACCGAGGGACCGATCTCCTCGGCCATAGTTCCTTGAGAGCGTTCATCGGAGTTGGAATCGCGTATTTTTTGATCGCGGTTTTGATTCCCGCTATTTGGCTTGGTAGCAAGAAGGAAAAGGGGTACTGGTCGATTTCCGGAGCGATCCTTTCCTTGTTCGCCGGCACGGTCGGCGCCCTCGGGGCGCTCGGAGTGATCCTTGCGGTCGCCTTCAAAGGCGCTCCGATCTATGTTATGCCGATTGTCTTCGGTGGGGCCCCTGTGGTGAACACGTTGGTCACCTCGTGGATCAACAAGTCGTTTTCGCAGATCAAGCCGATGTTTGTGGTCGGACTGGTTCTTGTCGCCCTCGGCGCCGTGGGAGTTTTGATAACCAAGCCCGCGCCGGCAAAATCGGGAGCGGTTGCCCAGACTGCGGAACCCGCGAAAGAATCTCAGGAGAAGGGGGCGGAGGCAACTGCCGCATCCGAGGCCACGGAGAACGAGAAGGCTGCGGTCGCCCCAAAGGCTTCTGCTGCCCCAAGTGCCGGACATGAGCACGCTGCGAGCGAGCCAACCAATTGGCTTGCTATTGGAGCGTCGATCGCATTGGCGGTCGTTTGCTGGGGGGCTTATGGCCCCGTACTTCACATCGGGCAAACCAAAATGGGAGGCTCGCGTCTCCGACCCTTCTGCTGCGTGGGCATCGCATACTTCTTTATCGCGGTGGCGGTCCCAGTCCTTATTCTCATGACCTCATCGGATGGCTTGCAGTTGACGATGCGAGACGCAGCACCTGGTATGATGTGGTCCATTCTCGCCGGAACAGCGGGTGCGGTCGGGGCATTGGGAATCATTTTGGCTTTCAATTATGGAGGCAAACCTGTTTTTGTGATGCCTCTGGTGTTTGGTTTCGCACCAGTGATCAACACCCTCACCTCGATGATCGTAGGTGGTACCCTAGGCATGATCTCTCCTTACTTCACGGCTGCTTTGCTCTTGGGAATCTCCGGAGCGGTAACCGTCCTTGTATTCGCTCCAAAAGCGAAGCCGCACGGTGCTCCCGCAGCAGGAGGGCATGGAACATCCCCTGCGGTCGATGCAAAGGCTGCAACCTAACGTTCTCAGCACAACCACACCATGGCTTGCGAGGCGTGGCTTTCCTGGGGATAAGGGGGCCTTCGGACCGGAAAGTTCGCCAAAAAACCTGCTGCCTACATCTACGTTGGCGAACCAACGAGGTCGATAGGGAATTAGAATGGGGCGGTTGCATCCCTCCCCTTCCTATCCCTCTCCAGCGGCCCTGCCATGTATCGACGTCGTCACATCGGTTGCTTGTTCGCACTCGCAACTTCCTTGTTCTTCACGGCTGTCCAAGCCGACGGACCAGCCGATAATCAAGTCAACTCGGTTCGCCCCATCCCACCCCCCGGTATCGAGATCTCGAAAGAGCTGCGAACGGAGCTGGAGGCGGGGCATGGGAAACTGGCGCAGCTGGTTTCCGACCTAAAGAAGAATCGTTCTCCGAAGGTAACCAAGTACCTTCCGGATGTTGAAATCTTTGAAAAAGCGCTTCGTATCGCACTGACAGAGAACGGATTCTTCGAGCCGCGGGACGGTGAAAACGCCAAGAAGGTTCTTGCGGAAGGCCTTCGTCGCGGCGCGTTGCTCCAAAACAACGATACTCTCGACTGGGCCGGGACCGAGTCGCTCGATTCAGACTTTGCGACGGTGCGAGCCTTTCGCTCCAAAATCGATGGTTCGGTACAACCCTATGGTGTGGTCTATCGATCCAACGGTTCGGTGCAACAATCGGTTCGATCCGACATTTGGTGTCGCGGCCGGAGCGAGAAGGGGCTCGAGCTTCAATTCCTGGCACAACGCATGAACGCAGGTGACCCACAGCCTGCGAAGGGGGTCTTGATGATCCACCCGTTCGGACGCTATTGCAATGCCAACAAATTGGCTGGGGAAGTCGACACGCTGGAGGCGCTCGAACACGCTTTGAGCGAATATCCCATCGACCCACGGGGAGTTGCGATACGGGGCTTTTCCATGGGTGGTGCCGCCGCATGGCATCTTGCAGTTCATTATCCAGACCGATGGTTTGCTGCGAATCCAGGGGCGGGCTTCTCGGAGACACCCAAATTCTTGAACGTGTTTCAATCGGAGAAGCTGGAGCCGGCTCCTTTTGAGCAAACGCTTTGGAAGCTCTACGATTGCCCCTACTGGGTCAACAATCTGAAGAATCTCCCCACAATCGCCTACAGCGGAGAAATCGACAAACAGAAGCAAGCAGCCGACGTGATGGCCGAAGCAGCTTGGAATCAAAACGCGGGAGACCGATTCGAGCTAACCCATCTTATCGGGCCTCGAACTGCCCACAAAGTGGAGCCGAATACGGGCAAAGAAATTGAAAGACTCCTGGGGATCCTTTATGCCGATCGCCCTGAGGAAGCACCTAAACAAGTCGATTTCACAACCTACACTTTGAAATACAACCGCTGTCACTGGCTCACTATCGATGGGATGGAGAAGCACTGGGAACCTGCCCGGGTGCAAGCCGTTGTTCCGAAGGAAATGCAACAGCGAGTGTATGTAACGCAGAGCGGTGTCACAGCATTCACGCTCCAATTCGACCCTGGCTTCTTTCCTGCCGGCACATCCCAGATCATGGTCAATGTCGATAATCAAAACCTCGAATCTGAATCAACAACATTGCTTGTGAAGATTCGCTCGGATAAGTCCTTTCGAATTCGAATGGTTAGGACCGTTGTCGACGGCAAGGTAACTTGGACCGAGCGATCTCCTCTCGACGAGACTTCT
>JALOQZ010000103.1 GCA_025459245.1 Pirellula sp.
TTGGTGCTGGGCCAGGAACTGCAGCCCCCGCTCGATCGCTAGTTCGGTTTGCGGCGCGAGAGGCCCTAACGATTGCGACGCTTGTGTTTCCCGTTCTCGAATGCGTTGGATTCGCTGGGAGAAGGCTGGGGTTGGGATCGGTACGCTGGCTGCTGCGATCCGTGGCCCAGAGGGTTCAGGGCGTTTCCGAGGGAGCTGCATTTCCCCTATCGAAGAGAGAGGAGGCAATTCAGGAGATGGCAATCGAGGTTGTCGCAATCCTCCCAACGGCTTGTCATTACGCTTTGCGATTTCACTGCCGGACGCAGGGCCTCGAACCGTTTCCATCGATGGCTTGAGGGGGGCTATTGCGGCCGCTCGATTTCACTGCCGGACGCAGGGCCTCGAACCGTTTCCATCGATGGCTTGAGGGGGGCTATTGCGGCCGCTTCTGCCCCGCGATTCGTTTTGGGATTTCGAAGGTCTGTATCGCGTGGACCTGCTGCATCGAGACGTTCTGAGCTCGCAACTTGAGTCGAGGATACTTCAGGAACGGGAACCGGTGAAGCATTCGATGCAATCTCGGCAGCGGCTCGGCTATCGCTCCGAGGTCGACCCGCTTCTTCGCGACTACTGGCAGGAATCGACTCCATCTGTTGCATTCGTTCTGCGATCTCGCGGTCCAGGGAGCGGGGCGCGATCGATGGGCGCGGTGTTGCGGCTGGGAAAGGAAGGCTCCTTTTCTCCTCCATAGGAAGCTTCAGATCAGAGGCGATTGGAGTCGTGTTGGGATTCGCCTTTTGATCCGCCGCGAGCGGCTTGGGTGCAATCGATTGTTCCACAACTTTTTCGGGTGTGCGAAGCACGGGAACGTCGATTGGAATCGATGGCGAAATAGATCCAAGAGAGCTGTCGGGTCTCGACCATTCTTTTGTTTCGGAATCGATTTCGGGTTCGGAAACCAATTCGAATTTTCGCTCCAATGGCACGGCTCCATCAACCAGCTTGCTTTCCAACGCCTCTTGGGGAGTTTTAAGCTCAAGGGGAGCGTGTTCGGCGGTCTCTTGTTTTTCGTTGAGAGTCGTTTCAAGCGGGGGGGCTTCGATCGGGACAGGTTTCAGGTAATCAGGTCGTTGATCAAGTTCTTTCGTTGGGGATGGCTGGTAGTAGACCGGCGGACGGCGTTCGGCGGTTTGTACCGTTTCTTGCTGTACCATGGAGTCGAGCGATCCGACTCCAGAAAAGAGGAGCCAATGCCTGGCACCAAGAAGAAGTGCTAGGTGGAGTGCCACGCTGGCGAGAAGTCCGATCTGGAGCGATCGCTCGACGATCTCGTTGGAGAGAACGTGCGTGAGCATGGAAAGGGCGATGAGGGTAGTCGGTACTCCAAGAATGTAGGTCCAAGCATTGCGGAGGGGGTTTGGATCGTCCAGCGGCAGGAGTGTTAGTACCAAGAAGAGTACCAAGCCCCCAAGCAGGAAATAGGCAGTATCAAGCAGGAGCAGGCTGGTCGCATTGTTGGGGGATCGGGAGCTCATGGTTCCGGTTCGGGCTCCGTTGCAAGCTTGTAGCTGGGGACTTTGAGCAACGTGCACAGATCCATGATAGTAACCACAGGTTGCACCTCGGCGGACTTGTCGGCCCGAATGATGACGACTTGTCCAATGGGGTTGTCCGCCACCGCTTGCCGGAGGATCTTCTCCAGGCCCGGTAAATCGACTTTTTTGCCATTTACCATGTAATCGCCTTGGCGATCGACATGCACAACGAGCTCGTTTGGCTCCATGGTCATCGGCAGCGCGTTCGCAGCTGAGGGGAGCTGCACGGGGAGTTCTCGATCTTCTTGGGCAAAGCGAGTCGCGACGAGAAAGAAGATGAGCAAGAGAAAGACGACGTCGATCAGAGGGGTCAGGTTGAGCGACTCCAGCGCTTTCCCTTTGCGAATCGTGATCGGCATAAGAAGGTGCGAAAAAAAGTGTTTCAGCCATGGCGAGGGTTTTACGCTCCCCTCGGTCCCCCAAGTATATCGAAATACCAGTCTATTCATTCGTAAAAATCGTTACCTAGCCTCATCGGCTAGGCTAGCGAAGTTCTGCCAGGGCTTGACTTTTCGTGTGGGTCGAGAATGATGCTTGCGGCCGCAAACCGGCCAAACGAGTACAATAAGCAACCGATTTGATGCGACTTTTTTCCCACCCGGGAGTTAAGTCGCATCTTTTTTTGCGTTGAGGGAGATGAAAGAGATGACAGAATTCGTATCGATGACGCGGGATGGGTACAACCGGATCAAGGCGGAGATTGAACGCTTGGAGACCGTTGAGATGCCCGCGATCGCCGAAAAGATCGCAGACGCGCGGGCCGAGGGGGATCTCAAGGAGAACGCCGAGTACCACGCGCAGCGTGAGAATCAAGGGATGTTGCAGGCGAAGATTAACGCCCTCAAGTCGAAGCTAAGCCGGGCTCACATCGTCGATACGAGCGCATTGCCGAAGGACCAAGTCGCTTTTGGTGCAACGGTGAAGTTAAAGGACTCTTGGGGCGACGAGGAGATTTACACCCTCGTCGGAGCAGGAGACGAAGACTACGAGAATGGGAAGATTCTCTCGAGCAGTCCTTTCGGTGTTGCACTGATGGGCAAGAAGGTGGGCGAGATCGTCGAGATTCAAGCTCCTCGGGGGACGTTGAAGTACGAAGTGCTATCCATCGAATTCGAGGAATAAACGGTCCAATGGCCAACACAAGCAACTCCTCGCCAGAGGCGACCAAAGATGTATCCCTGGGACCTGCCTGCCTCGTCGTCGGGATTTTCTTTTTGGTAGGTGTCAGTATCTTCTTCGTCTACATGTCGATCATGTTGATGGGGAATCAAGGGAAGGCGGCAGCGCGATCCGTTCGCGAGCAGCTAATACCTTGGGTCGAACAATCCCTTCTTAGCCAAAGCGACCGTCAAACGATCGTATCCAGGCTGGATGAGGTTGCAGGTCAGATGGAGCGTGAGGAGCTGACGAGTCGGCAATTGACTCGTCTGGGGATTCGGCTCACCGAGAGCACGATACTGCAGTGGGGAGCGGTTGAGCAGTTGAATTTGATTGCGCAGCGATCGGAGCTTTCCGCAGAAGAGAAAGCGGAGTTCGCGCTGACGTGTGACCGTTGGCTAAATTGCGCGAGCACAGGCCGACTCAATATGCAGGACATGGAGTTTGGGACTCAAAACGTCTGCACCAAGGAGCATCCGTCGGGGCGCCTCAAGCCGAGAGATGACATCGATGAAACACGGTTACGTGAATTCATGAGTCGGATCTCCACCATGTGCGACCGATTCCAAATCCCAAAGGAAGAGTTTCCGAAGAGCGTCTCGCAGGTCTTCTTAGAGGTTATTGAAAGTGGACTTGCAGAGAAATGATCTTCCGGAGCCACTCCCTTTCGGCGCAGAGCACTTCATGCGTCGCGCCATGGAGCTAGCTCAGCAGGCGTCCTATGAAGACGAAGTCCCGGTAGGAGCGATCGTTGTTCATCGACATTCGATTATCGCGGCAGCCTACAATCAACGAGAACAGCTTGCAGATCCCACGGCCCACGCCGAAATGATCGCGATTACTCAGGCTGCTGCTCATCTTCAGTCGTGGCGTCTGGAGGATTGTGAACTTTACGTCACCCTCGAGCCGTGCCCGATGTGCGCGGGAGCGATCCTGCAGTCTCGCATTCCTCGCGTCTTCTATGGAGCCTACGATCTCAAAGCGGGGGCTGTCGATTCGCTTTATAACTTGCTGACCGACACGCGTCTTAATCATCGCTGCGATGTCTACGGTGGCATTCTCGCCCAGGAATGCGGTCAGCTGCTCACGGACTTCTTCGAAGCCAAACGACGGCTAGGTAAGAAGTGAGCCAAGACTAGAAGCGTAAGCCGGCTGGAATGCGTCAGTACCCTTTGTTGGAAGCCTGGAGTGGGGAGCTTCTATTTCTTGATACTGAACTTGGTATCGAACCATTGGATCAAATCGCGATGAAGCGATTTGCCGAGGAACCATGCGTTTTGTGCGTAACGGGGAGCCAAGCGTTTGGGATCGGTGAATGTACGATAAAGCCATTCCGCTCCGATCTTCTGTAAGAAGCTTGGTGCTCGCTTGGCTTTGCCTGCGACAAAGTCAAACGATGCTCCCACTTGAATGGCCAAAGGAATTTGGAGAGCGTCTAGATTCTCTTCGATCCAGAATTCCCCTTTCGGTTGCCCTAGTGCGACGAGGATGACATCGGGTTTGGTAGCTCGAATGGATTGGAGCTGATCCTGTTTCTCTTTTTCGCTCAGATTGCGAAAAGGAGGACATAAGGTTCCTGCAATACAACAGCCTGGAAACTTCTCGGTTAACGTCTTCGCTGCCCTGTCAGCAATCCCTTCTTCTGCGCCGTAGAGAAAGATGCGCAGTTTCGTTTTCGCGCTTCGCTCCGCGAGACGGTAGATCAAGTCCGCGCCGGTAACGCGTTCTGGCAAACGAACGCTCCCAAGGCGGCTCCTCCACTGAATGGGCTTGCCGTCGCAGAGAACTAACGCTGCGCGATCTGTAAAAGAACGCAATCGAGGATGCCGGTCGCAAAGCATGGCGTAGTTCAAGTTAGCGGTGATTGCAAAGCTGGGCTTTCTTGAAGCGACGATTGCCTCGATCCGGTCGAGGGTCTCCTCCATAGTGATTGCATGAAATCTCACACCCCAGATTTTGGTTTCTGGAAGTGGAGTTAGTGGTCGCTCTGGAGTTGCTGGATGGTGCAACTCGATGTTCTGATAGACGTCCCTTGTTCTCTCCACCTCAACCAGGCGCAGCTCGAGCGTTTTTTCAATATCGCGGGCTCCCAAAGGTATTTCTGGGGATAAAAAGGGGGCTGTGGCCAAGTCGACGTTACCGGTCGATGCAAGTTTGGGCGGTGTCTGATCGACACGGCTTCGGTTCCAAACATAACTATTCACACCGTCGCTTGGGATCTCCTGCAAAACCGGCGTATCAAGTTTCCGCAATCGCTCGGTCGGTGGTTTCGTGGGAACTCGCGGGAAATAGAGCGAGCTCGGAGGCTGTGTGAAGGGGCGCGAGTCGTTGGAATGGCTGGACATGATGGAGATCGAGGACGGAGAATTTGGGGCAACAATGCGAAACTTCCTTTGCAATACATTCAGCAACGGAGCTTGCGCTTAACCGTAGGTCATCCACCTACCATACGCAAAACAGAGAGAGTCGGGACCCATCGAGAGTCCTCGTTGGGGGTAGCGATTGTACGGGTTCTAACGGTTATCGAGATTGGGGATGCATTAAGCCAAACGGGCATGCCAGCCCTTTGAATACGATTCCACTACCACCGGCGCATCGAATAGTTTCGAAAGATGCTCGCTTTGGAATGATTCTTCTTTGGATTGATCGGAGAAAATCGTACCTTGCTTAAGCATGACGACTCGATCCAGTTCAGGGACTATCTCTTCAAGATGGTGGGTTACTAGCAAAAGCTGAACGCCTTGCTCGGCCATTGCAGACAGCTTTGTTAGAAGTCGGCTTTGGGAGACGAGGTCGAGTCCGGCCGTTGGTTCGTCAAGCAATAGCGCTTTGGGTTGGAGCACCATCGCTCTCGCGAGCATGACACGACGACGTTCACCGGTGGAGAGCCAACCAACATGTTTTGCGCTGGTAGGATCCAGCTCAAAGAATCGCAGCCAATGGTGCGCCGCATCGATTCGTTCAGGGGTGTGTGACTCGGGTGGAGTTTCCAGCTCTGAAGACTCAAAGCCTGTCAGAACAGCTTGCAAGGGAGTCAATCTTCCACTTCGGCCTGTTGTGAAGTGAAAATCGATTTCGGAGGAGACAAAGCCGAGCCGCTTTCGAAGCTCCCAAACGTTCCATTCCGATTGACCGAAGAGTTTCACCTGTCCCGTCGAATGCTCGAGTGCGGATGGGTAGTAAAAACGCATCAGTAGCTTGAAGAGCGTTGATTTTCCCGATCCGTTTGGACCGAATACAACGCAATGTTCACCCGAATCGATTCGCAGATAAGGGAGATGAAGCAGGCGAACTCCATTGCGCTCGACGGTGACATCGGACAGTTCAGCCAGCGGAGTCGGCATCAGTTGATTCCGAAGGGCCCAACCCACTGTTCGCGACTTGGCTCTGGTTGCAGGTTGCATGGAGAGCCTGTGACGATGCTCATCATGAACCGATTGGCGGCCAAGAGCATGCTCGAAGAGAGATCATCCGAATCGTCGAACGAATCGACTTCGTCCTGAAGTTGCCAAAACGTATAGTTCAGGGCCGCGCGATGTGCAAGGCGCATCGCATTGTTCAAACATTGGTCAGAGCAAAGGCTCGAGCCTTGTCGTTGAGCAAAAAGGAGCGGTAGATCTCTCGCGTTTTTCCAATGGGAGAGAGCACCTCCAATGGTAGGCGCTGGACCGCTAAGGGAAACGACACCCGCGATCCTTTCGGCATATTGCAGCCCGATCCACTGAGCCAGCGTTCCCCCGCGTCCGAAGCCGGCCAAAAAGATGCGACCTGGATGGACTGGCAAGGTTTCGAGAGATGCGTTGATGCATTCCCAAACGACGTCCTCTGCATATGCGTAATCAGCGCGGGTATCACCCCAACGGAAAACGCGACGCTGAGATTGGCTCCGAATGTTAGCGCGAGGAGCGATGCCGATGTAGTTTTGTTCGCTCAATGTCTCCATCACTGGAGTCAATTCCATCTCACTGCTGTCATCACTATGAAGCCAAATGACGAGCGGATAATCGTAAGTCGGGGTGAAGCTTTGGGGCAGATAGACTTGATGAGCGAGTTCAACAGGAAGAGTCGTGTTAAAGTCTTCAATCGGCAATCCTACTGCTGGCTTTCGGTCGGCATAGGAAATGTTGGGGGCCAGCAGAGTAGGAAGTCGATTCATCGAAAGGTTCCTGTTAGTGCCTATTCGTTGTGTCGCGTAGGGTCGCGGCTGGGATGGTGAAGGTTTTAGAGGAGGAAATCCCGTGCCGTCAATGGCGTCTGCACAAAGAAAATCGGTCGGCGCGAGGGCCGACCGAATGCATGCATTGACGAGATAGACTTAGGACGCAGCGAGCAGCTGGCCCATGGTCGCAACCAACGACTTGACCGCATCCACACTCTTTTGGAATGCTGCCTTTTCGGAATCGGTGAGGTTGAGTTCGACGATCTTCTCGATTCCGGCACTTCCTAACACGACAGGAACGCCGACGTAGTAGCCACCTACACCATATTCTGCGTTGCAAAGAGCTGCACAAGGAATCAATCGTTTCTTGTCGCGCACAACAGCCTCCACCATCTGAGCTGTGGCTGCTGCGGGAGCGTAGTAGGCCGAACCCGTCTTGAGGAGCGAAACGATTTCAGCGCCGCCATCTCGCGTTCGCTGGACGATTTGTTCCAGCCTCTCTGGGGCGATGAGTTGCGTAACGGGGATGCCACCCACGCTCGTGCAGCTCGAAATGGGGACCATCGTATCGCCGTGCCCACCCATGAGCATCGCAGAGATATCTTCGACGCTGACGTTCAGTTCCATGGCGAGGAAGGCACGGAATCGCGCGGTATCGAGAACCCCTGCTTGTCCGATGACGCGGTGGGATGGAAAGCCGAGAACTTGATACGCGCGTTGCACCATCGCGTCGAGCGGATTGCTGACGACGATGACGACCGCATTGGGGCTCGTCGCTTTGACTTGCTCTGCCACGTTGGTGACGATTTTGGCATTGGTGCTGAGCAAATCATCTCGGCTCATTCCTGGTTTTCGAGCGATTCCGGCGGTGATGACGACCACATCGCTATTGGCGGTATCTGCATAGTCGGTGGTGCCGACGAGACGGCTGTCGAACCCCATGATGGGAGACGCTTGGAACAAATCCAGCGCCTTGCCTTTTGGCATGTTCTCGGTTTGGGGTACATCGAGCAGAATGACGTCTCCCAATTCATTGGCCGCGCACCAATGAGCACAGGTTGCACCTACATTTCCAGCCCCGATGATCGTAATTTTCGCGCGTCGCATGAGATATTGCCCTGTTGTGGATTGTCTCTGACAATGAAGGTTCATTTGGATCGACGAAGTATGTCGCTGCGAGAGCGACCGTCAAGAGGCATTGAACATCCACGCACATTCCGCTATCGGCCCCTTATGCAGTTCTATCAATCCCGAATCCAGCTTCCTGCGATGCGAAGAGGGTGCCACTTGATCACTGAAAAAATCTTGGATAGCCTGCCCGAGATTCAAAAAATCCAGATCGGGACTTTGCATTGTTTCCTGCAGCACACTTCCGCGAGTCTCAGCATCAATGAAAATGCAGATCCCGATGTTCGGGTCGACATGGAGCGGGCTCTCGATCACGTCGCTCCCGAGACGCTGGACTACATTCACACGATGGAGGGACCGGACGACATGCCGGCCCACGTGAAGTCGACTTTGATCGGCTGCAGTCTGCAGATTCCCGTCTCGGCGGGGCGTCTCGCCTTGGGAACTTGGCAAGGCGTTTACTTGTGCGAGCATCGCAATCAGGCCACTCCCAGATCTATCGTTTTGACCCTGATGGGGATCGAGACCGTTTGAACCCCGTTTTCGGCCCGTTTTTATCAGCGCCATTTGGGCGCAGGCTAAATTTTTTTAATATCGCCTAAGACACGTTCATTCCTCTGTGAAGGGCATCCTTTCTGAGCTTGGAAGCTACTTGATGGTGCCTTACAGGACTTCCTGAGGAAGGCTTGCAATCGAGATCATCATGAGAACGTTGAGGTTGCGTGATTCTGCGATGAAAATCCGTTGAAGACTTTGGATCGATCGCTACTCTATTTCGATCGCGACTCGCCTCTCTCCCGGGTCGAGCATCTTCTAAGGCACGGCGGCCTGCATCTATTTTCTTATTTTCGATTTCATATCGGAGTAGCTATGTCTCTCGTTCGTCGACCACGCCGCGGTTTCACGCTGGTTGAGTTGTTGGTTGTCATTGCCATCATCGGCATTCTGGTCGGATTGTTGCTGCCTGCCGTTCAAGCGGCCCGTGAAGCGGCCCGTCGTATGGCTTGCTCCAACAACATCCGGCAGCTTGGGCTCGCGATGCACAATTTTGAATCGGCCAATCGCCGACTGCCACCTGCGAGCGTCCAATACGCTAATTCCACGACCTTCACCAGCCCGGTTACGGAACTGAGCCCATTCCTCAAGGTGGGGACGAGTGGATTGAGCGGGGCCCACTACGCCAAAGGCTGCTTCCTCGGGTCGATCCTCCCTTACCTGGAGCAGCAAAACGTACTCAACCAAGGCTCAGGGTACGACGTTCGTCTCGACTGGTTTGACCCTGTCAACCGACCTGCGGCATCGAGTGTGATCCCTGTTTATTCGTGCCCATCGAATCCTCGCGGCGATCGGTTTGTCGATACGACTCGCTTAGGATCCGGGGATCGTACAACCTTTGCAGGAAGCGCGGATTGGCGACCAGCAACCACCGATTATATGGCCGTCACACGGGCGTCGAACAACGCGACGGTTTGGAACAACGTGACCGGGAGCAACCCTGCTTTCCCTGGAGCCGACGGTGTTCTGGGCATGTTGGCGGCGAACCGCTTTTCGCGGTTTGGCTCCGTTTCTGACGGACTTAGCAACACGATCATGATTGCAGAAGCAGCCGCTCGCCCAGCGCGTTGGGAGGTTGCCCGCCAGCTCGAAGAGTATGCGGGTGGAGCAACCGCCTACATGAACGGACCTTGGGCTCACTCTGGCAATGACATCGCGGTCGACGGAGCCTATCTCTGGACAGACACAACGACCGGCTTCCGCCGTGCGTCCAATTTGAACGCCAGCAACTTGACAGCTCCACGTTGCTCTCTCAATTGCACCAACCAAGGGGAAATCTATGCTTTCCACACAGGCGGAGCTCACGGCTGCTTGGGAGACCTCTGCGTCCGAAACGAAGGCATGGTCGCTAGCGCAACCGAGTAGCGATTGTCCCGATTGCACCGATCGCGGCGGGAAACCACGCCCCTCCAAAAGATACAGAGCTCAGCAAATCGCTGGGCTCTTTGTCTTTCTGGAGCAATCGGTTTGCAATTCAACTTTCGGTGCCGACAATGGGAGGACCGCATCGCCAAGGATCCAAAACGTGAACGAACCACACTCCCGTCCAGCCCAATCTCCCGACGCCCAATCGTCGGACGCCGAGCTTGCGTCCCCGCGCAAGCCTGTTCGGTTTCGAACCATCCGCTATTTGTCCTCGCTCAGTCCCATGGAGCTGGTCCAAGAGTTCTCGGACTTCATGTGGGCTTGGTACTCCACCCGGAATTGGAAAGCGATTCTCGCAATTGTCCCGCCGTTATTGCTGCTGGCTACCTTGGGAGGGTTTGTTCTCGCCGGCCGACTGCGTTCCAAGGAATCTCTTAAGGCATGGTATCGACAGCAAGCAAGCGAGGCGGTGGGGCTTCAGTTGGATGGAACTCCAACCGAGAACTCCGAGGAGTTGCAAAAAGAGCGAACCCCGGAAGAGGAAGCCCGGATCGACTTGCTCTTCAAACGCATTCTTCAGTTGGGGGACGACAACCAGGAAGCTCGTTATTTCGTCGCGGTGCATAACCTTCGCCAAGGCAAAGTGGCGGTTGCTCGTTCTATCATGGAGAGCTTAGCGCCGAGCGACGCTGCCGGTCTCGATTTGGCCCACGCTTGGCTGGCGGAGGATATGTATCGCCGCTCGGTCCAGGGAGAAGCGATCAACCCGGTCGCGATCAAGCATCACCTCAAAAATTCGCTTGAAAACCCCCGCATCAAATACGATCCGCTCCTGTTTGTCCTCTATGCAAAGCTTCTCGAGCAAGACAACGACATCGATGGTGCAGCGAGAATTCTGACGCGAGCAAGCGAGCAAGAGCCCAAGCTTCAGTTAGAACCGATTCTCCTTTTCGCACGAAGAGGCCTGGGTAACCAAGCGATGGTGGCAGCGGATGCGTTGATCGCCCGACTCACCACCAAGACGACCGATCCTCGAATAGGGGAAGAGGACCGAATCGCTGCGTATCTCAACATTGCGAGGGCTTACCAAATCACGAATCGTATCGACGAAACGATTCCCGTCCTGCAAAAGGGCCTGTCGATTGCTCCGAACAATCCCGACCTGCGCAGGACATTGTCGGATACGTATCGGATCAAATTTCGCATGAGTATGTCCAGTGCTCAGGGGCGTGGACAAGCATCGATGGATACTCTGAACGCGGCCATCGCTGCGGATCCAACAAACATCGCAATCCAATCCGAACTTTCCCTGCTCAGCCAATTGGGAATCGCTTCGACCGAAGCCAACCGAGAAGAGCTCATTAAGCTTATCGCTCGCCAAGGGGCTTCTACGACCGTTCGCATGCTCCTGGCCGAGTCCGCCTTTGGGAGAGGCGACTACAAGGCAGCGATCAATGACTATGAGCTTGTTCTCGCCGATCTTCCCAACATGACCATCGCCCTCAATAACTTAGCGATGCTCTATACCAAGACAGAACCACCGAGTTTGGACAAGGCGAAAGAAACGATCGACCGAGCGATCTCGCTATCTCCCGATGTCGCAGAATTCCTAGACACCAAAGGGGATGTTGAGACGGCTGCTGGCAATGCCAACGCAGCGATCGAAGCGTACTCGAAAGCTCTTGAACGCAGTCCTGAACGGCTTCAAACACGCGACAAACTGATCGCAATCTACGAGAAGGAGAATCGCACGGAAGACGCTCAAAAACAGAAGGAACTACGTATTCAAGTTGAAAATCGGATCAAAGCGATTCAAGAGCAGATGGCAAAGGCCCAGGCAGCTAGCGCAGAGGCTGCAAAACAAAACGCTGCACCTAACCCGTCAGGCGATGCGTCGCCACCTGCCAATGGAGAATCGGCACCAGCGGCCATCCCTCCTGCTATACAGCCAACGGGTGAGGCCAACTCGGAGGGCAAACAATCCCCCGAATCAACGAAGCAGTAAGAGGTAATGAAAAGGCCTTACTCGTCCCGCAAGCCGAGTCGTGACAACCAGTTGCCCCTAGGTCTGCGCGACGGTTGATTTGGCTCTCCTGGTTCGCTCGGTTCCTGCGGCATAGGTTGCATGGCCTCCAGGCTTCGCAGTTTTTCTTGAAGCTCGAGTCGTTCGCGTGCGAGCTTGGCTCGTTCGAGCGACATCTCAATTTCGCCCTGACGTTGCTTTTGCTCCCACTCTTCTTGCAATTGCTTTAAGCGTTGTCTTTCCTCAACAATCAGTTCATCTGCTTCGATGATCTGAGCAACCGCTGCGGCTCCAACGGCCATACCGTTCGCGGCGACTGCTTGCTGTTCTAGCAAGCTCTTGAGGTCTGCGATCTCCCGATCCCGTCGATCTATCTCTTGGGTGGTCCGATCGATAATGTCTTGAACCTCCAGCCTCTTCTTTGAATCGGCTGTTCCATCTCCCGAGTCTTCTTCTTCAAGCTGTCGCAACCAAGCTTGCTTGCGTTCTTCCCAGCTCCAAGCTTCTGAGGAAAGACTCTTCGGTGATTGGAATTGAGCGAGTCGTGTGCTGAGTTCATTGCACTGGAGTCGAAGCTCAACGCTTTCGTGTCGGGCCTCGATCAATTGGCTCCTGACGTCGGCAAGCTGCTGTTCTAGCTCGGTGCTATCAACGCCACCATCCCCCAATCGAGACCCCATCTCACTTTGGAGAAAGGCGACTCGTTCCTGTAGTCGGTCGATTTCGAGCCGAAGCTCGCGTTCCCGTTCGAGCGAGTCGTTTCGGATGGAGTTGGTAAGCTCGGCTATATCATCCTTCTCAATGAAATCGAGCAGCGCAAGGTATTCGGTGCGAGCGTTTGCGAGCAAGTTGTTGAGGCGAGCATTCTCAAGCTTCAGCGACTGGATCATTTGATCCATCGAGTCGAATTCAACTTCACGTTGAAGGGCCGGAGATTGCGCTAGTTTGGCTTCGGCGGTATCGATTGCATGCTGCAATTGCTTTTGCATCCGCTCGATATCGATGCGTTCTCTCTCCAGATCGCTAGCGCGCTGAACGAGGTCTGATAGCTTTTCGTCGAGGCGATTCAAAAGCAATTCGGCCAGGCCATTGTCTTCTGCCCGGTCATCGCCATCCCAGTCGTCGTTGGTGTTGGCGATAGACGAATTAGAAGCAAGGCTAAGGGGTTGGACCGACTCGGGTACAACAGTCTCTCGCTGCGAGCTTATTTGAATCGACTCCGCTAGGGCCTGAATCCGCTCCACCGACTGCTCCATTTGGCTAATCGTGGAATCGATAGGAGCTGGTGCCGGGGTCGCTGGCGAATCGTTGACCGCGTTTTCATGGCTGGTCAACGTCTGCGCAGCTTCTTCACGAACCGAAATAGCCGGTTTGTGTTTTCTCGGAAGCTTTTGGGATCTACGCCGACTGCTTGACATGTTACCAATTCAAAAGGAATCCAGCGGGTCTAGAATTTTCCTATGGGAACGATAGGTTACTTCTGAGCCAGGCAAGCCGAATCGCTCCTGATTGCAGCCGCGGATCCTCGATTCCTCGGCAATCTGTACCGATTATTCCGACCGCGTGAAGGGAAACGCCTTTACTATGAGCCAATCCAGCACAACCGATTTATCCGAACTCAGCTTTGAGGAGGCGATTGCTGCACTCGAACAATCTGTTCGGAAGCTCGAGGGTAACTCGTTGGGGTTGGAGCAATCGCTATCGGAATATGCAAAGGCAGCGACTTTGATCTCGCATTGCCAATCCAAGCTTCAGTCTGCCAAGAAGAAAATCGAGCAACTCAAAAGCGTGACTCGAAGCGGAACTGCGGTTACGGAAGAGTGGGATGAGCCTGAAGCGTCTGATGAGCCGAAGTCGAAACGCAGGAAGCCTACTTAGCGGTTCTTCCAGATCCATCGGTGCAGATTGCGGGAATCGGAATAGCGAGCGGCCGATCCGGATGCTCCGAGCACAACGACGATGATCCGTTCACCGTCGCGCTGGCTACAGGAAACCAGACAAGCGCCCGCGGCATCGGTGGTGCCCGTCTTGACTCCCAAGTAACCGTCGATATCGAGCAGCTGGTTGGTGTTCCTCCAGAGAACCTCGCGTTTGTAGCCCGTGTCGCTGGATACGGTGCAGCGATATTCTCTGCAAGAGATGACATCTTTCAGGACAGGTGACTCGAGGACTTGACGCGCCAGCAACGCCAGTTCAGCACAAGTGCTCTTATGCTCTGGGTGGGTGAGTCCATGCGGATTTCGAAAGGTCGTGTTCTTGAGTCCAAGCAGCTTTGCCTCGGCGTTCATGGCTGCGACGAACATGTCGAGCGGATCGCGTGACTCGTCCCACCCCGATGGCTTGAGCCGCGCCCCAAAGTGTTCAGCAAACGCAACCGACGCATCATTACCCGAGGGTAGCATCAGCCCGTATAACGCTTCACGAACCGTCAAGGACTCGCCGGCGCGGACCTCGGAGCTAGAGCCAATCGTACCGTCGGCTCGCTCAGAGTACTTGAGAGACTCGTTCAAAACACTCGGCTCCTTCTCCGCCAATTTCGCGATAAGCCAAGCGGTCATGATCTTGGTCGTGCTTGCAAAATCGAGCGGCGAATCCTGCTTGCTTCCATCGAGCACTTTGCCCGTCTTCGCATCCATGGCGACCCAAGCCTTGCAGGAGACAAAGGGAGGGCCATCCAGCGGGTCCATCGCGAGCTTCTCTGGCAACGGACGGATCGCCTCGGTCTCCGAAGCCACGATTTGAATGGGTCCTAGCTTTTCCCAAGTATTCGCATCGACTTGGCCTGATTCTGCAAGCTTATTCTCTCGCTGGAAACGTTTCACGGCCCCTTCTGTCATGCCTCCGAAATCGCCGTCGACAGATAGCTCCGGTGAAGGCTTGAGCTTTTCGTTGAGCGCTCTTTGCAATGCCTTTACCAAATCTCCGTTCGCACCGATTTTGACAATCTCAGGCTTGGCATCGTTCGGAGCACCAGGGGGATTGAACCATTCGTAAGCAACCAAGCCGATTTTGGAACAAAGCAGTTCGGCTGCATTCGCGTTTCCCCAACTGGTATCTTTGTTCTTGGCGGTCAGCACCGCGATTGCCAACGTTCCTTTGGGTGTCTGGAACAAACCAGCATCGGTGCGAACGTCGTTGACCGACCCGGTCTTGTGAAACGACTTCACGGCTTTTGGCAAACTTCGCACCAATTTGGACTCGTCGTCGCAGCTCGCGAGGTGGGCCATCATTTGCATAGATGCTTTTTCGGAGACAAGCTTCTTGTTGTGGAGCAGCTCGAGCAAACCGATCATGTCAGCCGCGGTTGTGCTCCCTAGTCCGTATGCTTTGCTTCTCTCCGGTGCAACTGAAGTGTCACGACGAAAAACCTTGGAATGGATCTGTGTTTCCGGAAACCCGAGATCTCGCATCGTTTTCGATGTGCTTTCCATCCCGATTTGATCGAGCACCAGATTGGTGGCGGTGTTATCGGAATAGCGAATCATCAGGCGAGCGATTGTCTCAATCGGAATTTGCGAGCCCGCTTGAAAGTGATCGGTGAGAATTCCCGAACCGGGAACCTTGTCTTCTTCTTTCAAGGAAATGGGTTGATCCAGCTTTAGTTTCCCCGCTTCGACTTGTCGATAGAGTTCGACCAGCACCGGAAACTTGATCAAGCTCGCGGTGGGCATGACCATGGTCTCGTTGTGCGCGTAGGTTTCCCCTGTTTCCAAATGCTTGATGAAGACAGCGACCTCTCCTTCGTGAGAGCGCACGAGCGGATCGATCTTCGCCGCAAGTTGTGCTTCACAGACAGCGCTCGCGTGCAACCAAGCAACGGCAACCCAAATCGAAAACCACTTTCCATTGCGGTAACGAAGAATCGAGTTCAGCATCGATCAAATCCCTTGCTTGTAATTCATCTCGTAGTCTATTTCGTCGGCTGATTGCTTTGGTAGAACTCCAGCAGATCGCTTCGAAGCTTTTGTAGAGAGGGCTCGTAAATATACATCATGTGCCCACCTTCGTAGAACTTCGCGGAGATGTTCGGACGCAGGGTTCGATCGAGCATCAGGTGATCGACTGTGTTCATCATAGCAAAGTGTGGGGTCGCCAAATCCGTGTAACCGCAGGCGAGAAATAGCTTCAAATACGGATTCGCGGTCATCGCTTTTCGAAGCGTGTCTGTTGCATCGACATATCTTCCTTCAAATCGTCGGTAGCTCCAAGGCTGGACGTTACCAGTCAAGATTTCGTAGACACGGTCTTCCGTATACTTCAATTCGGTTCGGACGTAATCGTTGAAGGTCGCAGTGAAAGGTCCAAAGATCGCCGCACCGCTCGCGTCGTACTCGTACGAGTCCCCCGCGTTGTCGCGATCGATCCCTTTGTATCGGCTATCGAATCGCCCGACGGTTCGGCCTTCTTCTCGAAGCAATTCTTTGGCGAAGCGGTCCATATCGATCCGCAATTTGGCGCGCTCAATGAATTTGGGAGAAAGACCGGTGAGCCTGGACAGCTGCTGCGCGACAGCATTGATTTCATCGTCGCTCAACTTGGCACCATTGAGCAGCGCCGTGGCATAGGGACCGGATGCAAATTTCTCAGCCTGAGCGACCACATCGCTTATCGGCTGGGATTGCATTTCGGGTGCTAGGCGTTTGTGATACCAAGCCGTTGCTGCGTAAGTCGGCAGGAAGGCGATGTAGGGAAGGTCGTTGCTGCCACCGAATCGTAGCGTTTGGAAATTGACAACACCTGAGACGATGACGATCCCATTGAGTTCCATGTAGTATCGGTCTTGCAAGTAGCCAGCGAGACCGGCAGCGCGAATGCCACCATAACTTTCACCCAAGAGATATTTGGGGCTCAACCATCGCTCGTATTTAGAGGTCCAATCGTAAATGAATTGCCCGACGCTGCGCAGATCCTCCTCGTAGCCATGGAATTGCTCTTTGGCTTCGCCATCAGCGGGGCGGGAGTATCCTGTGCTGACTGGGTCGATAAAGACCATGTCGGTGGTATCGAGCAGACTGTACGCATTCGGGACGAGGCCGTAAGGAGGTCGAATCGGAGTCGCATCGTCTGGAAAGTCGATTCGTTTTGGTCCTAGCATCCCCAGATGGAGCCAAACGCTGCTGCTACCAGGTCCGCCATTGAAGCAGAAAGTGACAGGACGCTTTTCTTTGTGAGCGACATCGGTTCGCGTATAAGCAACAAAGAACATCTCCGCTTTGGACTTTTTGCCGTCCTCTTTGAGGAGCAGCTTTCCAGTCGTCGCCCGGTAAGGGACAACCTTGCCATCGATTTCCACCTGCCCTTCCGTGACGATCGTTTTTTCCGTCGCGTCTTTTTTCTCCTTCTCTGTAGTCGAATCGTTGTCGGCCGCTTTCGATTCCTTTTGCGATTCTTTGTCTTGGGCAAAGGAGGGTGAAATAGTCAAGCAGATAGCGAGGGGGGAGCACAAAAGAAGAACCCCCAAGCGAGAAACGAAGATGCCGAGGCGAGCCATTGCAAAACCTATCCTGGAGATGAATACGGATGATGGAGAGGGCCGAAGCCGATGGAGAGGAGAGGGAAGAGGTGTTTCCCTACCCCAACATGGTAGTCCAACAAGCCTCGACGAGAAGCGGTCGCCGGCCGCAAAGTTGTTTTTCAGCGAGCGCAATTCCTGTTAAACTGGCGGGGTGGCCAGCGGCTTTTTCGTTGCTGACCCGGTTTGTATACCCTTCGCACTGGCCAACCCATGTATCTTCGACTCGCCAAGAGATTGCTTCTTGAAACGGACAAGCGACTCCTTTGGAAGCTTGTTCATCTCGCAGGTTGGCGAGGGTTATGGAGCGTGATCAAGCACAAGCGTCGATTGAAGCGAGGCGAATTTTTCCCGCCGTTTCTTTATCTGTCGATCATCAACACCTGCAATCTGCGATGCCAGGGGTGTTGGGTCGATGTCGCGGGCAAGCAGACAAAAATCGAGTTGGACGCCATGAACCGCACCTTGAACGAAGCCAAGGCGATGGGGAACGCGTTCTTCGGTATTCTCGGAGGCGAGCCATTCTTGCACAAAGAGCTGCTCGATATCTTCGCCGCCCATCCCGATGCGTACTTCCAAGTATTCACGAACGGCCACTTCATTACGGACGAGGTCGCGAAGCGATTGCGACAGCTTGGCAACGTAACGCCATTGATCTCGGTGGAGGGCTCCGAGTTCGTTAGCGATCAAAGGCGAGGTCGAGCAGGCGTTCTGAGCAAAACGATGGAGGGCCTCCAGAATTGCTTGAACAACAAAGTCATGACAGGCGTTTGCACCAGCGTTTGCAAAACGAACATCGACGATTTGCTCAACGACCGATGGGTCGATCGTCTGATTGACATGGGTGTGATGTACTGTTGGTTTCACGTGTATCGCGTCGTCGGACCGGAAAGTTCTCCCGAGTTAGCGTTGGACACCGAGGGCTTGCGCCGCGTCCGCGAGTTTGTCGTTTCGACTCGAGTTCGCAAGCCGATCATCGTGATCGACGCGTATCACGATGGCGAAGGCAGGGCGCTTTGCCCTGCCGTAACGGGCTTTACGCATCATATTGGTCCGAGCGGCTCCATCGAGCCGTGCCCGATTATTCAGCTAGCGACAGAGTCGATTCACGATGAACGGCCATTGCGAGAAGTCTTCCAAAAGAGCGATTTTTTGAGGGATTTTCGGGAGACAGTCGCCCACAACACCCGCGGATGCGTCGTGTTGGAACGGCCCGATCTTCTCCTCGCTTTGGCGAAAAAGCATGGAGCGAAAGATACGACACAGAGACAAACGGCGATCGAGGAAATTGCTAGAATCACACCCCGGCGCAGCCAATATGTCCCCGGAATGGAAATTCCTGAGCGATCCTGGGCTTATCGACTGGCAAAATGGTTCGCCTTCCACGATTATGGAGTGTACTCCAAGAACTTCCGTCCATCCGATTGGGTCGATCCCGACTCCTGCGGATGCGATCCCGCCTCCAGCTTGAATCGTTCGAGCGAAACGTGTTTGTCGTCGTCCGCGCCGACCGTTTATTCCCTTTCCCACCCGTCCCACACACCTACCCACGAATAACTATGAGACGATTCCAACATCGATTTGCCAAAAACATGGTCGCGTTCCTTGCTGGCGCTGCCCTGTTTTCTTCCTCGTTTGCTTGGGCTGAAGACATCCAGCTTTTCAACGGCAAAGACTTCAGCAATTGGCATGGCCGAACGACAATTGATCCCAAGGTCTATGCGACCAAGTCGGATGCTGAAAAGGCAAAGTGGAACGATGAGATCAAGACCCACTGGAAGATCGAAGGAAACGAGATCGTCAACGATGGCAAGGGTGCTTATCTGACGACCAACGAAGACTACGAAGACTTTGATTTCGAATTCGAGTACAAGATTGTCGCCAACTGCGACTCCGGGATCTATTTGCGCGGGATCCCGCAAGTCCAGATTTGGGATCCGACTTCCGAGGCCAGCAAGGTGCACGGTGCTGAAAAAGGAAGCGGCGGATTGTGGAACAACCCAGCTGGTTGGGCTGGAAAAGATCCTATCGTGCGAGCGGACAAACCCGCGGGCGAATGGAACAAGATGAAAATTCGCTTGGTCGGCGAACGTTGCACGGTATGGCTTAACGACCAAACGGTGGTCAAGCATGCAAGGCTTCATAATTACTTTGCCAAGGGAGAGCCGCTGCCCAAGTCGGGCCCGATCCAACTGCAAACCCACGGCGCTGAAATCCGGTTCCGAAACCTCAAGCTCAGCACGCACGACGCAGAAACCGCCAACAAATTGCTGGCTCAAGACGAAGTAGCGGCAATGGATAATGCCAAATTCGAAAGCTTGTTCAACGGCAAGGATCTTGCGGGTTGGGCCGGCGCGACGAGCAACTACACCGTGGTGGATGGCGCAATTCAGTGCATGAAAGGCAAGGGGGGCGTGCTTCACTCGGAGAAGGTTTACAGCGATTACGTCTTCCGCGTTGATTTCAAATTACCTCCCGCTGGGAACAATGGCTTGGCAATGCGTTATCCAACCAAAGAGGAACGTGCTGAGAAGTACAAGGGCAATGCCGATGGTGCTTATATCGGGATGTGCGAATTGCAAGTGCTCGATGATGGCCACCAGAATTACAAGTCCATCGATCCACGCCAAGCGCATGGCAGCGCGTACGGGATGGTAGCGGCGAAGCGAGGGTATCTGCGACCGACCGGTCAATGGAATCACCAGACCGTCCGCGTTCAAGGCTCCAAAGTAACCGTTGAATTGAACGGAACCACCATTCTCGATACCGATTTGAGCCAAGTCTCCGAGTTCATGGCCAACACCCCTCACCCTGGCAAGGATCGTACGAGCGGTCACGTTGGGTTTGCGGGGCATTCGGACGAAGTTCAGTTCAAGAACGTTGAAATTCTGCCTTTGAAGTAATCGATTTTGCATGGCGTTGCACCGAAGTGATCGGCGATTGCTTCGGTGCAACGTTTGTCTTTTGAATTGAGTGGATGAATGAGAAAGTTATTTTGGATCGGAGTCTTGACGAGCTGTAGTACCGCAAGCCTTTTTGCGGAGGACTCCGACAAAGTGCTGCCGGTGAAAGACGCGAATGCGACCGACGCGGCCAGCATGAAGCCATATAAAGAGTTGATTGAGCACACCAGTGCGGCGGTGGAGATGCTACCCATTCCGGGCGGTAAGTTTCAAATGGGGAGTCCGGAGTCCGAACCGGGCCGCCGTGCGGACGAAGGGCCTGTGCACGAAGTCGAGATTTCTCCGTTTTGGATGGGGAAATACGAGATCACCTGGGACGTCTACGATGTCTGGATGTCGGACTTGGACGTTTTCGCCCGCGAAGTGAATCAACTGCAAGAGACGTCGCGAGATAAGATTGCTGACGCCTATCAAAAGAGCCAGCCGACCAAACCCTATTGCGACATGTCATTTGGAATGGGACTGAAGGGGTACCCTGCCATCTGCATGACCCAGCACGCAGCCCGGACATTCTGCAAGTGGCTTTCGGCCAAAACGGGACGCTACTACCGACTGCCGACCGAAGCGGAATGGGAATACGCTTGTCGAGCAGGAACCACCACCGCTTACTCGTTCGGTGACGATCCAGCCCTCTTGGAGGAGTATGCTTGGTTCGAGGATAATTCCGAGGAGAAGTATCAAAAGGTCGGTCGCAAGAAACCGAATCCTTGGGGGTTGCACGACATGCACGGCAACGTCGCCGAGTGGGTCCTCGATCAGCATCAACCAGACGGATTCTTGCTCGACAAACTCGGCAAGAAGAATCCGTTGTTAGTACCGATGGTGTTGTATCCTCGCGTGGTGCGCGGCGGCGGTTGGGATAAATCAGCCGTCGATTGTCGAAGCGCGGCCAAAGAAGGATCCACGGAAGATTGGATCGCCCAGGATCCACAGGTTCCAGTGAGCATCTGGTATCTTACCGATGCGCTGCATGTTGGTTTTCGAGTGGTCCGCCCGCTGCAAGAGCCAACCGCCGAAGAGAAAGAGAAGCTTTGGGAGTACTCAGAGCCGATCCAAAAAGAACGCCCAGTACCGCTTGAACGGTAAACCGCTCGATTTCACTACCCTCTTCCTCAGTTAAGCCCGTTCCCTCCCATTTCAAAACAAACCGGTGCACCTATGAGCTCCTCTCCAGACACAAACCAATCATCGCGTCGAACCTTTATGAAAGCATCCACTGCGGTCGCTGCAACCACCAGTGTCGCGGCTGCGAGTTTGTCACGCAGTGTACACGCAGGCGAAGACAATACGATCCGCGTTGCACTGATCGGGTGTGGTGGGCGAGGTTCGGGGGCAGCTGCTAACGCGCTGGCGGTAGACAATGGGCCCATTGAACTGGTCGCCATGGCGGACGTGTTTGATTACAAACTCAAGCAGTGCCACGAGAGTTTGAGCAAACAGTTTCAGGACAAAGTGAAGGTACCGGACGATCGCAAGTTCATCGATTTCGAAGGCTACAAAAAGGCGATCGATTGCCTTCGCCCAGGGGACATCGCGATTATGGCGACACCGCCAGCCTTTCGCTGGGTGCAGTTTGAGTACGCGATTTCCAAAGGAGTTAACGTCTTCATGGAAAAGCCTGTCACGGTGGACGGCCCTTCCAGCGTGAAGATGCTGGAGTTGGCGAAGAAGTCGGTTGAGAAGAATTTGAAAGTCGGCATCGGCTTGATGTGTCGACACTGCGATGCACGTCGCGAGCTTTATCGACGGATCAAGGACGGGCA
>JALOQZ010000104.1 GCA_025459245.1 Pirellula sp.
CAGTCTTAGTCTCGGCTTCATACGTCGCAGTGTATTCTCTGGGCTGCCGTTGCCAAGCCGCACAACCGTTACCAACGATAAAGTTCTCCAATCATCTGGGGCGGTCGTGGAATTCAGCCTTGGAATGTTCGATTGCCCCGCAACCAGCGGTCAAAATCATGATGTCTCCTTTCTTTGTCTGTTTTTACCCCTGCGAGAACCTTCTTGTCCGACTATATCGCTGCGTTACTCCAAGGGATCGTCGAGGGGCTCACTGAATTTCTCCCAGTGAGTTCGACGGCTCACATCGTTTTGACCCAGGAGCTACTCGGGATCGATCGCGCGTTGCCGTTTTGGAAAATGTTCGCTGTCGTGATTCAGCTAGGCGCCATCCTCTCAGTGATCGCGTTCTTTCGAGACAGGCTCAAAAGCTTTCTCTTTTCGTTTGCAAGCTCGCTGCGAAAGGGATGGAGGGAATCGTGCAGACACCCGCTCGCCTTGGTCCTCGTTAGCTTCGTCGTAACGGCCATCCCTTGCTTTCTTATCGATGAACTGATCGGCGAGAATTTGGAAAGTTTATGGGTGATCGCGATCGCTTTGGTGATTGGCGGTGTTGCTATGGTCGTGATCGATCGGATTTACTCCGACCAAGCGAAGACGGAAACGCTGGAAGAGATGAGCCTGGGCCAAGCCATCGCGATCGGTTTTTTTCAAATTTTGGCAGCGGCATTCCCCGGTACGAGCCGCTCGATGGCTACCATCGCTGGCGGTCAAGTCTTTGGGTTGAGCCGATCTGCCGCTCTCGAGTTCAGCTTCTTTCTAGCTATTCCGGTAATGTTCGCTGCATCGGGATTCAAACTTTTGAAACATCTCGCCACCGAACCGATCCCCTCCGGTGGGGAATGGACGAGCTTGGCAATCGGATTCGTCACCAGCTTTGTCGTGGCTTACGCGGTGATCGCCTGGTTTATGCAATGGGTTCGATCGCGAGGCTTTGTCCCTTTCGCTGTGTACCGGGTAGTCGCCGGATTGGGACTTATGGCTTGGTTGTGGTGGCGTTAACCTCGTGTTCGATTTCATTGACAACCTAAATCGGCACCGATAGCATCAGCCCGAGTTCTTCTGAAGTTTGCTTTTCTGTGCGGTGGGAATACGAAAGTCGAAACCATGCTGTCTAACCGAGGACTATCGAATGGCATGGTCTTTCCAAGCTCGAAGCTACAAGCAATTGCGATCGCGGCACACCTTGGATGCTTGCTCGGACTGCTTCTGACAGGCTGCGACACTAGGAAAACAGACTCTCGATCGGCGGCAACTGCCTTACATGAAGGTTTTCCAATGACCTTGATCGATCGACTGGATCGCAAGGTTACCATTCCAACGTTGCCGAATCGAATCGTCTCGCTTTCTCCTTCCACAACCGAGCTTCTCTTTGCGTTGGGAGCGGGCAGCAAGCTCGTCGGCAGAACCGAATACTGCACCTATCCCGAGGAAGCACTCCAGGTACCGGTCGTCGGTAAAGGAACGATCGAAGGAATCAGTCGCGAAGCGATTCTCGCAGCCAAGCCTGACGTCATTCTCTTTAAGTGGGATAGCCACCAGGCGTTGATAGAGACCTTTGAGCCTTTGGACATACCGCTAATTGGTATTGGTCCCGAGTCGGTGGAAGAACTGCTCGAAGAAGCTAGCTTGCTCGGCAGAATGACTGGAACGGAAACAGAGGCTCGCGACTTTATCGTTCACTTTCGGTCCAAATTGAGGGAGCTGCAGCAATCGGTCGCTTCGATCGGCCCCGGCGAGCGTGCCAAGGTCTTTTATGAAGTTTGGGACGACCCTTTGATGACCGCAGGGCCCGACTCATTCATCGGCCAGCTGCTTGCATTGGCGAATATTGAAAACGTCTTTGCGGACGTCCCATCGCGTTATCCAAGGGTCAGCAGCGAAACACTCTTACAACGCAATCCAGATGTGATCCTTGCACCGACGACTCATAGTGAAAAGGTGGATGTGCAAAAGATGGCTTCTCGCCCTGGCTGGGCTGGGATGCGTGCGGTGCAGAATCAGCGAATCCATGTCATCGATGGAGATCTAATCTCTCGGTGCGGGCCTCGCATGCTATCCGCATTGGAAGAGGTCATCCGCGTCGTGTATCCCGAGGTTGCTGCAACCCTGCGAGAAAAAAAACAATCCGTTGCACCTGACTACGCGGAACCGAAGCCTTGAAGACGACGACCGCATTCCCACAAGCGAGTCGCAGTAGGAGTGGGTGGCTCATCGCAATATCGTTGTTGCTGTTGCTCGCAATGGCGTTGATTAGCCTTGGGGTCGGACCTGTATCGATTCCGCTTGAAACCGTTTGGCAGTGGGTGTTACAACGAGAAAGCCAGGAATCGCTTTCGGAATTCACGATCCTCTCAAGTTTAAGGCTGCCGAGAGTCGTAGCATCCCTCTGGATTGGAGCCGCCTTGGCGACAGCAGGCGTGGGATTCCAATGTTTGTTCCGCAACCCATTGGCCGATCCCTACGTGATCGGCGCCTCTAGCGGCGCTGCATTGGGAGTCGCTACCTCTGTTGTGGTTGGAGGGACTTGGTCGGTCGCTGGATTCAACCCGACTTCGATGTTCGCGATGATGGGAGCGATCGCAACCGTTGGATTGGTATTTGTCATTGGATCGTCCAGACGCGGAACATCTTCTCTGACGCTATTGCTTGCCGGGGTGGCTGTGAGCAGTTTGGCCAACGCACTCGTCTCTCTTTTGATGTTTGTTCATGATGGTCAAAAGACCATGGTGATTTTGAATTGGCTTTTGGGATCTCTCGCAAGCTCGAATTGGCAGACTCTACCGGCCGTCCTCGTACTGTCGACCGCCGGAATGTTTTGGCTTTGGATGATGGCGCGGCAGTTGGATGCGTACAGTCTCGGGGATATCGCGTCGCAATCACTCGGACTAGACCTGTTTCGTTTGCGTCTTTCCGTGGTGCTCGCGGCAAGCCTGGCGACGGCTGCAGCTGTCTCGACAGCGGGTGTGATTGGCTTTGTCGGATTGATTGCGCCGCAGATCGCCCGACTTTTGGTGGGAACACGTCACACGTTGCTGATTCCGATGAGTGCATTGCTGGGGGCTAGCATCACGCTGATAGCAGATGCTGCCGCGAGAACCGTGGTGGCGCCTGCGGAGCTTCCTGTCGGTATACTCACTGCCATGCTAGGTTGCCCCTTCTTTTTAGGGTTGCTGTTGCGACGCCCTCGAACCTATTCCAGGCCTGGAAGAAGAGGAGGGTGATCGAGGTGTCTACCAAGCCATTGCGAATCGATAAACTCTCCTTTCGATATACGGACGTCCCGGTTCTAAAGGACCTTAGTTTGACGCTGGAGCCTGGTGAGATCGTCGTTCTCCTGGGTGCGAACGGAGCAGGTAAAACAACCTTGCTGCGAACCATTGCTCGGCAGTTGCATCCGGAATCCGGCGCGATTTGGATCGATGAAACCGACATTCGAGACTTCACGCGTCGTGCCCTTGCCCAACGAGTCTCGTTGATGCCTCAATTTGAACAGCGAGAAACTTCCTTGACGGTGCAGGAAGTGGTAATGCTGGGCAGAGCACCTCATGCAGGCTGGTATCAGCCTTGGACGAAACTCGATGAAGTACGAGTCCGCGAATCGCTCGAGGCGACCGGTATGTGGAGCCTGCGAGATCGAACTCTCGATACCTTGTCTGGAGGTGAGTGGCGGCGAATGATCCTTGCCAGGTCGCTTGCTCAAGAAGCCAGCATCCTGCTCCTGGATGAACCGACTGCGGGACTCGATCTTCGATTTCAGTTTGAATCTTTACGAAAAATTCAATCGGTTGTGCGAGAGCGTCAATTGATTGCGATCCTGTCGATTCACGATCTACAGCAGTCCGCTATGTTTGGAGACAAGATCGCTTTGCTCTCATCGCAGCAGATTATCGCTTTTGGTTCGCCCGCTCAAGTTCTCACGGCTCCGCTATTGGAGCAAGCGTTTGGGATTCGCGTTCAAGTCTTCGCCAACCCCATCAATGGATTGCCGACGATTGTCCCCGTCTAGGTGTGTCTGGAGTACAATACTCCGTCGTACCCCGAGCCTTCCGTTTCCGCCTTCCCCTCCGCTCCCAATCCGGGAATCCACGCAACAAGTGTCCGTCTCATGAGCTTGCTACCATCCCTGCTCCAGCATCAGCCCCGTCGATTTGCTCTTGCGATCCTTTTCCAGGTCGCTTGCCTCCTTGTCGGACTCTATCCAGCGTCATTGCTTCAAGCTGAATCCTCTCCGGTTCGCGTGATGAGTTTCAACATCCGTTTCGGGACCGCCAACGACGGAGAGAATCGCTGGGACAAACGTAAGGATTTGCTAGTAGAGACCATCGCGCGCTTCGACCCAGATTTTCTCGGGACCCAGGAGACGCTTGCCTTTCAAAAAGAATTCATCTCGCAGCAATTCCCTCAGCTGGAAAGTTTTGGGGTGGGCCGAGACGATGGATCCGAGAAAGGGGAGATGGCAGCTCTCTTCTTCCGCAAAGATCGTTTTGAAAAACTGGAGGGAGGGCACTTTTGGCTAAGTCCCACGCCAGACAAAGTCGGATCGAAAGGTTGGGATGCAGCCTTGCCCCGCATTGCGACTTGGGTGAAGCTGCGCGACCGATTGTCGGAAGACGCGTTGCCGATCCTTTTTCTCAACACCCACTTCGATCATCAAGGAGGCAATGCTCGTTTCGAGTCTGCCAAACTGATTCGGTCCAAAGTATCCGAGTTAGGAGCTGGGCATCGCATCGTCATCACCGGTGACTTCAATGCCGGCGCGAAAACGAAACCACACGATGCACTTTTTTCGGACGATGCCTCGCAGGCTAATACGACCAAGTTACTCGACTCTTATACGCACTCCGAGAGTCCGCAGCCCGATACTGACGAAGGGACGTTTTGCAATTTTCGTTTAGAGAATATGAAGGGTGCTAGGATCGATTGGATCGGCGTTTCTTCTCACTGGGTTGTTCGAACCGCCCGCATCGACCGGACGCATAGGGATGGCCGGACTCCTTCGGATCACTTTCCCGTCACTGCGATTCTTCGCGAGTCTTCCAAGCCTCTGAAGTTTCGAGCGATGTCCTACAACATCCATCATGGCCGTGGCATGGACGACAAGGTTGACTTGCTAAGGATTGCCAAGATCATTCGCGATGCCGATCCCGACTGGGTCGCTCTCCAAGAAGTCGACCAGAATGTGACTCGATCGGGCGGGGTGGATCAAGCGGCAGAGCTGGGGCGATTGACCGATATGTATGTCGTCTTTGGAAAGGCGATTGATCTACAAGGAGGTGCGTACGGTCAAGCGCTTTTGTCCAAGCATCCTTGGAAGGAACATCGGGTTCAGCAACTTGCCAATCTACCCGGACGCGAGCAACGCATCGCCTTGATCGGCGCGACTAGCGATGGCGCACGTTCCGTTCATATCATCGGAACGCATTTGGATCATGCTCACGACCAGCTCCGAGCCCAGCAAGCGGAGGAATTGGTACAGATCCAACTCCCCGACGGAGGCCTGCGAATCTTGGCAGGCGATATGAATGCCGTCAACGAATCCGTTCCTATGCAGACGATTACCAAAGCGTGGCCATTCCCGGCTTATAATCCTGCGGTTGCCACCATCCCGACGCGCGACCCGAACCGTCAAATCGATTTTGTGTTCGTTCATGGCGTTGGGCGCGATGTACCGTTTCGTGCCTATTCGATAGCGACCGAAGCCTCCGACCATTTGCCTTTGGTCCTGGAATGGCCTCGCTAGATACGACGCTATCCCGTTCAGCAATCCTGACTAACTTCCTCCCTTCTCCTTGAACCTGGAGTCCCACTCGATGATAGAACGAAGATCCTTTCTTGCCGGAACAGCTCTCTGCACCGCAGCGGTGGCGGCGTCCCCACTTCGTGCAATCGACCCATTTCCTCGATTGAAGCCATCGCAATTGCGGCTGAGCTTGGCTGCTTACTCGCTCCGCGATTTTCTGACCAAGCCTGATTCGGGATGGGATTTGTTCAAGTTCGTTGATTACTGTCACGAGCTCGGGATTCCCGGTGCTGAACTGACCAGCTATTACTTCCCCAAGGAAGTTACGACGGAATATTTGGTCGAGCTCAAGCAGCATTGCCATCGTCGAGGTATTACGATTTCGGGCGGGGCAATTCGCAATGACTATTGCCAGAAAGATGATGCAAAGCTGCAAGCGGATATCGAGCATACCAAGCTTTGGATCGACCGCTATGCCATCCTTGGTGCGCCGGCCATTCGGATCTTTGCAGGAAATCAACCGAAGGGAGACGAATGGGGAGCGACCGTCGATCGCTGCGTGAAGGCTTGCGAAGCCGTCTCCAAGTACGCAGCCACGAAAGGCGTTTACTTGGGGCTCGAGAACCATGGCGGGGTGACCGCCAAGGCGGAGGGGTTGTTGGAAATTGTACAGAAAGTGAAGGCACCTTCTTTCGGCATCAACTTCGACTCGGGCAACTTCCGATCGACCTCGGATCCTTACTCGGAGCTGGCTCAGATTGCACCTTACGCGATCAATGCGCAGATCAAGGTGGATATCTATCCTAACGGCAAACACGAGCAAACCGATTTGAAGCGAGTGGTGAAGATCCTGAGAGACTCCAGCTACAGCGGCTGGGTCGCGCTCGAGTACGAAGCCAAGGAGCCACCGCTCGAAGCGATTCCCAAATGGATCGATCAGCTCAAACCACTGATGGGTTAGCGTGCTGAAGCTATCGGGAGAACCGAGCAATCAAAAACCATCGATTGCAAAAAGCTGCACCCGAGCAGCTCCTTCCCGAAGCAGCCGAACCCGTTGGTACTCCTCCGAGTAATAGAATTTCTTCGCATCTTCCATGCTAGGAAATTCGAGGATCACAATCCTGCCACTCTCCTCAGGACCTTCCATGTTTTGAATCGGCCCTCCGCGTACGATGAACTTGCCACCGTACTGAGCGATCACCGCAGGTGTCTCCTGCGTGTACTTTTTGTATTGCTCGGGATCGCTGATCTCGACTCTTACCAGAATATAAGCAGCCAAATGCGTCGCTCCAATGTGTGAGTTTAGAAGCTGATATTGAATATATCCACTATAGATTTAACGGCAGCCTTCTCATAGTTCGCTTCGATTACATTCAGATCGTTTCAAAAAGAAACTTTGCAAGCCTCCGGCTATCAAGGATCTCACCCATGAAAATGTTCCAAATCACATCAGTCGTTCTCGTCGTGGTTGTGTCGATGTTTAATGCCGCGCAAGCGAGGTCAGAAAGCATCGCTGACAGGATCAAGCGGATAGATAGTCCCTTGGCAGCCAAAGTGCTTAAGGATCTTCAGAAGATTGAGATCGGGATGTATAACGGCCGTGGCAAGGCAACAGTACGTGAGACAGGAGAGGATAACAATGACCCCTCACTGGATCACGATCGCACGAAGTTGATTGCATTTTTTGGAAATGTGGATCCGGTCAAACTAGAGGGGTTTTTCCGAGAGGATATCGAAGAATCTGGAAAAACGACTTTTGAAGTCTCCACACCAAACGGCTCCTTCACCGCTGTGAAAGCGGACGGTCAAATCAAGCTTGGTAGGGAAAACGAGTTCACGCGATCAGTCAATGTCATCGATAACTTCTCACAATTGCTAACGACTCCGATCTCCGCTCATTTGCAAAGGGAAAATAAAGAGATTGTTTTCGTTTCGTTTCAACAACCTTCAGCAGCGTCAGAGAATGTCATTTTGAAAGCGGAAGTGATTGCACCTAACAAATCGAGGTTCGAACTGGAAGTAGAGTTTGCGAATGTCTCTGGATTTACGCCTACCAGATATCGCTATGTACAAGATGGCATGATCGTTATCGGTAAGCTTGAATACGAAAAACGGGGCGACGCGGTAGTTCCGATGAAAGCGACGATCGAGAGAAAGTCTCAATCCGGGAAGTACATTACTGTGATAGACGTCCATGAGTACGAGATTGGCGCCGCGCCAGCAGAACGCTTCACGAAAGAAGCTATCGGCCTGTAACACGTATCCGAACACCATCAGAAACCGCGGCTTGCGCCAGAGCGGCTGATGGATTCCGGATAGGTCTTTAGTTCGCTTGTGGAACTTCACCAAGTTTCGACGATACCGGCGTTGTTGCGGGCAAGTTTCGGAAGACGCGAAACGCACCTTTCTGTTTGTCGTCCAACCACTCGCCAACCACGAGATCGATACGCGAGTCGCCGTCAACGTCGGCCGCAACGCACGAGGCGTGGGAGCATCGATCACGCTCCACACTGTGCCTGATGAATTCATCCGGTGTCCGCTGTTCCCACCAACAAATAGAATCGAATGCTCCTGGGCCAGCGCTGCCGCCATGGGGAAATAGACCGACGCAAGCGATATCGAGATCACCGTCGCCATCGAAATCCGCAACCGCCGATTGCAGTGCCCCCACCAACAATCCCAGCTCGCGATTCTCCCATTTGCCTCCCCCCAAATTCTTGACCCATCGCAATCCGTGATAGGGTTTGGGTAGCAGCGAATCCATCACATCTCCACAGGTGTGAACTACGTCGATCAGCCCATCTTTGTCGAGATCGACCAACTGAAATGCGCTCGAGTTGTACGAAGGATCCGGCAACTGCAGAATCAATTGCTTTTCATACATCCCATTCTCTCGCTGTAAGTATGCTTCGACCGTTTCGTATTCCTGCGCAAACGCGACAACGAAATCCATCTTCCCGTCTTGATCCAGATCCGCGAATTCGACCCCCAAAGCTCCGTGGCGATCGTCGATGACCTCTAAACTCCACTTCGGGGAACGCTTCTCTCCACCTTGGTTGCGCAATAGCTTCACCGACCCCGAATCGCGCCAGCCGAAATCGATCACGACCAAATCGAGATCTCCGTCTTGATCGTAATCAAATGGCTTTGCCTCCACGGTCCTTCCAAGCCCCTCAGCAATGACGGTCGATTGCGGATTGTCACCGCCGAAGTGAATAGAAACGCGGCCGTTTTCGTGATCGCCAACTCGGAAGCTTCCCATCTCACCTAAGATGTAATCCATGTGGCCATCTCCATCCCAATCAAACGGAGCGACCCGGCAAAAGTTCCTCCCTTCCGCGATCAACTCCAAGGAATCTCCGGTTGACGCAGCGGCTTTCGACTTGATTAGCCGCAACGCGCTAGCGTCCGGTTCGCCATTCATTAGCCGCAACGCGCTAGCGTCCGGTTGTCCCGCTTGAATCGGGAACGGCGACCTTCTGCTTACCGACAGACCTACCGCGCCGGGAGACCAACGTTTTAAAGTACCCGAGTACATATCGGTAAACAGGAGACTTCTCTCGGACTGCTGCCATACCAAGTGAGCGGTGGCCGGCGCGACATCGGCGGTCGCAATCGGATCGCTGGGTTCGAAACGAACCGGGCTTGGGGGAACGATCATCGTGTCCGCTCGAGGCACGACCACGACGTCGTTTGCTCGTTCTTCGTAATAGCGAATCACGTCCCGTTGGATTGGCTCGGGCAAATCAGTCCGCTTCGACTCGATATAAAATTTGAACCCCTGACGGACTTCTGCAGCCCAGTTCTCTTTGGGGAAGGTCGATGGGATGGGGAGAGGATGGCAGTCGCCGCAAAATCGTTCAATATTGGCGATCGTCTTCTCGTCTAAAGCGGATTTTGTGGTCGCAGCCGATGCGTCCCTCCGGGAGGGTGCTTGGGAATCACTGGTGGGTGCATCGCAGCCCGCGATACAGATTCCCGGCAGTAGCCAGACCCACGATTTGGTTTGCAAGCTTGAAATATTGAGACGCATCGGCCGTTGAGGTTGATAAAGAGTGCAAGCCGACGAAGATCGAAACTCCGAAACCCGCCAGACAATCGCATGTGGAGTATACTATACCGTCTATGCCTCTCCACCAACAAAGCAATCGCCTCCCATCCTATCGGGTCTTCGGTGAATCGTTCAACCGGCGCGGCTTTCTGCAGTCGCTGGGGGGAGGTTTGGGTGCGGCTGCTGCATACGCTCTGCTCCAAAGGGACTCCACGTTTGCCACACCGCCGAGACGATCGCTCGGCGACATCGATCCGCTCCGTCCTATGGCGGCGCGGCTACCCCATTTCGCTCCGACAGCCAAGTCGGTCATCTTTCTTTTCATGGTCGGTGGCCCGTCCCAAATCGATACTTGGGATTACAAACCGGAATTGCAGAAACTGGATGGCCAGCCGGTCCCGTCATCGATTCGGGAAGCGTTGAACAAGTCGGTGCACTCGAACGTCTTTCACGGCTGCGAAGACAAACTTCTCGCCAGCCCCTATCGGTTCAAACAGTTCGGTCAATCCGGGATTTGGGTCAGTGAATTGTTCCCGCATATGGCGGAGCTGGCTGACGACATCTGTCTGATTCACTCGATGCAGGCGGAGTCGAACAATCATGCGCCAGCCAGTTACCAGCTACACACGGGAGATGTTCGAGCCGGCAAGGCGAGCCTCGGATCGTGGATCACCTATGGACTCGGCTCGGAAAATGAGAATCTGCCAGGATATGTCGTTCTCTTCGACGCAGGACCATTAGGGGGTGCTGCGAACTACAGCAACGGTTTTCTTCCTCCCGCCTTTCAGTCCACTCGCATTCGGTCCGTAGGCGAACCGGTCCCCAATTTGGTACCACCCGCCTTGTTTGCTTCCAATCAACGTGATTCGATCGATCTGATGCAATCCTTGAATCGAGAGCATCAGACTCAGTACCCCGGCATGCAAGAGCTCGACGCTCGGATCGCATCGTATGAGCTCGCCTATCGCATGCAATCAGAAGCGTTGGAGATCGGGCGCCTGGAAGAGGAGCCCAAGCACATTCATTCCTTGTATGGGCTTGATCATGAAGACAAACGGACTCAGAGTTTCGCAAGGAAATGTCTTTTGGCCCGAAGGCTAGTCGAACAGGGGGTTCGATTCGTTCAGCTATATGACATGCCGGACAAAGATGGTTGGGATGCCCATAGCAAACTGGTCGACAATCACACGCCGCGAGCTCGATGGACCGATCAACCCGTCGCAGCACTCGTGAAAGACCTGAAGCAATCGGGATTGCTCGATAGCACATTGGTCATTTGGGCAAGCGAATTCGGTAGAACCCCGATGATGCAGGGGGACAAGGGGCGCCAACACAACGCAGCTGGCTTCACAATCTGGATGGCCGGTGGAGGGATTCGCCCTGGTTTGCGGATCGGAGCTACGGACGAAATCGGACTGATGGCAGTCGAAAGGCCCATTCCCTTTCGCGATCTTCATGCCACGATCCTTCATGCGCTGGGAATCGACTGCGAGCATTTATCCTATTTGGTAAACGGTCGCGACGAACGGTTGACCGGTGTTTCTGGCTCTGCCAAGCCGCTCACGGATTTGTTCAAAGGATAAGGGCTTGGTACAGATGGCATTCATGCTTTTGCGATCGGCTATTGGAAAGGTGACTCGCATGAATGGTGGATTCGCCATCGCTTTGCTACTGTCGCTTCCCTCTCTCGCGTTCGCGGACGAAAGGCCCGAGACGACATCTTCCGTTGATGATCAACAAACATTCCCCGAGCTTCACAATCCCGACAACCCAATTCGTCAACGATTTGGGGAGGCCCGATTGCAACTCTGGTCGCTACAGCCAATCTCTCGCCCCTCGGTCCCTTCTGTTAAGTTGGAAGCTTGGGTTTGGAATCCCATCGACGCCTTTCTGTTATCGCAATGGGAAAATTCCGAACAAATACCTGCACCTGACTCAAAGGACAGGGATTGGTTGAGACGACTCAAGCTTCATCTCACCGGATTGACTTTGAACACCAGCGACGTAGAGGATTACGAGCGAGGAAATCCTCTCCTTCGAGACACGGAACAAATCGATAAGTGGCTCAACTCACCTCGCTACGGTGAGCATTGGGCTCGCATGTGGTTGGATGTCGTTCGTTATAGCGACAGCAATGGCTTCGACTGGGATGAGTTCCGTCCTAACGCATGGAAGTTTCGCAATTATATTGTGCAAGCGTTCAATCGGGACAAACCATTCGATCGATTTGTATTGGAACAGATTGCAGGAGATGAGCTGGCAGCGGATGCACCAAAACCATCCGGTGCACCAACAACTGAAGCAGACCTAGTAGCCCAATCTGAACCATTGATTGCCTCCGGATATTTACGATTGGGCCCGTATGACAATGCGGCCAAATTATTTCAAGAGGAGGATAGGGCTCGCGCAGAGTGGATGGCGGATTTAACCGAGACCACGGCGAGCGCGTTTCTCGGACTTACCATGGGGTGCTGCCGGTGTCATGACCATAAAACCGATCCCTTATCGCATGCGGACCACTATCGATTGAAGGCGTTCTTTGCAGCTTGTCAGATCGATGATTCCCAGAAAGATACCCTGACCGTTCGCGAATCAGTGGAGAAAGTAGATTCGACTCGCGTGTT
>JALOQZ010000005.1 GCA_025459245.1 Pirellula sp.
GGCGTTCGCGTACTGACCGTCATCCCGATACTCGGTTTGAAGCCTGGAAATCTCACTCTTCAAAGCTTCAAATAGCTCTTTGTTTTCCGGAGACAGTTTTTCGACCCCTTCGAACATCAGATTGTTTTGTTCTTCGGGATCCGCTTTCAGATCGTACAGCTCGTAGAGATCTTTATTCCAGTAGTAGATCAGCTTGTGCGACTCGGTTCTCACACCGTAGTGAGCTTGTGTGTTGTGGTGTCCGGGAGAGTGATAGTAGCGGTAGTAAACACTCTTTCTCCACTTGGCGGGTGTTTCTCCCTGCAACAAAGGTTTGAAGGAGACTCCTTGCATGAAGTCGGGAATGGGAATGCCAGCTAGATCCAGTAGCGTCGGCGCGATGTCGATATTGGCGACCATTGCCGATGGTTCCACTCCCGCTCGAATGCCAGGCCCGGCAGCTAGCAGAGGAGTGCGAAGCCCAGGTTCGTACATGAATCGCTTGTCGTACAACCCAAGCTCTCCGAGATACCAGCCGTTGTCCGCTGTGTAGATAACGATGGTGTTCTTCTCCAAATCGTTCGCCTTCAAGTATTCCATTACTTGGCCGACGGAATCATCCACCCCCTGCACGCAAGCCAAATAGTCTTGCATGTAGCGTTGGTACTTCCAACGTACTAAATCTTTTCCTTCCAGAATCTTTCCGTTCACCTCGAGCTGCATTGGCTTTTCGTTCAGCCAAGCATTGCGCTGTTGTTGCGTGAGTTCCTCGGGAGGGACTAGCTTGAGGTCTCTTCGGGTGAGATCCTTGGCAACCGTTTGCTCGTTTTCAGGAAGTGCAGCGGGGCGAGTTTTGTAGTCGTCAAATAGGGTCTTCGGCTCTGCGAACTGCTTCGACGCAAATAACGCCTTGTTCTTTTCGTCCGGGTCCCAAGCGCGGTGGGGAGCTTTGTGATGAAGCATCAAAAAGAATGGCTTGTCTTTGGGGCGATTTTCTAAGAACTCAATTCCCAGCTCCGTCGTAACTTCGGTGCAATGACCTGCAATCGTCACGCGGCCTTGGGGTGTAATGAAAGCGGGGTCAACATAGGAACCTTGGCCGGGCAAAACGATCCAACGGTCAAACCCAGTAGGGTTGGAGCCCAAGTGCCATTTCCCAATCATCCCTGTGTGATACCCGTTCTTCTGCAAGTGCTTCGCCACGTGATCCCGTGAGCCATCGAAGCGATTGAAGACGGGGACACCGTTGAGGTGCGAGTATTGCCCAGTGAGCAACGTCGCGCGACTCGGAGTGCAAATGGAGTTGGTGACGTAGGACTCTAAAAACTTTGCCCCCTTGGACGCGAGCTTATCCAAGTGAGGTGTTTGATTCACGTTTGAACCATAAGCACTGATCGCCGCTCGAGCGTGATCATCCGAAAAGATGAACAGAATGTTCGGTCGGTCTGCCAGTGAGTTTGGGGCGAAGGCCAGAACACCTGTAGCAACCAGCAACCATACGCACATTCGCTGAATATCGAACATTGCAAACCTCGTGAGCGAAATAAAATTCTGCTCGGGCTATTGGGGGATCGTCGGAGAGCGGCTACGTATTGTGACTGGGGCTTGATTGCCTAGCAAGTAGCCTGCGCCTCTTCGCTTACTTCCAATTCCGGCAATCGGATACGAACTCCACTCTTCCCAAAGACGATGGGAATCAATTCCTTCGAAATGCCGGCATCGTACGTAAGACCGTAGTACTTGTGCGCAGGAGCCGACAAACGAAGAACAAGGCGTAACATGTGAACGCGGAGAGCTTGCCACCACGGCAAATCGGGCTGGCTGATGATCTCCTCCTCTCCTACTTCGATAATCCATCTTTCCGCCGAGATATCGATCAATCCGCGCCTTCGCAGATCCTTTAACGCGCCGCGAATATCCGTTTGCTCCATGTAACCATAGGTCACGTTCACGGCGTAGATGTCGTTGCCGAGCTTGATGACTTCGTAGCGACGCGCATCGTCGTAAGTCGCATTGGAAATCTGATTGATGTGAAAAAGAGTGATATTCGAAGGAAGAACGCCATACTTCTTCAAGAACACTCGAAGGGTGACTGGCGTATAGTCGTCCAGCGTTCGAATTGGCTGCGAGCAGAGAAAGACTGCCGCGCGGTCGCTTTCTACCAGCCGGCGACGCCCCTGGATCAGCATTCGAGCAAGCGGCAAGTTTTCATTGATCGCAAATTGAATTTCATCCACTTTTTCACGAAGCATGACCAACCAATCAATCTTCTTCCCTTCTCGAAAACCGAAGTCGTAAAAAGCGCGAGCCATCTGCTTTCGGCCCCACTGCCAAGTCAACATAATGACGACGAGCACTGCCGCGATCGTGATTGGGAAATAGCCACCACTTGCAATCTTGGTCAAATTGCTGCAGAAGAAGAGCAAGTCGACTGCCAAGATGGGACCGCACACCAAGTAAACTAACCACAGCTTCCAGTTCCACCGGTAATACGCGACATATCCGAACGTGATCGTTGTGATACCCATCGTCGCAGTGACCGCAATCCCGTACGCGGACGCCAGGTTACCCGCAGTCCGGAACATTAACGTGGCTATCACGCAGCCTGTGAACAACGCCCAATTGACGGACGGGATATAGACCTGCCCCTCTGCTTCATGACTCGTGTAGCGAACCAATTGACGCGGTGCGAACCCAAGTGCAATGGCTTGTTTAACAATGGAGAACATGCCGGTAATGAGAGCTTGCGATGCGATGAATGCAGCGCATGCAGCGACTATAAGATCGAACCCATAGAAAAAGTTATTGAGTCCCACCATCCCATCGAAATGCGGGGTGAGAGCAAAATAGGTGTTGCAACGGGAAGGCACTCCCTTCTCAAGCAGATAACCGACTTGTCCGGCGTAATTGATTAAAAGACACGGCAGAACAATCGAATACCAAGCCATCATAACCGGACGTCGACCGGAGTTTTCAGGGGACACACTCATCCCCTCGGAGCACTCTTTATCGGTTCTACGCATGAAGTGCCCGATGTCGGCATACTTGGCCTCACCCCCCGTGATCGCCAGTACCACCACGCCAAAAATGGCGAACATCCCCAACGTTGGGAAACTGGTCACAAAGTCAAACGCATACATCGGGTTGATCGCTTGGAAGACCTCCGGGTTTCGAAAAATCCACGGAATCCCTTTGAGTGCAATCCAAGGAAACCAAACCATGAGCATGAACCAGCCAAAGAAACCGCCAACTTTGCTAGTTCCTCTCCACTGCGGTTTGAAAAGAACAAACAAGCTCACCAATGTTGCGAGTACAGCCCACTGCTCCCCGAGCGGTTCATAAGCGCCGAGCAAACTGATAGCAGGAGTAATGACACCATCGGCTGCGAGCATCCCTGCTGCAGTAACCACCAAAAATCCGATCGCACTCAGACCAAAAATCTTGCCCGTGTAACCTTTGAGGAGCCCCCAAAGTGCGAAATCCCCTCCCTCACCTCGGTTATCCGCTCGCATGATGAGCAAGTCGTATTTGATGGTCAAAAACACCAAGGCCCAAAAGACCAAACTCAAACTGCCCAACGCTTCGTTGTCGCTAACAAGGCCAGTTCCGCCGGCCGCGATCATTCCCGAGAGTTCCTCCGCTGGCAAATGGTGATTCTTCAGCTTGATCGTCTCTCGCGTCAATTCCATGACGCAGTACAAAACGCTTGTTCCGATATCACCATAGACCGTTCCGGCCGCTTCCCGAATCCTGGTCCATAACGAAGACGCATGCGGATGGCTTAACACTGACTCACAGCGCGGCTCCACCTCAGAGATGCGATTCGTCGCATCGTCTGATGCGTCCGATTTCAAATTGGAAGCGTCCGCAGGAGTTCCGGAATGGGATGATTCCGGAATTGCATCGTCGGTTTGGTCCACGTCGATTGATCCGAGAAGGAAAGCAGGTTCAAGCTAATTCGCGACCCGCAGAGTCCCTTATCATGAGACCGCAGTCAACTAATGCAAGCCCTTGTCGGTGGATGGCCCTCTCGCTTGCCCAAACGGACCTTGCAGCGGTCCATCACATAAGCGAACATGAGGGGGCGAAATTTTTTTAAAATTCCTGGCCCTGGTTCTTGCCTAAATCCGAAAAAGAGTAATGCTTTGTATGTCGCGAGTCGACGACATGTCGTAGTGAGCTCAGCGATAAGGGCTGGCTATCTGCCGCCCATCCCAAAGAATAACGAAACTTGCCCCACTCAGCGAAAGATCGGATTTCGGGCGTGACCGATCTCAGTTGGGTGGGGCTTTTTCTTTTGTAAGGCATTCAATGGTGCCTGACAAACTCGGCGCAGGCCAATTAAGAGGCCTGATTTCAACGGAAGGCAAGTCTCAACGGAATGCTGGCAGCGTTTTCCAAGCAAAGGGACGAAACTTGCAAGGCTTTCCGTCCATCTCATCTTGAATCAAGGCGACGTGCGGTTCCAACTTGTTAGCGACATTCGAGTCGATGAGCTGGTTTGAATCGTTAGCGCTCATTTGCATTAGCACGCGTAATTCCAGATCGCGCATCGATTGCCTCGATAGCCACCTTCCCAACGTAGACGCGGAATCGGCCCAAAGCCACATGTGCATTCCGACCGTTGGGCCATCTTTCAAAAGCTCGCTGAGGATCGCATCGGGTTGCGGTGATGTTTCGCCACCACCATAAGCGAACTCGTCCCCTTTCCTTAGTTCTCGAAATCGAGAAATGTTCGGAATGCAGATAAGCTGGACAGGATGCTTTGTGTCGCTCGATTGGAGTCTCCGATCGAGCTCTTCCTTGCACGTCCTAAAAAAAGGTTCAATGTCTCGCGGTGCAATGACATGAGCCCCCACAAAACCGGCGCAGCGGTCGATGACGGAGGCTAAGGAGACGTCCTCTGATCTCGCTCCATTGAGCACATAAACGTTGGGGATTTCAGTTTTCGAAGTGTTTCGAGCAAGCCACTGAATGCCTTGTATGGTTCCAGCCAAGATACTGGCGGCCACTCCTTCATCCGGACCAACCACGGCGATGTTTCGTCCCGCATTGCGTTGAATCCAATGAACGATGGGGGGATCGATGGAAACACTATCCCCCAAAATCATTGGGAAGCTACCGTCGTCCTTCCTGGCTGTTTGTTGAAGCAACCGCTCCAGAACTTGGTCATCCCATACCGCTGGTTTATGGCCTTCAAAGACGATGCACCGCCCCATCGGATTGGTGGTCGCATCATGGGGGATGGGGGCAGAGGGAATCTGATGTAGAAAATGCAACTGCGTTTCTTTGTCGATGTAAGCGACCTGAAAACCTTGATTGCTCTCGATCCTGCCGCCCGCCTCGTTGTAAATCGCTTGTCCGGAAAAGCGAAGTCTCTCTGCAGCGGTATTGTCTTCTCCCAAGATAAGCATCGCGTCCGAACTATCGCATTGCAGCGCGATGCGAACCGCCATTTGTGCCAAGGTCGTTCTCGGAAGGGAATAGGCACCCCCGAGCGTTTGTGATGCAAGCACTAAATGGATCCCGAAGGAACGCCCCTGGCGAACGATTCGATCCATCAACATCGAGGCCTGTTGCGAGATTTTGTCGTCTTCTACAAACAGCTCTTGAAATTCGTCGATGACGATCAGAACGCGCGGCATCCGGACTTCTGGATGCTTTTTCTCAAGGCTCGGTAGATCCTGTACACCTCGACTGCGAAACGCTTCGCCTCGGGCGTGCATAATACGATCGATATACTCTAAAGTGCTAACACCAAACTCACGCTTGCTCTCGATACCGATAATATCCGCGTGAGGAACTTTCGCTTCCGAGTAAACCTGAAACTCAACCCCCTTCTTGAAGTCGAGCAACACCAAACGCAACTCCTCCGGAGAATACTTCAATGCCGCACTGGTAATCATGGTATGCAGAAGCGACGACTTGCCTGACCCCGTCTTCCCTGCAATCAAAACATGCTGTGCGGTCCCAAACCCGAGCTTCATCAATTGCGTCCGACCCGATGCCGCGACACCAAGCGGAATCGCAAGAGAATCGGCCGAGGAGGATACTTGGCGTTCTTCGGTTGGTACCGCAATCGAATCAAATGGCACGATGAGGCGTCCAAGCTGCGAGACATGCTCTAGCTGGTGACGCATGATTGTCTTGATTTGCTCACTGTTGGGAGGAACTGCTAATTGGACCGGAGCATGCCTGAGATCATCTTGCATCCATCTCACGCGCTCCTTCCCGTCGACGATATCCAAGTCCAGGTGCAAACCAAACTCTTCCAGCTTCTTAGGGTCTGCAAATGATGGCCACACGTGCGATTTCGAAAGTCGGAGGATCACACCCACTCCGCACCGTCCACCCGCAGCCAGGATTGAACAAAGCGATTGCCACGAGCTGTCATCCAACCCGAAAGGAAACTGATCCCAAACGATCAAGCGATATGGCAGCGCCATCGGACCCGCGGTGAGATTGTATTCGTAAAGGTTTGCATGCTTGTCTCGCAAGCTCTGCTGGATGATGTCTTCGCATGATCTAGCAATACTCGCTAACCGATCTGCAATATGCAACGGTTGAGTCCAAACGCGGTCACCCACCAAACCGGGATCGACATCGGCTAGGGCCATCAACCAAGAGACTTTCTTACCAAGCCCTTGTGGGTCGATGACTGTCATTCGCATGGCTCCGGCAGGGAGCGAAGTAATCGCACGCAGAAGGAGATTGCTGATCAAGCCGTCGGTCGAGCTCTCATTTTCCGGGGAGGCATGAAGGATGATCGCACCGTGCGACAGAAGATCGAAAGCAACTGGCCACTCGGCTCCTTTCGATCGGAGATCTGGACTGCAGGCGGCTGCGGCGTCCGCGAGACCATCCTGCACCGGACTAGAGCCGATGCGCCAGATCAAACTCTGCGGATCTCGAGGCCAATCGCCTCGTTCGAAGCACTCGGAATTCCAATCCGGCTGGGACTCATGGAAAAACAGATTGACTCGATCCATCCAATCCGCGACGTGCTCCGCACCCTTTTTCCATCGGTGGGCATAGCGAAGCTGCGATTGGAGAAACTGACTCTGCAATGCCTTCAACTCACCATCACGACCCGAGTGATGCGATGCGCTCTCTTGCCGAAAACGTTCTTCCATGGATGAGAGAATCGGTTCCCACTTATGGTCGCTGGCCTCCATCTGACTTTTTCGACCATGAACCAAATCCCAGCGTCTCTTTTGCTGGCTCGTCCGAACTTGCTCGGTGTCTCGCTCCAACTTTCGCTGAAGATTTTCGCGGCTGGCTCGATACTCCGATTCGACTCTCTCCAACGTCGCGGCATGATCGGCAGCCGATTTCTGAAGATCATTCTGGTAGTTTTGATCGGCTAGCTTCGAACCTTGCGCAAGCCATTCGCGAACCTCGGCTTGAAGCCCCTCTAACTCAGGTGCAAACCTTTGTAAGGCCCTGCCGAGAAGAGGGCGGGCCATGTAATGCAATATCGCAGTCAAGACGAGCGATCCGACTGTCGCCAGCAGAATGACAAACAAGATTGGAACACCAAACCACCAACAAACTGCTGCTCCTGCAATGCTCAAAATGGGACCCAGCGCTTGCAGTCCCAAAAAAGTCATGCCCTTCGTCTTTGCAAAGCTTCGGACTCGATTTAGCGCGTCCGACAAATTTCGCTTCCGTTCTTCGACTGTCTTCGCCAATCGCTGCAAGTCATGGGTGCGCTCGATCTCTTCAAGCGTATTTGGCGGGATGGAAACGCCCGTCTCGCCCATGACTTTGCCGGTCTTTAGGAGCATCCATTCGTTCAGTTCAGCAAGCGCGCTTGACCAGTATCGGCGTTCGTTCTCCAGCTTGGTTCGTATGCTCTCTCGCAAATGCAACGCGGAAGCCTTGGCTTGCTCAAGCGTCTTATGCGCTTTTGCTATCTCGTCCTCGCGACGCTTTTTGAGAGCTTGTTTGTCTGCAACGAAACTCTCCTTCAATTTCTCAACAGCACGCTTCTCGTGCTCTACTGAGGTGAGGAACTCGCGTTCGGAATACTCGATGGAGCGATCTCTCTCCAAATCCCAATCTTCAAGCGCGCGGTGCTTCTGGTCGGACTGACTAGCAAGTAGCTGCACCTCCTGTTCGGCGAATCGTTGCAGCAAAGTTTGCCGACTTTGTTCGAGCTGCTCCGTGTCATTCGACCACGATCGCTGCAGGAGATCGACTCGCTTTCGCAGCCCCCGGTAGGCCCGCAACTGCGAATTGAAAAAGCGTCCATCGGACCGTGACTGAAGCAAAGGAGGCCGAGTCATGGTGGGCAACCTGTCTAGCGTTGGTGAAAAGAATGCACTCAGGCGGCGCGGCTGCTGGGGCACGATCGCCATGATACTGCTGGCAACTAATTATAGCACCCGATACTGCCTCGTGCAGAAGAACCGTCCGTGGCGTTTCCCTATTGGAAGGGGCGATCCGAAAAACATCGAAAACCGCGGCTAGCGATAGAACGGATAATGGTTTTCGGACAGACTCTAGGCAGCGTCCAATCAGATGTGACCTACCAGATGCACGTCAAGTCAACGTGGGTGTAGGGAGGAACTGTCATCACAATTTCATCGAAGCATTCTTTCTCTCGATAACAATCACCTATCAAGACCAACTGCAGCACACTTCGTTTGTCAGGATGAACGATCCAATACTCCGGTACTGCAAACCGTTCGTAGAGCTGTCGCTTAATATGCAAATCGTATTTTTCATTGGAAGGTGAAAGGATCTCGATCACCAAATCTGGTACCCCCTTAATCCTGGATGTAGTCAAAATCGAGCGACGCGCTGAGGAAACGAAGACCAAGTCCGGTTGGATAATGTCATGCGAACCCAATTGAACATCAACCGGTGCATTCAAAACCACACCATTTCCAGCCATTTCGATCTTGGTCATTAATTGGTGCAATAGATGCCGAGAAACATGCTGGTGATGTAGATTGGGTGCTGGATTCACGAAATGCTCTCCATCAATGATTTCATGACGAAGCCCATCCGCAGGAATGGTGATGTAGTCCTCGTATGTCAGAGAGATTCTGGTGGACATGATTCGGTTTGACCTTCAGTCAAGATAACGAAAATCGATGCTTGCGATGAGGAACAATGCCAGCTTTTCCCAATCGTCCGGTTGATTATTCGAAACCAAACCTGCAGCCCAGTCGAGTTCGGCGGGGGAGGCGGATCGCGATACGATCCAATGAAACAAAACCTGGATCTGGTCTTCTCGCGTCATTGCACCCTCTTTCGAACGACTCGACAGGGCGTGGATCTGTCCCGCAATTCGCTTGGCTGACTCCTGAGTAAATGGGCTGTTGAGTATCGCCAATGCCTGAGGTGCCACGGTGCTTACGTACCGTTCTCCCGATGAATAGCTAGGGTTTGGGCCATCGAATTCCGTGAAGAGAACCGGCAACGCGTTGCGAAACCAAGGCCCGTAAACAGTGCGATAACGATCGCTATGCTGAAACCCGTAATCCTCCTTCACTTTGTTGCTGCTGTTCATCGAATTCACTGCGGACTGATCAAGCCTTCCGCTCAGTCCAAGCAAAGAATCTCGAATCGATTCGCCCGATAGCCGCTTCATTTTTCGACGCACGAATAGCTTGTTGTCCGGATCGATCTCGCGCTGCTCAGGGAGCTCCAACACCTGCCGTCGATAAGCATCGGATAACAGTATCTCGCGGACCAGCCATTTCGTTGACCAGTCATGCTCCATGAATTGCGTTGTTAGCCAATCGAGAAGCTTTCTGTGCTCCGTCGACTCACCCGTCGTTCCAAAATTATCAACGGAGGGAACAAGCCCTTCCCCCAGCAACCAATACCACACGCGATTCACATACACACGAGCGGTCAATGGATTGTTAGGAGAGGAGATCCAAGCGGCTAATTCCAAGCGCCCGTTGCTGTTACCCGGGATCGCAGGTGCATCGGAAACCTGAACGCATCGCAAAAAGCCCCTTGGAACAACATTCCCGAGTGTGTGAACAGACCCGCGAATGTGGATCGGAATGTCCTGCGGGGACGGCAAAGGGAAGAGCCCCATGGTCATGGGACGCTGAGCCAACAACGAGGAAGCTTCCTTCGACATCGATTCCAACTGCGAGATTTCCGTCTTGATCTCCCCTAGCTCTTGGTCGGTCAAAGAAAGTGCTGTTACCCCTGCGGTTGCAGTTTTTACATCAAGGAATTGAACGGCATCGATGACCACATGACCATCCGCTCCCTCGTTGGAAATGGTGACCGACGCCTTTCCTCCCAGCTCAAACGTAAATCGACCCAGGGAATGCCAAAGACCATCGATCGAAGGGGGCATTCTTTGATTCACCAAAAGCACATCTTCACCATTGGCGCTTAGGATTCGCACCTTTGTTTTCGTGGAACGGTTAGCGCTCGGCGAATATGCGATTCGCAACTCATATTCACCCGGGATGAATTCACCCGGTTCAAAAACGATCGATTTTACTTCGTTCTTTGCATTCTCGTCGTGCACGTATCCTTTACCGACAAAAGGCTTCACGAATTCTGAATCGCTCCACCGACCGGTCTTCTTCGCTTCGCGATCATCGATCACCAATCCTGGCAACTGTTCGGGATTCACAACACTCCTCTTTTGGGAGGGAGTTGATAGTTTCGACTTCAAACTCTCAAGTTGCTTCTTCCATCGCGACAAGTCTTTCTCCGCTCGGTCGAACTCAGCTTCCTCCTCTGGTGTTAAAGGCAATGGCCGCCGAACCCACTTGGAAACATTGTCGTGTTCGATCCCCTTCGATGATTTCAAGATTCCGGCTAATGCGTAGTAGTCGCTTGTTGGAATGGGATCGAATTTGTGGTCATGGCACCGAGCGCAGCCTAAGGTTTGTCCAAGGAACGCTCTGCCGATGACTTCTATCTGCTCGTCGATGAAGTCCATCTCGAGTTGCTTCTTGTCTTGCTCCTCCATATTGGTGTCGCCTAACGCAAGCATCGTCGTCGCAATCCACTGTTGTTGCTTTTGGATGAGATTCTCTGAGTCCATGAGATCTCCTGCGATTTGCTCGCGGACGAAGCGATCAAAGGGTTTATCGGCATTGAACGAATCGATCAAGTATTGTCGGTAGCGCCAAGCGTCTTCAAAAACGAGACCTCGCAATGTTAGCGACTCGGAAAAGCGAACGACGTCCATCCAATGACGAGCGAAATGCTCCCCAAATCGCGGAGATGCCAACAGCTCATCGATTTGCTGTCGATACGCTTCCTCACCCTCTCCTCGGTCGGACGCCAATGGAGTACCACTGGAACGCAACGAAGTCCAACGTCGCTCATCCTCGAGAGGTAAGTCTGCCAAAGGTCGAAGCCCCGATAGGTCAATATGCAACCGGCGCAACAAGACATTAGGGGACGCAATGCCGGAGGTGGGCAAGTCATGCACACGATGCGTCTCGGCCAACAACGCATCCACAGACGATGAGGCTTCGTGCTCCGGAAGAGCGACATCCCTCTCAATCGGTCGGTAGGCCCAGTGGGATGCCGCCTGGTCGAGAGGCAAACCCATCTGCTTCTTTTTTGATGCCGACAAAGGGAGCCGCGGATCATAAGCGCCGCTTAGAACCCAGCGACGAAGGATCTGTTGCTCCACGTCCGAGAGTTTTCCCTCGGGTGGCATCCGAAGCTTGGGGTTTCTGTAAGCGATCGCCTCCAAAAACAAACTCGATTCAAGATCGGTCGGAAGAATCGCCGGACCGGAGTCTCCGCCCTTCGACCAATCCGATTTGGAATCCAGACTCAATCCACCATTCACTTCGGTCTCATGGGAATGGCAGTCGAGACACTTCTCAATCAGAAGCGGCCGGACTTTCGATTCGAAGAACTCACTGGCGTCGGCGTCTATCTTCGAAAGAGAATTGTTAGTCTCGCTCGCCGATTCTTGTCCACTCGCATTGACTGGAAATGCAAAAAGAAGAGTCGCAAGAACCATACACGCATGGGCTCGCAGCCTCAGAAACGAATGGGAGGAATCGTTCATGGCAATGATTTACTTTAGGAGCGACTCAACAGCGTCCGCTTTTTCGCTTCGCTTACTCGAAAACAATCGAGGGGCCTCAGAACCTGCGATCGTTTCAAAGTACTCGCGACGCTGCGACTCATCGATGAACCCTTTTTGGTAGTAGAAATTCACTTCGCCAAGTTTTCCTAGCTGCGAAATTTTGGAATCGGCAAGCAGCTTGGGCATGCGCGATTTCACTACGGCATCTTGGGTCATTCGATCCGGAATAGGTTGAACCGAGACCAGCTCCGCCATCTTTTTCGCTACCGACTCTGCCGCGCTCTCAACCCCATCATCCTCTTTCTTTGAGCGGGCGCGTGCGACCGTCACGTTGACAAGCGACTTTGAGGATGCGATCACCTTGGATTCCTTGATATCTTCGGCGACGTTGAGAACTTTGATTCTGGATGTGTTGTTCACTATTCCTGTCCGACGATTAAGTACGATTTCTACGTCAAAGATGACGAGGGCGTCGTACCCACCTTCGGCCGCCGCGGCAAGCAATCCAGCTTGGTCATCTGATCCGATGTAGTCGATGCAAGGACCCAGCGGTGTTACACCGCCTGGGAGCTCAAAATCCTCGGCGACCCATTGCGGTGGGGGTGCGGGCATATTGCGTCCGGTCGGCATCTGGCCTCCAAAGCCCGCCTCCCCTCCAAAGCCACTTTGCCCTCCAAAACCAATCGGTGCACCGGGGCCGAAGCCGGGTCCTGACTCTGGCTCTTGCCCGAAGCCTGATTGCGATGGCCCTTCAGAAGAACCGGAGAATCCACTGAGTCCACCTGCCACACCGCCTACCGCGGGACCTCCGCCTTGCTGAAATCGAAATGGAAGAATCGCGCCCGACTGATTTCCACCTCCTGATTGACCAGAACTGCTATCCTCACCAAACCCTCCTCCGATTCCGGGTTCGCCAAAATTCCCACCCTCGGGAGAGCCAAACGAGCCGGGCATACTGCCGTTGCCGCCGGGACGACGCGGTTTCCCTTTGTAGCTATTTTCGCTGAAAGCGACTGTCCATTTGCCTTCGGAGTGGTAGGGGCCCAAGGCCTTGAGGAAGCTGCTAGCAAGCTCTCCGGCCGCATCGGTGAGAGGTTTTGCTCCGGCAGCCAAACTTGGGCTAGCAGCTCCGCCAGCCCCAGCAGCTCCAAATCCTGAACCGGACTCCATGCCTGAACCACTGCCTCCCTCTATGCCAATAGCTCCCGGTACCCCCCCTCCTTGGCTACCTCCACCTCCTCCACCGCCGCTCATGATCGATTGAAGATCCGTTCCAATTGGTTTCAAGCTCGTAGCGTTGCTCGGATTGTCGAGTATCAATCCTACAGCAATCTTGATCCCCAAAACGGGCCGCTTGCTCGCATTGGACCAACGATAGAAATCCGAGATTTTCATCGACTCCGCATCATCCGAGAGAAGGGAATGAGCGCTCAATAAATCAAAGGCTCTCTCGGTATTTCCTGCTTCGAATGCAAGCACCGATCTTTCTCGGTGGCTAAGTTTTTTGGGGGCGCGCTGCGAAGGGCCTCCCATCAATCGAGATAGCATTCCCGCTTGAGAGCCAAAAATTCCGGGCGCCATGCCACCTCCTGCTGAATTGCTCGGATAGGCGTTTCCGCTGCCTCCATCAGGATTGTAACCCCCGTCAGGATTGTAACCTTGTTCTCCTCCGTAGGCCGATCCACTATTGAAAGCGTTTTCTTCCCCGCCTGGAGCGAGACCTGCAGACTGCACGCCCGACGAACCGCTACTCGAGTCGCTCGAAGGCTCGCTACCGTATCCAGATCCCGCGCTGGAGCTGCTCCCTGTTTCAGAAGAGCTGCCACCCGACGAGCTTGTGCCAGCTGCGGCGGGGCCCGCTGTCGTTCCACCCGAAGGAGCTGGAGGCGTTGGATTGCCACCGCAACCTGATGACAACAATCCCAAACCAAACGTTGCGATCCAAGCCCATGAGCGATTCATGGCGTCTACTCCCGTAATTTACTAACAACCATCCCGCAGCAAACGACCATTATCGGTTGCAGCAAACCAAATGTCTACTAGACGGAAGAGGCTTCAGCCACAGTCTTTCGCTGATTCTATTGCGCACACTTCGCCGGTGTCGTTTTCCAAGATGCCAAAAACCCTTTGAAGAAAATCTGAAATCCTTTTGTCGATTTCATGCCCGCTGGATCGATCATTATCACAGGTCTCAGGAATTCCCCTCGTTGTCTTTTCACTTTCAGAAGGAACATGAAATGCGCGTCGCTGTCCTAGTAAAAGCCTCGCCCGAATCCGAAGCGGGTCTGATGCCCGACGAGAAAACGCTCGCCGCGATGACTGCCTACAACGAAGCGCTTATGGCTGCAGGCATTTTAGTCAGCGGCGATGGGCTCCACCCCAGCTCAAGAGGATTTCGAGTTCGATTCTCAGGAGACCAGCGAACAGTGGTCGACGGCCCCTTCGCTGAAACCAAAGAACTGGTCGCAGGATTTTGGATTTGGGAAGTCGAATCGATGGAGCAAGCAATCGAGTGGGCCAAGAAGTGCCCCAATCCCATGCCCTCCGATTCCGAACTCGAAATTCGCAAGATCTTTGAAGCAGCCGACTTCGGGCCTGAGTTCACTCCAGACCTTCAAGCCCGTGAAGACTCTCTACGGGCCCAACTTGAGACGCGCGACCAACATTAAGAGCCGAACGAAATTTCATGGGAACCGCGGCTAGCGCCAAAGCGGCTAATAGTTTATGGGTAAACGATTAGGAACCGCGGCTAGCGCCTAAGCAGCTAGCGGTTTATGTGGCCGCCCTAAGCTGTTTCGTAGCCAAGGTTCGGTGCAAGCCATCGTTCGACTTCTCGCAATGACGCCCCCTTTCGCCTCGCGTAGTCGACAACTTGATCCTGCGTCAACCGATCGACGGCGAAGTAACGCGACTCTGGATGTCCGAAGTAAAAGCCACTCACGCTCGCCGCAGGCCACATAGCAAACGACTCTGTGAGCTTGACTCCAACTTGGTTCGGTGCATCGAGAAGTTCGAAGAGGATCTTCTTTTCAGTGTGGTCAGGGCAAGCCGGGTAGCCTGGAGCGGGACGGATGCCTCGGTACTCTTCGTCGATTAACTGCTCGTTGGTCAAATTCTCCTCTTTGCCGAATCCCCAATCTTGACGAGCTCTCGCGTGGAGCAACTCAGCGAACGCTTCGGCAAGTCGGTCGGCAATCGCCTTTACCATGATCGAGTTGTAGTCGTCGTGCTTGGCGGCAAAGGCCTGAGCAAGCTCTTCGGCATTGTGCCCGGCTGTCACGACGAACGCACCCAGATAATCTTCGCGACCTGAGTCGACCGGTGCGATGTAGTCGGCAAGCGAACGGAAATCATTTTGTCCCTTGCGCTCCCACTGCTGCCGCAAGAAGTGAAAGCGGGTCTTTTCGTGCTTGCGACTCTCGTCCGTATAAAGGATCACATCATCGCCATCCGATGCCGCCGGCCAGAAACCATAAACCGCGTGAGCTTGAAGGGATTTCTTGGCAATGACGTCGCGGAGCATCTGCTGGGCGTCGTCGAACAGCTTCTTGGCTTCCCCGCCGACATATTCATCTTGAAAGATTTTGGGGTACTTTCCTTTGAGCTCCCAAGCCATAAAGAATGGCGACCAGTCGATATACTGGGCAATCTCTGAAAGAGGATAATCTCGCAGTACCTTCTCGCCCAGGAACGCAGGACGATCGATTCGAACTGCTTTCCAGTCGGTTTGGAATTTGCGTGCCTTCGCTTCCGCATAAGGCAAGAGCTTGACTTGACGGTTCTCGTAACTCGCACGCAACTCCGCTTGAAGCTTGAGATTGTCGCCTACGAACGCATCTTTCTTGGAACCGCCACACAAACTTTCGACGACCCCTACACTTCGGGATGCGTCCAAAACGTGTACCACGGGTTCGTCGTAGTAGGGGGCGATCTTTACCGCAGTGTGCTTTGCTGATGTCGTGGCACCACCAATCAAGAGGGGTATCTTCAACCCCTGCCTCTTCATCTCCTTCGCAACGTGTGTCATCTCATCCAAGCTAGGTGTGATCAAACCCGAGAGCCCGATGACGTCGACGGAATTCCTTACCGCCTCCTCAATGATCTTCTCTGCCGAACACATCACTCCCAAGTCAATCACTTGATAGTTGTTGCATCCGAGCACGACGCCGACGATATTCTTTCCAATATCGTGAACATCTCCCTTCACCGTAGCCATCAATACTTTGCCTCGGAAGGATTGTTCCGAAAGACCAGCATCACGCTTCTCTTTCTCCATGAACGGCTGCAGATACCCGACAGCCTTTTTCATCACGCGAGCGCTCTTCACGACTTGGGGAAGAAACATCTTCCCTGCACCGAAGAGATCACCGACGATGCTCATCCCGCTCATCAATGGTCCTTCGATCACTTGCAAGCAACGATCGAATTGCTGGCGCGCTTCTTCGGTATCCTCCTCAATGAATTTGTCGATTCCCTGGATCAACGCATACTGCAGTCGCTCGACAACCGGCTTGGCTCTCCATTCCAGATTTTCGCCCGCAGCCTTCTTGCCGCCTGAGCCTTTGACGGTCTCAGCGAAAGCCAATAGCCGCTCGGTCGCATCGGACCGACGATTGAGCAAAACGTCTTCTACGCGTTCGAGCAAATCTTTTGGGATGTCTTCATAAACAGCTAGCTGCCCCGCATTCACAATCCCCATATCCATCCCCGCTTGGATGGCGTGATAAAGGAACGCGGAATGCATCGCCTCGCGTACCACTTCGTTTCCACGGAAGGAGAAGGAGATGTTGCTGACACCTCCCGAGATCTTCGCACCAGGACATTCACGCTTGATGATACGGCAAGCTTCAATGAAGTTGACCGCGTAGTTGTCGTGCTCTTCGATCCCCGTGGCCACGGTGAGAATGTTTGGGTCAAAGATGATGTCCTGCGGAGGGAACTGCACTTCTTTGACCAACAAATCGTAAGCTCGCTTGCAAATCCGAGCTTTCTCCGAGGTCTCGGTCGCTTGCCCCTTTTCATCGAAAGCCATCACGACCGCTGCCGCCCCGTATTGACGAATCAAGCGGGCTCGCCGAAGAAACTCCTCTTCGCCATCCTTCAAGCTGATACTGTTGACGATCGCCTTCCCCTGGACGTTCTGAAGCCCAGCCTCGAGAACCTCCCACTTGGATGAGTCGATCATCACAGGGACGCTGGCCGCGACGGAGTCGCCTGCGATCAATCTCAAATACCTTGTCATCGCTTCGACGCCGTCGAGCAACGCGTCATCCATATTGATATCGATGATAACCGCGCCGTTTTCTACCTGTTGGCGCGCTACCTCGACAGCTTCATCGAATTGATTGTTGCGAATCAACTTCGCGAATGCCTTCGAGCCTGTGACGTTGGTCCGCTCTCCCACCATCGTGAATTGCGTTTCGGGCCGGAGTGTGCATGCTTGTTGCCCCGACAATCGAGTCCAAACAATCGGTTCTTGATCCTGTCGCGGTTTCTTATGGCCAACCCGATTTGCGATCTCTCGGATGTGGGCGGGCGAGGACCCGCAACAGCCGCCGACAATGTTCAGCCATCCGTTGTCAACGAAGTCCTCGATATAGTCAGCCATCTTGACTGGCGTTAGGTCGTATTCCCCCATCGCGTTGGGCAACCCTGCGTTCGGATGGCAAGAGATCGGAATATTCGAAACCTTTGCCAGTTCCTCGATATGAGGACGCATCACGTCGGGACCCAACGCGCAGTTCATCCCGACCGAAAGCATCGGAAAGTGACTGATCGCATTCCAGAATCCCTCGACCGTCTGGCCGCTGACGAAGGTTCTACCACCATTGCTGAAGGTCGCGCTGACCATCACGGGCACAACACGTCCCGTCTCCCGGAAATACTCGCTGATGGCGAACAAGCATGTTTTCAGGTTGAGCGTGTCGATCGCTGTCTCCGGCAACAATAAATCGACCCCGGCCTCCACCAAATGCCGAACTTGCTCTTTGTAGCTCTCAACCATCTCGTGATAGGTCACATCCCGATTGGCCGCGTCATCCACCTTGGTGCTGATAGCAAGCTGCTTCGTGGTGGGACCGATACTGCCAGCTACAAATCGACGTCGCGAAGGATCGACCTTCATCATCCGATCCGCCGCTTTTCGAGCGCAGTCGACCGCCGCGTAGTTCAAATCCCGAACAAGCTCTAGAGGTAAATCAAATTCGATCATCCCGATGGGACTCGCTCCAAACGAGTTCGTCTCCACGATGTCGGCACCCGCCTCGAAATAGGCGTAGTGAATGTTGGATATGTCGTCCGGCCGGGTCAGGTTCAGAATGTCGGAAAAACGTGCCAAATCCTTATGATGGCCGGCAAATCTCTTTCCGCGAACCGCCGCTTCGTCCAGCTTCAATTGCTGGATCATCGTCCCCATGGCACCATCGAGAATATGGATGCGATCGCGAATTAGGCTTGGAAGAATCTGAGCAGGATTTTCAGAACGAAGCATTGGAAGGGTTAGACCATCAAGGGATCGAGGGAGCCGTTATGCAAACCACAATTTTAGTGGAAACCTATTGCATTGATATCCCCAACCCGTGAAGGAGCCTTGGCAATCACTCAATTCTATAGCATTCCAAGCCACTTTCGGCCGATCCAGAAGGTCGTGAGCATCCCGATAAAGACGGTCATAACGATTGGATGAGCCCACAACTGCCATCGCTTCGTTACCAAGGGCGGGTCGGGAACTCTCAAAATGAGGTCTCCTAACTCCGAGATTCGACCGGCCGGAATCGATTCCCCGCCCGTTACCCTCGATAACTCCTGAAGCACCTTGGGCTTGGCAGCCAAGCCTATCCGCTCCTCCGTGCTCCCTTGCACGAAAAACTCTGCCTCCAACGTTTTGGTTGATTCTGTCGTCGCGATCGAGACTCGGTGTTTGCCGGACTCCCGGATATCGTAACTCCCCTCAAACAATCCCCAGCTATCGGTCCCAGCGCTCTGCATCGGGAGAACAGTCAGTTGCCCCGAAGGTGTCTCGATCCTTGCCGTAACGGTTCCTTGAGTTAAAGGCTCCCCTGAGTCGCTCATGACGTTTGCCTTCAACATCAACCGCTGCCCCAACGATGGTGTGTCAGGGCTGTAGTAAAAACGAATGTTCTCACCCTTGGCCATGTTGCGCTGGTAAGCCATCCACCGAACCACCTGCCCCCAAAAACGATAGTGGTATTTGTCTTCCACACCGCGACGCCACCTCCATGCTCCATCGGTTCCCATGTAGAGAACTTTGCCAGCTCCAAAGGTCTTTGTGACTATCAACGGAATCCGCCCATACTCATTCGCTGTCTCTTGATGCACCGCCAACGTCTCGGTTCCCGCCTTCGATCTTAATACAGGGGCATACCACTGAAAGCCGGGCAAACCGGACCAAACCTGCAAGTTATCTTCATCGGTATCGGAAAGCTTGGTCAACAAGCTGCGTCGCCCGGATTCCGTGAGCTCAAAATGCATCGAGCCCTTCGCCCCAACACCCTTGGGATTGGTTTGATCCAACACGACCGGAATCAATGGATCCAACGGAGAGTCCAACAATGACCGCTGATGCCCCATACTGCCAGGGAGAAAGACGAGACCCGTCGCTTGAAACTCGACCAAACCCCGCAACTGCTGGCATTGCTCTTCCGTCAGCTGCTTCTCTGCTATCCCGATATCTCCGAGAAACACGACATCGAACTGAGACAACTCCTCGGGATCCGAGGGGAATTCGCTGATGTAATCGCGATTCCCCCCACCCGGTTTCTCAAGCAAAGGGTGAAGCAACAGGCAGGCGACCTCGACACCAGGATCGCGAGACAACGCATTCCGCAAATATCGATACTCCCAACGTGGGGATGTCTCTACGATCAATACTCGCAGCTTCTCTTGTCGGATCGAGATAGGGGCTGCGATGCTATTGTTCTCTCGAAGACTTTCTTCGGGATGCGGCGGCACGATGACTTTGATCGTGTAGTCTCCAGGTTCTTTCGGTGTCCACGAAATCGATTCCGTGGTCCGCGACATAGGGCGCAGCCGTACCTCCTTTATCTCTTTGTCCCCATTGCTGAACTCTACCGTCACCTGCGCGACATGATCTCTCGACAGCGCAGACTCGATGGTGAACGGAATTCGAAGAGATTTTCCAGCGACCCCAAACGTAGGTGCGTCCAAACTGATCGCCTCCAAGTCAGGTAGCCGGGTCTCGGAACCAATCGGTACCGTGAAGAGCGGAATCCCTTTCGATCGAAATCTCGATGCCAACTCAACGGGAGGCTTGCCTCGATTCCAGTCGCCATCGGAAGCCAGCACGACCGCTTGCACCCCTCGGTCTTTGTTCAGCACAGATTCCAAGGCATCGTAAAGATTGGTTCCACCGCTCGGGCCAACTGAAGCGGAATCACCTTTGTCGGTGAGGAGCGGGAAGCCCTCGATAGCGACCTCAAAACGATCGGAGACGCGAGCCCAGTATGCATCGGATTCCAACTGTTTCGCTACAGACTCGCGACTCTGAAAGGGCTCGCTGGCGATGTCTGCAGACGGAATATCTCGTGTCTCCATACTTCGCGATCGATCGATCAGCACCACCAAATTCGGCTTCTCAGAAGGCCGATATTCCGTGGTCCATTCCGGTTGCTGCAGCAAAAACAACAACCCCGCTATGGTCGCGAATCTCAGCATCTCCAAAAACAAAACCCCAGTCCGAAATTGACTTCTTCGCCAATTCCAATAGCCCAACGCGACTGCAATCGCGAGCGAAAGGAATGTAGCAGCAATCATCAGGCTGCTGCTGGAAACGGTGAGGTAAGAATGAGGGGTTGGATCCATGCTCCCCAGTGTACTCGGAAGTGCTCACGAAGGAAAAAGGGGAGCAGTTAGTGATCAGAAAACAGAGAAACAAGCCCCTTCTTCAGAGGCTCCGCTGTAGAATCTTTCACGGAAATTCACAGTCAATGGAGCAGAAGAAAGCCATGAGCAGCGGTATCAGTCTGAGTCTAATCTTTGCCCTCGGTGCAGTGGCGATTTGCGTCTTCGTTGTTATTCTCGCAGCTACTCGGAAATCTTGATCCCGGTTGCTTCGATCGTAAAGAAATTCAACTCGGCGTCGTAGCTACCGATCCCTTTCACGACAATGTGCTGCCCCTTTTTCAATCCCAGTAGTCGATCTGCCGGGCGAGCAAAGGGTTGTCCATCCTTTTCAAGCAGCCTTACCACGACTGTCGGGGCTTTGGCTTCTCTCGCGCGGCAAAAGGGACAGTTATCGGCATCATGCTTTTCGTCCCCAGCATGCTCACCTTCCGGAATCTCCGAGACTAAGAACTCGGATTGATTGGGATCAAAAGTGTCTCCCTTGCCCGAGCCAATTTTGGCTTTCATAACAAGTGGCTGCCCTTGAGGGGCCGCTTCGATCGCTTGCTCAATCGTGAGAGCCGTAGGCGATAAATCCTCTGTCAGCAGAAGGGACTTCGCTTTCTCGGATAATGGATCCGACGAAGGACCACACCCGACATAAAGGACGACACCCAATACGGTGAACCCTAAAATCTTTCTCAGCATGACACCCTCTCCGCTCTTCAATAGGCCTGAGATACGTTCTCACGATCGAACACTTTTGGTGACCACCCTCGCTTGCAGCGGTCTAGCTTACTTGGGCAACGAATCCCCCAAGCCCTTGAGCTCGGCCAAGCCACCTTCTAGGCCTTCCTTTACGTCTTCGAACTTGACTTCTTTCGCATCATGAAGCGACTCATCGATTTTGAGCATGACATCAAAAAGCGATTTTGCTGCTTTCTCAAGTGCCTCTTGCTTGGCTGCGTCCATGGATGCCGCCTTGGCCATGACTGGCAGATCTTCCAAATAATGTCCGATGTCGTGCAATTCATCGTGGGCGGAATCGATTTCCCCTTTTTCGATGGCGTCTCGGATCTTCTGGGCCGCCGCGACTGTCTTGTCGTAGGTTTCCTTTAACGACACTGTTGGCTTTGGTCCACTCTCCACCGGCTTCGATTCGCAACCTGCGAACCCAGCCAACGCAAAAGCCAATGCCAACATTCCGAAAAATCTCATAGCAAAAATCCTAATGGTTCAGTGCCTAAAAACCGAGTCGATGAGTCAAGCTTGAAATATACCACAATCAGTCGTTATTGCGCCTGCAAATGCGATTCGAGTGTATTCGCAGAGGCTTCGCGCTCGGTTCAAACGACTCGGTTCAATCGGCTACTGGCGCTCTGCCGCAGACGAAATAGTGCTGGCAAGCGACGGCGGAATGGAAATCGCGTCTTCCGCGAGTAAATCTGCAACCTCGCCACGCAAGGGATAGAACCACTGCTTGCTAGCATTGACTAGGCCTTGCGGTGGAATGTCGGAAATAGTACCACCCACTTTCGTCTTGATGCGTCCCGATTCCGCAAGCCGCTGGATTTCCGCCACCCATGCAGGTGCGGCAGCCTCCAACGGCTCTCGGGATATCGGACAGCGAAGCAGGGGAAGGAGCCACTCGGTCATAATGCAAAACCTATCCATCGTTCGATTCGAATTCGCCACCAAGTTCGGCCGCGCGATCGCCTCCGCCTGCTCCCTTGTCTTTGCGTGCAGTTTGATCACTGTACAAGGAATCCCACTACAAGCTTCGCCCTGGCAAACCGCGGCTCCGGCGCCGGGTGGTTCAGCCCCGCAGGCAACTCAAAATTCCGACGGTTTTGCGAAACCCCAGCTGAGCTCCACCTTTACCGACGCACGCACCGGCCAACTCTACGGAAGATACATCATCTACGAAACGGTGCCAGTCGTCGCCTACCAACATCAGGAAGTCACCGAACAACAATGGGTCCCCGAATGGGTCACCGAAGAGAAGTTAATGGCTCAGACGAATTACATCCCCGTCGTTACCTATCAGCTCCAATTGCAAACGGAGCGATCGATGAACCCCTTTGCTCAACCTAAACAATACTGGCAATACGTTCCCGTCGTTCAATACCAACCCAACTTCACTCAAGTCAAACAGCCGGTCACCTACCAAAAATACGTTCAGAAAGAAGTCAAGAAATCCATTCCTGTGCTCGTATCCCAATCGCAACCACGTCCCAAGTTTGTGGATATGCCCTTGCAAGGAAACGGAACGCTCGCTCCAGGCTCAAGCCAAATTGCTGGCAGTGCTTCGGTGCAACAGCCTGTTCCAACTAGACCCCTCGATTATCCTATGTACCCCTCCTCGGCTATCGTTGCCGTTCCTCCCGCTGCCTACTATCCATCCCCGAATGCTACTCCGGGAAGCGCGACAGCTGGAAGCGCACTTGCTGCCTATCCAGCCTACAACCCACAATTCAGCGGCTGGAGCGCGACCAACCCTTACCTGCTCGCTCGACAAAATACATCGTCAACGCCCCCCCGGAATGTCAACAATCCCGCAGCCAATGGCGGAATGCCCCCTGGCAGTTACTACGCATCCGCAGGGACGATGCCCACCAACGTCACGCCAACACTTGCCGCTAGACCGACCTTCCAGTGGCCGCAACTGATGACGCGAACCGGATCGATCTTCCAAGGAGGATTTCTCAAATCGAACCCATCCACCTCCAGCTACGGAACGGCCAGTTCGGGCACTGCCTATTTAGCCTCCAATCCGCTTGGGATGACTAACCCGATGCCCATGGGGGGCGGTTCCATCCTGCCGCTCAACAACTCTTACAACAACACCTTTAACTCCGCAGGCAATTCCGGGGCACGTTTCATCCCCCGCGCCGATGGCTCTACCTTGAACGGGAATGCCGGCGGTTGGTCCATGGTTCCAGTCAATAACTATCGCGACCCAAGCCAATCCGGAATCCCAGCCTCTGTCCTGAGGTAAAGAAGCGATCGCTGAGATGCTTTTACTGCGATGAGTCTACTGCGAAAGGAAGCGGTCGTAATCGAGCAAATTGATAACGGCTTGTCGGACATCCTCTTGACGCATCAGCGACTCGCCGACAAGCATCGCGTCGATCTTTGCATCCGCCAGCTTCTTTACATCAGCGGCCGTAAAAATGCCACTTTCGGCTACCACGCTGATGTGGCTCGGCATCTCTTTCTTCAATCGAATGACATGCTCAAGCTCTACGGCGAATGTATGCAGGTCCCTGTTGTTGACCCCGACTAAAAGTGTGCCGGTATCTAAAACTCGCTGCAAATTGTCGGGAGCATAAAGCTCGATGAGGGGGGTCATACCAAGCTCACGGATGAGATCGTAAAACTCCTTTAGCTGTTCACCATCCAAACATTCAGCAATCAGGAGGACCGCATCGGCTCCCGCCACTCTCGCCTCATAAATCTGGTACTCGTCAAGGATGAAATCCTTTCGAAGCACCGGGATAGCAACTGCGTCGCGAATCGACGTCAAATAGTCCAATCGCCCTTGAAAAAATGGCTCGTCGGTTAGAACGCTAATCGCGGCCGCCCCTCCGGCCTCATACTCGAGCGCTATTTGGACTGGCTCAAACAAAGGACGAATCATCCCCTTCGATGGACTCGCCTTTTTCACCTCGGCGATGAGGCGTACTCGTTCATGACCACGCAGTGCACCTAAGAAGTCCCTGGGAGGGGATGCGTGCTGGGCCGCTTCGCGCAAAGAAGGTAAGTCGCGTTGCTTTTTGGCATACGCGATTTCTTCTAGCTTTTTTGCGACAATCCTGTCTAAGACAGTGGCCATATCATGAATCCTTGATCTTCAACGGATAGGCAATTAAGCGATATCGGAATCGAACACGCGCACTTGCTTCCAGTTTGGCTTCTGCTCGTTGATGAACTGCAAATGCCTCTCCGCTACTTGGTATTGATCGTGCGCCTCTCGAGATTCAAACACAACGTTCAAAGCGACTTGATATCCGTGATCATTCACCGGCCTTGCCAGCTCTTTGTTCAGCGTTCCGACTGAAAAGTAAACGACCCCAGGATGGCCATCCAAATACTTCTTGCAAGCATCGACAAGCTGTCGAACGTTGGCATCGGTCGGATCGTTCAACGTGAAGTAAACCATATGTGCTAATTGCATGAATTATCCAATCGGTCTGAAGGTGTTTTTGGTTTATATGGAACTCGCGACAAACATCCAGCCAGCGAATCCCCAAATTTTGGCGGCTGCGAGGCAATAACCCCGGTTTGCACTTACTGATTTCTGTCGTTCTGATTTCTGTCGTCGTCGGAATTACACCAACGAACTTTCAAATGTTTGCTGCAAGCAGGCCAATCCCTTTTCGCCATCCTTGCCCGCAATCACGACGTTGACTCGTAACTCGCTAGTGTTGATCATCAACACATTGATATTTGCATCTGCCAAGGCTTTGAACATTGCGATAGCAACACTCGTGTGGCTGCGCAGTCCAATTCCGCTGACGGAAAGCTTCGCGATATCTTTTGAGCCTCCCACCTTGCGGAACTTATAGTCCATCGCCTTAAGGACCTGCAAACAAAGATCCATTTGCTCCTCAGGCACAGTGAAGCTGATACTTGTCTCGCCTTGGAATCCATCGCAACTTTGCACAATCATGTCGACAAAGACCCCGGCCTTGGCGACTTCTTTGAAGACGGTCTCAGCCAAACCAGGTGTATCGGGCACTCCGAGCAAGGTCACTCGGGCTTGATCGCCAACGAGCGAGATGTCCAGCAATGTGAGTTGCTCCATGTTCGAATTGCGGAGTCTCTCGACAATCTCGCTGGCGCTCAATTCGCTCTGCTGCTTCTTTCCAATCTCCCAAACCTTGGCATCCTCCGGCTTCAAATGCAGCGCGAACGCTGAATGGACCGCTCGCAATGCCGCTTGAGCCTCCGCTCGCTTGACCAAGACGCTAATCTTGATTTCGCTGGTGGTGATCATCTGGATGTTGATTCCTGCCTCAGCCAGGGACTCAAACATCTTCTGAGCAACCCCCGTCTGCTTGGACATTCCAATTCCGACGACAGAAATCTTCGCGACGGAGTCATCGTGTGTCACACCGCCCGCTCCAACCAGCTTCGCCGCTTCATTGACCGCGCGAAGCGCATCCTTCAACTCAGCGTTAGGAACTGTGAAGGAAATATCCGCCAGAGATTCCTGACCGATATTCTGAACGATCATATCGACGGTGATCTTGCGATCAGCGAGCCGCTTGAAGATTTCGAAACTGGTTCCCGGTTGATCCGGAACCCCTTGAATGGTGATCCTTGCCTCGTCCTTGGTGAGCGCCGCTCCGCAAACCGGGACCGTGTTCGATTCCGGTTCTGCAACGATCATGGAACCGGGAGCATCCGAAAAACTGCTTCGGACGCGAATCGGTACGTCAAATTTCTTCGCGAACTCGATCGAACGATTGTGCATAACCCCTGCTCCGAGACTTGCTAGCTCGAGCATCTCGTCATAGCTGATCTGCCCCATTTGCCTCGCTTCAGGGAGCAAACGAGGATCTGTGGTGTAGACACCGTCCACGTCGGTGTAGATCTCGCAAGCGTCCGCCTTGAGGACAGCCGCCAAAGAAACGGCGGTTGTATCGCTTCCCCCACGCCCTAGCGTGGTGATGTTGAAATCATCGTCGATCCCCTGAAAACCGGCCGCAATCACGATGTTGCCGTCGTCGAGAAGCTTGCGAATCCGCTCGGTTGAAATCGTCTTGATCCGAGCTTTCGTAAATGAGTTGTCCGTTCGAATTCCCATCTGCGCCCCCGTGAGCGAGACCGCTTTATGACCAAAACGCTGTACCGCCATGGCCATCAATGCCACGCTCACTTGCTCGCCGGTACTCAAAAGCATGTCCATCTCGCGGGCCGAGGGCTCTTCGTTCACCTCCTTGGCCAAATCGATGAGGTGATCGGTGTTGTGCCCCATCGCGCTAACGACCACCACGACTTGGTTCCCCTCTTGCTGCGCTCGAATCGCTTTCCGAGCGGCCGCCAATATCTTTTCGGGGGTTGCTACGCTGGTTCCACCAAACTTCTGAACAATGAGTGGCATGGTCGTTAGGAGAGATACTTTCGCGTCGTCGACAAACTGCCGGTGCGTCAAGCTCATACTGCAGTCGCAAATGAAGCTAAACTAATGCACTCGGAACATCGAGCGCTGCACCTAAAAAAGCAGTGGTAAGAGTTTTATCGGAAAGGGGCGTTCCGTCCAGTCGAGGCAGGAAATCGGGGAGGTTTGCGATTCGGAATTTAAGAGTTATCCCCGTTTTTGGGCTCGATCATGGCCTCCTCCGCTCCGGTGATCAATCGCGCTGTTCGGTTTCGAGTCACATAATTCCAAAACCATTGGAAGAGAACAAGCACCCGATTTTCAAACCGGGCCAAGTAGAGCACATGGATAAAAAGCCATGCGAGCCAAGCCAGCTTGCCTGTGAGTCGCATGTTTCCCGACTCGACAATCGCATGGGATCGCCCGATCGTCGCCATGTTCCCTTTGTCCCAATACTCAAAGGGACCCGTCGTCCGACCCGCGATTAAGGCTGCGATCCGTTTGCCGACATAGACTCCCTGTTGCATTGCCACCGGTGCAACACCCGGTAACGATTTTCCGTCAGGAGTCGTGAAGTTTGCCAAATCGCCGATAACGAAAATGTTGGAATGACCTGCAAGCGAACAATCCGATTGAACAGCAACGCGACCGCCCCGATCAAGCGATTCCGCCATTCCCAATCTCTCGGCAAGTTTGCGACCAAGCGGCGACGCTTTCACTCCCGCTGCCCAAATGACGGTCTCGGTGGGAATCGCCTGCGGATTGCCTTGATGCAGCACCACGACATGGTCATGCAGAATTTCCGCAAGCCGCGTTTCGTTCATGACTTCCACCCCCAAACTGACCAGATCTGCACCCGCTCGCTTGGATAAACTTTCGTGATAACGATCGAGAACCAATTTACTGTTCTCTACCAAAATCACCCGTGCGTCGCGTGGGTCGATCGCCCTGAAATCGTATCGCATCGTTTGCCTTGCCAACTCTGCAATTGAACCTGCCATTTCAACGCCAGTTGGCCCCCCTCCCACGATGACAAATGTCAGCAACCGACGTATCTCCTCCCGATCGGTACTCTTTTCCGCTCGCTCAAACGCAGACAAAACCCTGCGCCGAATCACCGTCGCATCTTCGATGGTCTTTAATCCAGGAGCCATGCGTTCCCACTCAGCATCCCGACCAAAGTAGTGATGGGTCGAGCCCGTCCCTAACACCAAATAGTCGTAGCCGAGCGATGTGCCGTCCTCCAAAAGTACCAATTGCTCTTCGGGCCGAAAGTCAACAACCGTCCCCATGAGGACTTGCACATTCTTCTGAGATCGAAAAATACTGCGAAGCGGCGCGGCGATGTTGGCAGGAGAGAGACCACCCGTGGCCACTTGGTAGAGAAGTGGTTGGAACAAGTGAAAGTTGCGTTTATCGATCAGCTGGATCGAGCCCTTCGCCCGCCTCAACTGCTTGGCGCACATCATTCCCGCGAATCCACCCCCGATAATGACGATCCGCGGTGTTCCCTTCGATCCGCTCGGTCCACCGGTATCCTGTTGCTTTTGTGAGGCCTGCATCCTTGGTTTTCAGTTTCCAGCAATCGCTAAAGAGTTAATGGAACAGCATTGATCGAACAGCCTGGATTAAACAGCGAGACTTTATGATTCCCTAATGGGTCTTGGAGACCAGCACGGTATCGTCATGCTCGTAACCGGGCGCGCAGCAGCAAAGAAGCTTGAGGTCTTCGTCTTGGTCGTTCGTGATCCAATGGATCGTACCTGGCGGAATGGGGATCGCATCACCTTGACGAACCCGGAAAACCTCACCGCCGCAGTGCATCATCCCCTCGCCTTGAGTCAAAAAATAAATCTCCTCCGTCTTGGGATGGTAATGCGCGTCGGTGGTCGCCCCCGGCGGAATGGTCGCCTCTGCCAAGCTTTGATGGCGAATGGCCGAATTCCGATGAGCCAATATCTCACGGATTATAGACCCGTCCTTGGTCACAAAAGGTTCGCAGTCGGCCAGGGAGACAAACAAAGGTTTCATGGGTTTTGCATTGAAGAAAGGGGGGCATTCCGGAGAATCGATCCCCCGATTATACTTTTTCGACCAGATGGACGACTACCAACAAACTGTATTCAACCTCATGTCCTTTACGAACGTTGCCACAGCGAGCATTACGATTCCCGGGCCCTTCTAGGCTTCGGGGTGCGAGACTGTTTGGAACTTCAGCACACATACCAACCCCTGAGGCCTCAAGGCATCAGGGGTTTTTTGTTTCCGATTTTATCGCCACACCATCACCATCATGACCAAACGAGCTGTTCATATCTACGACACCACCCTGCGTGATGGTACTCAAGGCGAGGGTGTCAGCCTCTCTCTCCAAGACAAGCTCAATATCGCAGAACGCTTGGCCGAGTTCGGGATCGACATGATCGAAGGGGGCTATCCTCTTTCGAACGAAAAAGACGCAATGTTCTTCCGCAGGGTAAAGCAACTGAATCTGGGAAACAGCTTGGTCTCTGCATTTGGTATGACGCGACGTCGAGGTTTGGCTGCCTCGGACGATCCCGGCATGAAAGCACTGGTCGCAGCCGAAACTCCTGTCATTACCGTCGTGGGAAAGTCTTGGGACTTTCATGCCACCGAAGTGCTCGGAGTTTCGCTCCAAGAGAACTTGGACATGATCGGGGAAAGCGTCGAGTTCCTGGGACGCTATTCCCAAGTCGTGTACGATGCAGAACATTTTTTCGATGGCTACAAAGCAAATCGTGACTACGCGCTCCAGGCGGTCTCGGCCGCTGCCAAAGCGGGGGCGAAGTGGATCGTCTTTTGCGACACAAACGGCGGAACCTTGCCAGAAGAAATCTCGGCTATCGTCGCCGATGCACGTGCCGTCCTCTCTCCGCTCGGTGTTCAGCTTGGCATTCACTGTCACAACGACGGCGATCTCGCGACGGCCAACTCGCTGGCCGCAATCGATGCAGGGTGCGATCAAGTCCAAGGGACGATCAACGGCATTGGCGAACGATGCGGAAACGCTGACTTGGTGACCATCATGGCAAACTTGCAGTACAAAAAGACAGGTTACAGTGTGCTGGGCGGTCGACCTCTCGATCACCTCACGGAACTCTCCCGTTACGTCTACGAGACAGCCAATTTGCAACTTCGCAGCGGTCAGCCTTTCGTTGGTCGAAGCGCTTTCGCTCACAAAGGAGGCATGCACGTCCATGCCGTTAACAAGTTCGCGCATACCTACGAACATATGGATCCGACCAAGATCGGAAACGAACGCCGCATTCTTGTCAGCGAACTGTCCGGCCGTTCCAACATCGCCGCTTTGATGCAAGATTCCGGTTTGCCTGCAGACCGGGCCGCACAAGACAAGATCTTGGCCGAGATCGTTTCGAAAGAGAATCAAGGCTACCAATTCGAGGCAGCAGAGGGTTCTTTTGAACTGCTGGTAAAGAAATGCACCGGTTCCTATCAGTCGCACTTTGAAACCATCAAATACCAAGTGCTCGCCGGCGACATCCAAGCTCAAACGGCCGAGGCCTACGCCGAAGCGATCTTGAAAGTGCAAGTTCAAGGGACGGTGCGCGTCGAGGCGGCTGAAGGTCATGGGCCAGTCAACGCCATGGATGCCGCTCTTCGAAAGGCACTTCTTCCTTTCTATCCACAGCTCGACACGATGCGTCTGGTGGACTTCAAAGTTCGCGTTGTTAACGGCGAAGCGGGTACGGCCGCTCGTATCCGCGTCAATATCGAGAGTACGGATGATCAAAAGACATGGCGAACGATCGGCGTTAGTGAGAACATCATCGAAGCAAGCTGGCAAGCGCTAGTCGACGCGTTTGAATGCAAACTAAATCGCTAGACTCGCACGATGGTCAGCACGGGCATCGCGTGGCCTAAGTCGGTAGGTCCGCCGTACGCCTGCCGGCTGACTGTTAAACTAAGTGGAGAACTCGTTTAACAGTCAGCCGACAGGCGTACTCAGCCTCACATTTCACAGACACTTAGAAGCCTATCCGAAAACGATCGAAAACCGCGGCTAGCGCCAGAGCGGCTAATGGTTTTCGGATAGGCTCTTAGTTGTAACGCTACTCTTTAGCGGCTTTGTTCTTTTTGTTGCTCACCGAGAACTCTTTGAAGAGCCGCTCGAACTTGACCACCTTGCTCGCCACGACGTTTTGGCAGTAAGGGTTGTTTTTGTTCAAGTTGAAATAGTTTTGATGGTAGTCTTCAGCAGGATAGAAAACATCGAGCGGTGTCACCTCGGTTACGATCGGTTGATTGTAGACCTTCTCCTCGGTGATCTTTTTGATAACGGCATCCGCTGCGTCCCGCTGCTCGTCCGAAGTGTAAAAAACGGCCGATCTGTACTGAGTTCCAACATCCGCTCCTTGGCGATTCAACGTAGTAGGATCGTGGGTCTTGAAGAAGATGACAAGAATCTGCTCGCGCGACACAATCTCAGGATCGAAGGTCACCGCGACGACTTCAGCATGTCCAGTCAATCCTGTGCAGACTTCTTTGTAGGTCGGGTTTTTCTTTGCGCCACCTGTGTACCCCGAAACGACTTTGGTGACTCCATGAACTCGCTGGAACACGGCCTCTACACACCAAAAACAACCTCCCCCAACCGTCAGCGTTTCCAATTTCTTTTCCCCCTGGTTTTCGTTTGCGGATGGAGTCTCGTTCGCAGGCTTCTTGGACGATTTGCTTGCCGTTTTTGACGTTTGAAAAGGTGAAGCTATCAGAACTCCGCTTAGCAAAGCGAAAAACGCAAAGACCGGGGCCACTCGACAGATCGGTTTGCAATGCAACATGGGTAGGTCCTTTATGGATGGATTGGAAGGGGCTCCTCCATTCTAGCATGGGCTTCAACTCCGACCACCGAGTCCACTAACTCGTCCTCCGCCGGGCCCTTCCTCAGCGAGGGTGCCCCATGGCCGCATCGAACGCAGATCGAACGCGCGATCTCAAATCCTCGATCGATCCATCGTTGGCTAGGATGCGGTCTGCAAGCTCCCTCTTCTTTTCGATGGACATCTGCGATTTTTCGCGATTTTCAAGCTCTTCCGGTGTCCAGTTCCGCCGAGCTGCGTTTTGTTCGCGCAGCGATTGAGGGGTGTCGACAAACCAAACTTCGTCGCATCGTCGATCCCAACCTCGTTCGTACAGAAGCGGAATATCCAGTGCGAGCATACCGCTCTGGCTTTGGGTCTGCCATCGGTCGATGTGCTCTTCCAATCTTTGCCGAATCCGCGGTTGAACAATCTCCTCAAGTTGCCTGCGTCGACTCTGATGCAGCTCTGATTCGCCAAACACCAATGCGGCCACCTTGGCTCGGTTTACCCGATCTAGCTCTTCGTGCCCGATAGGGGGGGGGAGGATAACTTCGTCGCCAAAAGCCTCTCTAATCTTCTCGACAACAGCGGGCTCCTCCAGAACGTCATGCGCCACTTTATCGGCGTTTACAATTGCAGCTCCCAAGTCATGTAGCATATCGGTGACCAAGCTCTTGCCACTGGCGATCCCGCCGATAATTCCGACGATTCGTTTTTGTTTCTGTTGTTCCATATCGGTGCCCCAACCGCCCGTTAGACCGGCTCGCAATCGGCCCAATTTCGCCCGATCTTCACATCGACCTTCAAAGGAACCCGAAGAGGCATCACCGATACCATTGTCTTTCGGACCAATTCCGCAAGACGATCGAGATAGTCATCGCGGCAATCGAAAATCAACTCGTCGTGGATCTGCAAGATCATCTTGGCTGGCCAGTCTAGCACTTCAAGCTGCTTATGGATCTCGATCATCGCAAGCTTGATCATATCTGCCGCACTGCCTTGAATGACCGTGTTGATCGCCATTCTCTCCGGTTCAAGCAGTTGTTTTTTCTTCGCGTCGGGTAGGCTTGGAAAATCTCGCAATCCTTTCAAGTACCTTTTTCGTCCGGACATAGTTGTCACAAAGCCATCCTGACGGCACTGAACCAGCGTGGCGTTGATAAAACCTCGAACCGATGGATACCGTTCGAAGTAGCGATCGATAAATTCGCTCGCGGCCCCTCGGTCTATACCAAGTGATTTGGCCAAACCAAACGGACTCTGGCCGTAGAGAATTCCAAAGTTCACCGCCTTGGCCGAACGTCTCATCTCCGATGTGACTTGATCCATCGGTACTCCGTGAACTTCCGATGCTACTCGTGCGTGAATGTCTTCATTCTCGACAAAGGCATTCATCATGCTTGCATCTTGCGAGAAATGGGCCAGTACGCGTAATTCGATCTGCGAGTAGTCCGCGGCTAAGAGGGACCAGCCCTGCTCTCTTGCCAAAAACGCTGAGCGGATCGAACGTCCCTCTGCGGTTCTCACGGGGATATTTTGGAGATTCGGTTCAACGCTGCTCAAACGACCCGTGGCGGCAATATCCTGCCGGAAGGAGGTATGAAGCCGTCCAGTCCGACCAGAGACGAGTTTAGGCAACGCGTCGACATACGTGTTCTTCAGCTTGGTGAATTGACGGTATTCGAGAATTTTGGCAGGCAAGGGGTGCTCTGATGCTAATTCCTCCAGCACTTCCGCATCGGTGCTTGGTCCGGTTTTCGTTCTCTTCACAACGCGCAGCTGCAAGCGATCGAAAAGAATACCTGCCAATTGCTTGGGGCTGTCTGGGTTGAACGATTCGCCTGCGATTTGCATGATTTCATCGAATAGCTGCAGCAATCTCGACTCGAACTGAGAGCTTAACTCCATCAATCGCTCGGTCGAAATGCGAATCCCTTCGTATTCCATTGCCGCCAGCACTTGGACAAGTGGCAGTTCAAGCTGCTCCATGACCGAGAGCAAAGACTCGCCCTTAAGACGGTCTTTCATCGGCTCATAGAGTTGAAAGGGGACGTCCACATCTTCGCAGGCATAGCGGGACACCTTAGCAACTGGTACTTGGTCCATGGTGATCTGGTTCTTGCCTGTACCGATCAGATCGGTGATCGGAATATTGACATGGCCCAACCATCGTTTGGCCAACTCATCCAAGTCGTGATTTCGACCCCCTGCATCGAGCAAGTAGTCGGCGACCATGGTGTCGAAAACCATGTTCGCGATCGGCATGCCGTGGGAACGCAGAACCACAGCATCGTACTTGATGTTCTGCCCTAAAAAGGCTCGCTTCGGATCAGCAAACCAAGGAGCCAATATCGATCGGGCATCTTCCAAAGATAGGACGGTCTCGCCTGCTGGCCCACGCACGGGAATGTAAGCCGCTTTCCCCGCTCCCCAGCAAAGACTGATTCCGACCAAGTCGGCATCGCGCGCTCGGGTCGATGTTGTTTCCGTATCGACGGCCAAGAGAGGAGTCGATCCGATCTCCTCCAGGAGTTGCTCCAATCCTTGCTTGGTCTCGACCGTTCGATACGCTTCGCTCGAAAGGGAAGGGGAGGGCTCGCTTTCCACAGCCGTTTGAGTCGCTAACGAAAGATAAACCTCAGCGATTCTCCGCATGCCTAAATCCTGAAACATTTGCGAGGCTGCTTCCCGATCGAAGCTTCCCGGACGCATTTGGGACCAGGGTAGTGGGATTTCGCAATCGACCTTCAATCGGACAAGCTCTCGGCTCAACAACGCGTCAGCACGATGTTTGCGCAAGTTCTCTTTCTTCTTTTCCCCTGCCACTTGGTCGATGTTTTCGAGGATCGAATCGAGATCGCCAAATTGTTCCAGCAATTGCTGGGCCGCTTTCGGACCGATCATCGGAACCCCTGGAACATTGTCCACGGAGTCCCCGACCAACGACTGGAAATCAACGACTTGCTCAGGCCGGATACCCCATGTCGCTAACAGCTCCGGTGCACCGAATAGTTCATTTTTGCGAAGGTTCAACATCTGTACGCGATCGTTGATCAACTGTCGACAATCTTTATCGCTGGTGACCAGGAGTACCCTTGCACCGCGATCCGAGGCTTGCTTTGCCAAGGTGGCGAGGATATCGTCCGCTTCAAATCCAGGTAGAGATACCAGCGGAATGGAGAGTGTTTCCAAGCAGCGATGGATCATTCCAAGCTGATCGCGCAGTGCGTCCGGCATCGGCTCTCGATGAGCCTTGTACTGGTCGTACAGTTCATTACGAAATGTGACTTCGGATGCGTCAAAGGCGCAGACCATAAACTCTGGCTTCCATTGCTGCAGCAGATTCGCGATATCTCGCAAGAACCCCTGCACAGCTCCGACCTCTTGACCATGAGGGTTGGTCATCGACGGGAGCGCGTGGAAGACTTGATAGATGAGAGAGTGGGAATCGATCAGGACAACGATATCGCCGTCTTGAGGATAGTCGTGCAACGCCCGCGGTGCCGTCGGTATCGACTCCGAAACGGTTTCCGAGATGGAGGCTTCACAGTTACCTGCATCAGCTGTTTGCGACTCACTCTTCATCGATTCCGCGGGAGTGGCGAGTGGGGCAGCGATTTCTTGGGCCAAATCTGGCTCCAATGCGTCGAAACCTAGGAGCATCGGTTGGTTTTTAGATCCTTTTTTGGCCATGCTTGAATGGATAGAGCTGTGTTGGAGGATATTGCCGATTGGAGAATGGAGATTGTTTATTGACTAAGAGCCTATCCGAAAACCATTAGCCGCATTGGGCGCTAGCCGCGGTTTTCGACGGCTTTCGGATTGGCTCTAAGCTGCTTACAAGTGATGGGAAGCGATCGAGCCGATCGCGACAATTGCGATCACCAAAAGGATTGCCGCGAAAATCAAAACAATGACAAGAGCAAGTTTGGCGTTGGAAAAAGGAGCAATGCCGTACACTTCGCGAGTTTGGCCGTTCACCAAGACTCGGAACGGCTTTTCTTTGTAGTGATATGCCATGATCCAGACGGGAAGTAAGGCAGGTAGGCTCGACATGGACTGAACTCGATTGTTGACGTGAATGTTCCGAGTCGATCCGGAGATCCTCGCTCGGACTTCGTCGGCGACGATCCGGTCGATCGTGGATCGCGCCATCGCACGCGCATCTCTCTTCGTCACCCGAAACTCTTCTACGATCGCGTGCACCAAATCGATCTTGTCCGGAGACACACCCGCGGAAAGATCGAATGGAGCAATCTCTTGAACCTCCATCGGCGTCAAAATCCCGCTGGCACCCACGAGGATGGAATCGTACCGGCGTTGGGATGTTCCCGAGACGGGGCGCCAATTGCCCCTCGCACCCGCCGGGACATTGGAAGTGTCGGCCGTCCAAGCTGTCTCCACATTCGCTGAGAAGACCCAAAAGGGGACGTAAACAGCAGTGACTTTGCTGATGACTGAGGCCTCTGCCGCATCGTTTGGTCGCCAGAAACCACTGCGAAGCCATTCGCGAATCATTGATTCCACTTGCGATTGGTCGATTTGAAATGGAACGACCACATGCGGCTTCAAGGTCTTCGCATTCGGACGCGAATGCATCGATTCACTGCCGCAGAAGGGACATCGCAACTGGCGAGCCGATGGATCGTAACTCATCGATGCACCACATTGCGAGCACTGGAAACTCAAAACTTCTGTGGTGGACCTCGTACCTCGATCTGCGGCAATCCCTGTTCCAACACTATCAACCCCCGTGGGGTTTTCCGTGCCGCAATTGCAACAGAAAAGATCTTCCTCGTCCAAAAAGCTTCGGCAGACCAAGCATCTTGATTCAATCATCAATCACCAATCCTTGGGTGAGTGAAAAGAACCACGAGCAGGATCAGCACGAGAATCAAAATTGCACCAGCGATTATTGCAGCCGTTATGCGTTTCTTTGACCAAGGCTTCTCACCAACCATCTTTCCTGTTTGGCCGTTGACCAAGAATCGATACACCTGATCGCGGTAACGATAGGTCAAAATATGAACAGGGAGCAGAACCAAATCGGTTCCCCCTACGTCGAGCTCGGTCGATACGACTAGACCCTGGTAGGTATCTCCGGGAAGAAAACTAGCGATGCCCCGTTTTTCTCTTTCGCGAAACTCAACCGTCGTCGTTGCAAGGGCTTCTTCTTTCGAAACAGAATACTCCTCGACCATCCAGCCGGCCAAGTAATGAGGTCGGTAACGCATCATATGCGTCAGCTGATAAGGTTGAATCTTCAGCGCCTCCGCATGGGGCAGGCCCTTGGAAGCCGAAACCATATAACCAGAGTAGTATTTTCTGTATTCGCCCGACAGCGGCCACCATTCTGTCTCGCGGACTTGGCGCGTCCGAGTCTCCCACTGACCTTTCGAGTTCTTTACGCGATAGGTTTCCGTTCTATACCAATACTCTCCGATCTGCGCTTGCCAACGGCTGTCGGCGATCATCGAAAAGTGCCAGAAAGGAAGATACACACCTTGTTGTTTATCCGTGAAGGCTCGTGCCTTCAAGTCACCCGGGCGAAACCAACTATTCTTGCCGAGCCATTCAAAGAAGAGTTCAAGAGCCTTTTCACGGGTGATTGCAAATCCGATGACAAACTCTGGCTGAATTGTTCGGCGTTTCTCGGTCGGTAGTTCGACGACGTACGTTGAATCACAAAAAGGACATCTCAGGCTGTTTCCCCCTCGCGGCACATCGACATCCGCACCGCAGTTGTCGCAATGGAAGCTCGTTCCTTCCGAATCGGGCGGGGACTCAAGTTCTGTTGCTGACGGATCTTGGACGCTCAAGGTCTTCGATCGCTGGGAGAGATCAGCAGAGGCTTGATCGAATGGAATGCCGCAAGCAGTACAAAATCGTGCACCTGGCTGCCGAGGGGAACCGCAGGCAGAGCAAGGTAGTTCCGTATCGGGTCGGTTAATCTCCCAATCCTGATCGTTTTCGGGGGAGATCACGGGAGGGAGGATCGGTGATTCATCGACTCGCACGGCGAGGCCCTAAAGCTAGCGATCAGAAAAACGCTCATTTGAATGGTTGGCCGACGTTTTCGCAACGACCGTCCATCGTTGCCATCGGCGGCATTATCCCACCAATCATTCCAATCGGACTGCCTGCGGTCTTTCCCAGCAGTGAAATAGTTCGATTTTGCCTACACGGCCTGGGAAAAACCTACCGTTCATTGGTGCTTTGTTCCCCTAGCAATTCGATCCAATATGGCAATCAAAAAAGACAAAGCGGAGAACGCAAAACAAGTCAAAGACGCGCACGGTGAGAAAGAGAAAGATGCCGGAGGCTCCAAAGGTGGAGGCCTTGTGGGCAAACTCTTGCTGGCTGCCTTCGTCAGCGCGGTCATCATCACCGAGACCTTTGTCTTCTTTTTCCTGGTGCCTTCGGGCGAGGAAGTGGCGGCATTGGCCGAGCATCGCTTGATTACCATTGCGCAAGAAATCGACGCAAAAGAGAAAGAGCACGAAGCGGAAGAAGATCACATCATAGAATTCGATCTCGGCACATTCAGCATCTCCTTTATCCCTCCTGGGGCGGATATGAATTACCGAGTCGAATTTCGACTTTACGGGGAATTGCATGCCAAGGATGTCGAGCATTTGCAAGCAATCTTCGATGAGCGACAAGGAAGATTCCGAAATCGTATGCTCCTAGAGATTCGCAACGCCTCCCTTCAAGAGCTGGAAGAAAACCAACTGGGGTTGATTCGACGCCGTCTTTTGGCGACAAGTACAGAGTTATTCGGCGAAGCGATTTTGTTGAGTGTCGGATTTCACGATTACCAAGTCATCGAAGATTAGGTAAAACGTGTATCAATCCGGGGTCCTTGCTCGATTTTGGGAAGGGCCGTGCCCGGTTTTGTTGGTGTTCCGAGAATCAAGGATGGTTCCATGTCAGATGCCACTGCCTCATCTACCAATGCTGAGCGTTCCGCCAGCCAAGCGGAAACAATCCTCGAGCAGGCCGAAGCAGCCCTCCGCGACGTCGAAGAGTCACTCCGCGCTCCGAACGTTAAGAAATACGATCTGGAAGAACTGATCGGCTCGGATGGCCCCCCTGAAAAGGTTTCCATCGATCTCCTGCGCGATGTGCAGTTGGAGCTAAAGATCGAATTGGGGCGAACGCGCATGAGCCTCGACGAAATATTGCAATTGCGCAAAGGATCTGTGATCACGTTGGATAAGCTGGCGGGTGACCCGGTCGATATCTTCGTCAATGGCAGACTCGTTGCCCGCGGCGAAGTCTTGGTCTTGAACGACAATTTCTGCGTTCGGGTCGCTGAATTGGTAGGTAGCGATGCAATCTAAGTTTCGCCATCAGCAACGCAACTCCTGCAGGAATATCTTCCCGCAACCCTGGCGTTTGATCTGCTGCTTGTTTGTTTGCACATTCGCGACATCAGTAGCGATGGCGCAAACGGACACTCGCGGCTATGGCGACCCGTCGCTTGTCCAGCCGAGAGGAATGACCGTGCAAGGTGCTCGAACGGGCGCAGAACAACCCGCTGCACCGTTCCATGCAAACGGTTTGCCACCTGCCACCACAGCCAATGCAGCTTGGCAAACACCTCACCCCACTCCGTTGCCTCCGCGTTCAGCAGCTGAGTTGCCTGGCGACCAGGGGGTTCAAGCTGCTTCGTACACAGCTCCAGCTTCGATTGCTCCGACGACGTCACCGTCCGGTTCGGCAGCTGCTTCCGTCATGGGTTCGACGGCCGTGAAGTCCGGTAGCATTGCTTTAAAGGCGCCTAAGTCGCCGAAGGAAGGGGAAGTCGAACGTCCCAGCAGTTCGCTTGGCACCATTTTCTCGGTCCTATTTTCTCTCGGAATTGTTTTGAGCCTTTTCCTGGGGCTTGCGTGGCTTTACCGCAAATCGCAGCCGCAGGGGACCGCAAGGCTTCCGACGGAGCTTGTTCAAATCCTCGGCCGGACGAACGTAGCGCCCCGGCAATCGATGATGGTCGTCCGTTTCGGGAGCAAGCTTTTATTGGTGAGCCAGCAGCCGGGACAGACAGAGACTTTGGCGGAAATCTCCGATCCGGCAGAAGTCGATCGACTCGCAGGTATCTGTGAATCTAGGTCGGCGCATTCTGCGACTCAAAGCTTTTCCAATGTGCTGCTGCAGGTGGCGCGAGTCACGAAGTAGATTTACCTTCACTCGATACAACCGACGCGTTGAAAACCAACGCGCTAGAGCAGGTGAGTTGAAAAGTGAATCAGCAGCTTTTCGATCCTCGGTTCTTAGCGATCCGGGCTAGACTTCATCTGAAACTTGGGCTCAATCCCACTCTCAGAACTTGCTCCCCCCGCCGAGGGAAGATAATTTCCTCCGAAGCACATGGGGCTAAACTGCTCGTGAATAGGGTTGTCCACATAATGGGGTGCCCAGCCAGTCGCGTCCTCAAAGAATCGAATGCATCGAATCTGTCGATCATCGCA
>JALOQZ010000385.1 GCA_025459245.1 Pirellula sp.
AGATGGATTGGTGCATTACTTTGCGAAGCCGGGAGTCGATGAACTGACCCGCGAGGACTACCTTGCGACCGCGATGCCCTATGGCTATCGATGCGAAGAGGTTCGCTCGTTCTTCTACAACGTGGTCAACAGCGATAACGGTCGCGATTGGTCCACCGATTGGATCATCGACGATCCCAAGTTCTACGTCTTAAAGAACCAGCGCGTTGCAAGCCGTCAATAATAGCCAACTCGAAAACCATTAGCCGCTTTGGCGCTGGCCGCGGTTAGCATTAGCCGCCTTGGCGCTAGCCGCGGTTGACGGTCGACTCTGAACTAGGCTTGGCTCCCCAGTTTCCAATCCAGCCCTAAATCCAAGTTAATAGCCGAGTGGGTAAGAGCTCCGACGCTGATGCGGTCGACACCGGTTTGCGCAATCCCTGCGATCGTCCTTAAATTGACGCCACCCGAGGCTTCCAATTGGACTGCCGGATGGACAGCATCGCGGATTGCCACACATCGGCTGAGAGTTTCAATGTCCATATTGTCCAAAAGGACAATATCGGGTGAGGCCTGAAGGGCGGGTTCAAGCTGCGTGATGCTGTCGATCTCTATCTCGATCATCGGCGTGGACTCGAACTTGTACGCGCCACTTGCCAAATACTCCTTTGCCAATCGAATGGCAGCCCCTGGGTTGAGCAAGGTCCCGTCGGAAGCAGCCCTGCATGCTAAATGATTATCTTTAATCAACACGCCATCGAAGAGCCCCAATCGATGGTTTCGTCCACCACCACACCGGACCGAGTACTTCTCAAGCCTCCTCCAGCCAGGTGTCGTTTTACGCGTGTCGTACACCTTGGCATTCGTCCCTTTGACCAACGCGACATATTGCGCGGTCAAAGTGGCAATACCGCACATGCGGCCTAAGAAATTGAGTATGGTTCTTTCGCAAGTCAACAAGTCTCGCGACTCACCAGAAAGCTCGGCCAGCGCTTGTCCCGCTTGAAAAACCTCTCCATCGCCGACAAAAGTTTCTAATCCGATCGAGCAGTCCATCTCCTGGATCATCGTTTCGATGAGATCGATCCCGGCCGCGACCCCGCTCGTCCTGGCTTGAATAACGGCGGCCCCATGAACCCCCTCAGGGACCAAAGCCATGGTGGTCAAATCGGCGGTCCGGTCGAGATCTTCGCGAATAGCAAGCCTGACCAATTGCGACAGATCGTCGAGCAACGGCGGATCGATGGTCTGCGATCGGTAATCGCTAAGCATAAGAAAAAACCTTGGGATTCGCGTTTATCGGGTTTGGGTGTTTGTTCGATCGGACTCTCCGCGTATAGTGTAACCGAGCAGTCCAAAACGCGGAGGAGTCACTCCTCCGAATTGCGCCCCAGTCGCGTCTGCTCCCTGACTGCCCAAATCAGTCGATCCCCCCGTCCCCTTCTGGAGAATCCGATTGCCATGCGAAAAATCTTGAATACCGCTCTGCTCGTGTTGTCGTGCCTGTCCATTTCTTCGGTCAGCTTGGGTCAGGAAAAAGGGACCGAAGCAAAAGGTGCGTCGGCGACGTTGCACTTCGCAGAGAATGCACTCACTTTGGTCACCCCAGAGACTTGGAAGCAACTACCCCCCAAGAGCACCGTGATCCAACACGAGTTCCGCGTGCCTGCCACCGGCGACACCTTTGTCCGCGTCACCTTCTCCATCTCCGGTGGTTCGATCAAAGACAATATCGACCGTTGGGTAGGCCAGTTCGACGGCGCAAAGAAGGACGACATCAAGATCGAGAAGAAAGACATCGGCGCGACCGTCGTGAATATGGTCGATATCACCGGCACCTACAAAGAATCGATGGGTGGCGGTCCCTTTGCCCCCGGCCCGATGAAGAAGCTTGAGAATCACCGAATGCTGGGCGCGATCATCGAGCTGAAGAGCGGGACACGAGTTTATGCGAAAGCAACCGGCCCGAAGGATTTGATCGAATCGAACAAAGCCGACTTTGTAAAGATGATCGAAGGCCTTCAGACCAAGTAACAGCAGCGCCGAACAATTGCTTGCACCACCAGGAAGCCTCCCCATCGCGGAGGCTTTCTTATTTCTTCGCCTCTCCTTGCTCCTTAAAGGTTTCGTCAACGTGCGTGTTGTGATTCTCGATTCGACAGATGCTGTTTCCCGATTCGCCGCAGATCAAGTCGCCGACGTAATGCATCGGTCTCGCAACTCGGGAAAATCGCCGGTACTAGGCTTGGCGACCGGCGGGACGCCCCTCGGTCTCTACAATGAACTGATCCAGCGATACCGCGATGGCAGCCTTTCGTTTGCAGACGTGCGTTCGTTCAATCTCGACGAGTATGTCGGGCTACCGCCGGAGCACGATCAAAGCTACCACTACTACATGAAGGAGTCTCTGTTCCAACACATTGACATCCGAATGGAGAACACCGCAGTCCCTCAAACTTGGCAGTGCGATCTCTCCATCAGCGCGTTGGAATATGAATCGAAGATCAAGAATGCGGGTGGGATCGATCTTCAAATTCTAGGAATCGGAACCGACGGCCATATCGGGTTCAACGAAGTCGGCTCCTCGCTTGCGTCCCGCACCCGCCTGAAAACCTTGACCAGACAAACACGTAGCGATAACGCAAGGTACTTTACATCGATCGATGATGTCCCCATCGCAGCGATCACGATGGGGATCGCCACGATTCTAGAAGCCCGAGCTATCCTCTTGCTGGCGACAGGTGCGAACAAAGCCAAAGCGGTCGCGGGATGTGTAGAGGGAGCCATTTCATCGGGATTGCCTGCAAGTGCTTTACAACTGCATCCCAACGTGACCATCGTCGTCGATCGCGCCGCAGCGTCGCTATTGCATCATGCCGAATACTACGAAGACTCCGAACGCGTCCGCGTCAAACTGCAATCCCCCCAGTGAACGGCATGGGCGCAAGCCCTCCGGTGACCGCCAAACTCCCAAGCGATCCAGCACACCATCTCACTTTCCATCGGCGATTACATCGGATACGGGTTCTCTGTCGGCCAAGAATGGCCAACCTAAGAGCAACTCGCCCAAAAGGCCTGACGCATGGATCCCTTCGTGTTGACTATCGGATTCTATCGAGATCGATGCGCTACTGGCTCGGGATAGCGATTCAAAATCTCCTGCAACTGCGCCACGACTTCGGGCTTCGATTGCGCTAGATTGCGAGACTCTGCAGGATCCGCTTCGTAGTCATACAATTCCCACTCCGCCGCTCCACTTGGGTTGCTGCGCCACTCGACCAAGCGATATCTTTCGGTCCGAATCGCTCGACCTAATTTCTCTTTTGGAAACACATGAAACGCATGATCCCGAATGCGAGCTGTGGGATCTTGAAGCACCGGCACCAAACTGAGGCCATCCATCTTTTGTGGCCCCGTGGGAGCG
>JALOQZ010000105.1 GCA_025459245.1 Pirellula sp.
GACTCGCAAGACCACCGCAGAGAGCATAAACAAATAGGCCCGCACGTTCCAAATGCGATGCCGCCGAAAATTGCGACTGAGGGCATTTTGCCAAGCAGCGGCGAGCGAGACGCCCAGCCCAATCGACCCACCGTAAAATCCAACCGTGGATACCCAGCCGGCAAAAGTAAAATGGGCCATGTACATACTGCTGGGCACTACACAGAAGATCCCTACCATCATACAACAGCGACCTAGAATCCGGTGCAGCGTTTTGTAATGTCGTAAGAACCACTCGCTTAACTGGAGTGTCATTGCGATAAAAACAAGAGGCGCGGTGATGATGTGGACATAGAAAGCGACTCGATACAGTCCTCGAAAATCATCGGCTCGAAGAATCAAAAAATCGGATTCGAGATTCGCTGGAAAGTAGTTGCGGTACTCGATCAGCAATTCGAAGAAGATCTTGCAAACTAAAGCCACCACGGCCGCTTGCAAAATCCGCCATAAAACACGCAAGGTAGGACTGTACTGTCGACTCCTGGAAGCAGAAGGATCCATGAGGGGCTTGCGAGCGTTAGAGAGATTGCCGGCGACGAATTGCCTCGGTGACTTCATCGAGCAAGGTCAGCCGACCACCGTAGGTTCGCCGTAAATTGTCAGGTGTAAAGGTGGAGTCCATCGGCCCCCAAGCCACGGCTCGTACGTTGAGCAAGATCAGCCAATCGAAGTACTCAGGGACCGTGTGCAAGTCATGATGGACGACGAGAATTGTTTTGCGGTCATGCTGCAAAGACCGAAGGACTTCGATAATCGATTGCTCTGTCGCTGCATCAACGGCTGCAAATGGTTCATCCATAAGGTAAACATCCGCCGCTTGCACCAAAGCCCGGGCCAAAAAAGTCCGTTGCTGTTGCCCACCGGAGAGTTGACTGATTTGCCTGGATGCAAGCTCCGCGATTCCAACTTGCTCAAGCGCTTCCATGGCCCTTTTCCGATGCTGGCTTCGAACCGCTCGAAACCAACCGATCTGCCTGTAAAGACCCATCAGAACAACATCGAGCACCGAAGCCGGGAAATCCCAATCCACCGATTCCCGCTGCGGCACATAGGCAACCCGAGGTAGCTGAGATTCCATTGGATTTCCGTCCAATCGGATATCACCGCTGACTCGGGGGATCAAGTTCATCATCGCCTTGATCAAAGTACTTTTCCCAGCACCATTGGGCCCCACCAGACCAACCAATGCCCCTCGGGGGATACCAAGGCTAATCTCCCAGAGAACGGGTTTTCGTTGGTAAGCGACCGTCAAATCCGAGATTGCGATCGCCGGAGTATCCGTGCTTGCGGTAGAACGGGAGACCATGGGAGTTAACTTGCTCCCCCGAGGCAATTCAAGACTCGGCAATTCAAGAATCGCTGGTGAGTGAGTTCATACAACGAGGCTTCATCATTGGGTAATGAGGACTGGCGGCTTGAAACCAAGGCGGGAGATGGGGTTCCATTCAACGCTTCGACGATGGTCCTCGCATTGTGCTTCATCATACCGAGGTAGCTATCGACTGGAGGTTCATTGCCTAACGCATCTGTGTAGAGTGTCCCTCCCAATGCGACATCCCATCCCTTTTGCTTGGCTCCTTCCCGCAGCGATTGCACTCCTTTGTCTGGGACGCTGGATTCGACAAAGACGGCTGGCACCTTCTTTTCAACAATCAGGTCGACCAGTTCCTCGATCCTCCTTAATCCCGCTTCTGAGGTGGTCGAAATTCCCTGAATCCCTTCGACGCGAATACCGTATTGTTTACCGAAGTACTGGAATGCATCATGAGACGAGATGAGGATGCGTCGAGGCTCAGGGATGGTCTGCATGGATTGGGAGATGGCGGAATGGAGGTTCGTCATCTCCTCCCGGAGCAACTCGGCTCGCTGATTCATTTCTTTTTTTCTATCAGGCAATAGATCGGCAAGGGCTTCTTCGATTCGAATGGAGACAAGCTCCCAAAGTGTGATATCCATCCAGCAGTGTGGATCGAAGGCTGACGAATCGGCTCCGTGATCACCGCCATGTCCAAGCAGTCGATCTCGGGGGAGTTGGTCGCATAAAGCCACCCGGAGCGACGATTCCGATTTCTTTTCCAAAACGTCTCCCATGCGGCCTTCTAGTTTGAGTCCGTTATAGAAGACCAACGAAGCACGAAGGATCGCGCGGACGTCATCGGAACTGGGGCGGTACAGGTGGGGGTCTACCCCGTTGCCAATCAACTGCGTGACCTCAACCGAGTCTCCCGCGATTCGCTTGACCAAATCAGCGATCATGCCTGTCGTGGCCACAATGGTCGGGCGATCGGACTCGAACTTTTGTTTATTTGATGAGCGCTGCGAGCAACCGGCCAGAAGCAAGCAAGCGGCTCCGGTGATACCCCAGGTTCGTCGATGGATTTTCGAGTTGTGTTTTAGCATTACTTCAAGGACTGCAGGTCTGAAAGCCCTATAGGCTCTTTGGATGCAAACGGCTCACCGTATCTCACGCCAATGGCCTTGCCCCAGAATCCAGCATCTTCCCGGTATCGCTCAATAAAGGGCTCTTCGGGAGTTGGTCGTCCGGTGACGAATTGGCTTTGGTAAGCTTCAATCGCGGCTGCCTTCGCCTTCCAGTGTAGAGAAATATCGACAATGAAAGAGGGTTGAGGCACCAGTTTTAGGTGGATGCAGAAATAGTAATAGATCCGCTGCGGATGAAATGGCTCGCCTGGGATATCACTTTTTGTCAGCTTGCTCCAGAACCTTGCCGCTTCGACTAACTCCGTCGCCGCGACGTGATCTGGATGGGCATCGGACCAAAAAGGAGCGAAAAGCCACTTCGGACGCGTTATACGAAAGATGCCGGCCAACAACCGTCGATTGTCCAGGGTCGGTTCCAAGAAGCGGTTTCGAAGTCCTAAATTGTAGCGCCATGGATTACCCAGCTTTTCATTGGCCAAAGCCGTTTCAGCCGCGCGGATCTCCGGTGACCCAAATGGAGTGGGCTCGCCATTGGTGAGATCTAAGATCCCTACCCGGAGTCCCTGCGACACCATCATCGCAATGGTCCCTCCCATCCCCAGCTCGGCGTCGTCTGGATGCGGGGCGATAACAAGCACATCGAGTGGGGCGGTCTGAGGTGGTAGTCCTGGATACTCAGGAAATGGGCTCATGGTTGATGTTCTATCAAGTGCTTTTGGATTTGATGAAGAATCCTGTCTGCAACAAAAGACTTCGGTCCTGTGGCTTGTTCCACAACTTCGCCGTCACGTTTGATGATCTCCACCGAGTTGTCAGGAGAGTTCATTGCTTCGGCACTATTGGAGACAATCATGTCGCACCGCTTCTTTGCCATTTTTACAATCGCTCGAAAGCGAACATCCTCTGTCTCCAGGGCAAACCCGACGACCCATTGGTCCATGCGTTTGAGGGCGCCGAGAGTCGCAACAATATCGGGGGTCTCTTGGAGCGCTAACTGCAATCCGCGGCCTGTCTTCGAAAGCTTTTGCGGGGCGATCTCGACGGGCATGTAGTCGCAGGGAGCCGCAGCGCCGATCAATCCATCAGCCATCGCAAAGCAACGTTGAGTCGCTTCGAGCATCTCTTGCGTTGTTACCACCGAGAGTACACACGCATCCGTTGGATAGGAAACTTGCACAGGACCGGATACGACGGTGACTTGATGCCCAAGCCTCAATGCGGACTCCGCGAGACAAGCTCCCATTTTTCCGCTGGAGGAGTTGGTGAGATACCTGACCGGATCTAGATATTGCCGGGTGGGGCCGGAGGTGATCACGATGTGCGCCATAGGGAGCCGCAGCTACTCCTTGGAGCCCAAAAGAGACATGCATACTTCGAGAATTGCGTCCGGTTCCGACATTCTACCTTCACCCACCCGTCTGCATGAGAGCCAGCCGGAGTCAGGGCCGATGAAGCGGACGCCGTCCTCGCGAAGCTGCTGAACATTTCGCTGCACCGCCGGCTTGGACCACATGGCGGAACTCATGGCGGGAGCCATTAATACAGGGCACTCCGCTTGAAGATAGAGAGTCGGGATCAACCCATCTGCCAGCCCCAGTGCGCAGGAACCCAGAATATGCGCCGTGGCGGGAGCGATCACCAGCAAGTCGGCTCCGTTCAAAAGCTCGATGTGCGGTCCCAGAGGGAATCTAGCGTCGAAACTATCGAGAACAGGAGGCTCGCCGCAGAGGGCTGCGAACGTTGAACGGCCGATGAAGTGCTCGGCCGACGGTGTCATGGCAACCGAAACCCGGTTGCCGGATTGTACGAGCCTGCTAACGAGCGAAGCTATCTTAAAGGCAGCGATGCCGCCCGAAATTCCAACAATGATGCGATGCGCCATGAGAGCGACTACGCATTACAGATCGCCGGAATCGAGATCCAACAGTTCGCCCAAGTCCGCGGTTTCGCTGAGGACCTTTAGTTCGCCGGTGGTAGTCAAGAAAATCTTGTCCTGAAGGATTTCGTGGATCACGATCTCCATCTTGTCATCGGAGTTCATATCGACCAAGGGCCGGCTGCCGCGATTGAGTTGCACGAGCCTCTTTTGGATCAACGTCGAGAGCTTGAAGCGTCCGCCGACTTTGTTGACGATGGCTTCTTCTTTTAACTCTTCGAGCATGGAATCTTTTCTCCTTGGTATTGGTGAAGCAATCGATCGATTTGCTCCACCGTGTTGTCGAGGTTTACGTTGATGATCTCATGTGCGTAGTGGTGTCGCATCTCCATCTCGTCGGCGGCGACATCCAATCGCCGTTTCAAAGATTCCTCCGTTTCCGTTCCGCGATCTCGAAGCCGCTTCTCCAGCTCCTGCATAGAGCCGGGATGAACGAAAATCGTGATTGCCTCCGTGTAATCCTGAAGCACGGACAACGCCCCTTGCACATCAATTTCTAAGATTACCCACTTGCCATCATTTAGGCCAGCCGAAACGGTCTCTTTCAACGTCCCGTACCAAGTTCCTCGGCCAAAGACCTCTTTGCACTCGAGAAAGTCCCCTGCCGCGCGCCTGCGATCGAACTCGTCGCGGCTGAGGAACCAATACTCTCTGCCATGCTGCTCACCGGGGCGAGGAAGCCGCGTTGTCGCCGAAACGCTCAAGGCCAGAGGGAGGGAGCTGCGGTCCAGAAGCTGCTTGACGACCGAAGATTTCCCTGCCCCTGAAGGGCCTGAGATGATGATCAATTTCCCGAATTCCGTCATGGCACGTCCCAAAAAATGCCTCACTTCGCCGCGGTCCGCTGGGAGCCGATCCGAAAACCATCGAAAACCGCGGCTAGTGCCGGAGCGGCCAATCGTTTACGAACAGGCTCTAAGTTTCTTGCTCTGATTTGTTTATTCTAGGTTCGGGCAATCGATTTTCGGCTCGTTCTACTCTACGTTTTGGACAAGTTCACGAATTTGCTCGAGAATTGTCTTCATCGAAACAACGCAGACCGAAATCTCGGCGTCGTTTGCTTTGGAACCGATGGTGTTGGTTTCTCTCCCAAGCTCTTGGATGAGAAAATCAAGCTTCCGGCCCTGACTTTCCGGGGCCTGTAGCACCGTCTCGAACTGCAAGAAGTGGCTGTCTAGCCGGGTGAGCTCTTCGGAAACATCAGCCTTGTCGCAGAACAAGGCGACCTCTCGCAAAAACTCGGACGACTCGAGTTCTAGCCCTCGACTTTCGCAAGCCGCTCGGACTCTCTGTTCCAGTTTGTTTTGATAATCGGCGATGACTTGCGGGGCCCTCTGAACAATGGCTTGCCTCAATGAGCGAAGCTCGAGCATGTAGTCGCGGAATTTGGAGGCCATCGCCTCCCCCTCCGCCTTGCGCATGGCTTGGAGGTCTTCCAAGGCCGCTCGGCAAACCTCTCGAATTCCTTGCTCGAGCTCGGGATTGTCTCCCGGCTTCGGAGTATCCAAGACACCGGGCAAATTCATGAAACCGCTGATGTCTGGCTGGAACGGGAGAAAAAGAGCGTCGGCCGCCTCCTTGGCAGCTCGCAAATAAGCCTGCAAAACGGGCTGGTTGACGAACGCGGATTGCTCGAAGTCGCTCGAATTGACTCGAACATAGAGACTGACGCTTCCCCGTTTCAAGAAATCGCGGACCATTCCCTCCAGTTCCGACTCCAAAGGAGCGGCGAATTCGGAAAGCTTGGTGAGCAGCTTCAAAAAACGGTTGTTCACCGTCCGGACTTCCACGTCGATCGAAAATCCGCCCATTCGCTTCGACGATTCTCCATGGCCCGTCATGCTCAGCAGCATGGTTCCGCCCGCATCTGTTGGAGAATCGATTCAAAGGTTCGCATCAATTTGGCCGGGAAAGAATATCGGCGAATAAAAAATGGGTGTCGCAGTACGAGCTACGGTTTCGGATCGGCGGGGGTATCTGCTGCTGGGGTTGGAACCGTTTGCTCGGCGGGAGGAAGTCCAGGAGCCGGAGGTTCCACTGCTGGATTTGCCGGAGCTGGATTGTCTGCCGCTGGCAATTCCAATGGCTTTTGTTCCGCAGGAGCTGGCGTTTCTGCGGCTGGGATTGTCGGTGTTGCGGTCGGAGCGGGCGTTTCTGACGTTGCAGGTGCGGAAGGCGTTGAACCGGCTGCAGGAGACAGACTTGAGCTGGCAGGAGCTGGAATCGATTCCCCTTCCTTGGGACCGATCGAAAGGGAACCAGCCCCCGATGTGGTGGTCACGTTCGGGTCTGCCTCAATGTCAAGCGTTTCGGGGAGATACCACCAGCAGACGAATGCGCACAAGCAAATCCAGAGCAGAACGGAAACCGCCGTGATTCGGGTGAAAATGTCCCCAGCCTTCACACCAAACGCGCTGGAGCCCCCCGAGCCTCCCAAAGCTCCCGTAAGACCGCCACCTCTCCCTCGCTGGAGCAAGATGATCAAAATGATGAAAACCGAGAGAAGAAACAATAGCGGTCCAAAAATGTACTGAGATAGCTGGAACGCAAAGAACGGGATTGGCACGGAAAGTAGCTCCTTCGACTCGAATTTCTTACCAAACTGTTGGTACATAACGGTTTTTAGCAGAATTCCCCCAGCTTGTTGAGAGCCTTTTCAAATTCTGGATGTTTTCTTCGCGGGCGTCGAATCGGCACGACATTTCGTCACTCAACCTTGTCTCAGGTCGTTGACATGCCCGGGGAGTCTGTTACGCTTCCGGCTTACGTAGTTTACGCAAAGCCCCTAACCGGTAGATTTTGCCAAGCATTGGTTAACCAGGCGAAAGCACCGCAAGGAGCGTCGAAGTCGGTTTTGACGCGAGTGGTCCATATTGATTCAGGATGTACATCGTGGCGTTGCGTGGATCCATTTACTGTTCCCTAGGGAGGATGTTACGAATGATTAAGGTACGATTGGCATCGTTGGCCTTGGCAGCTGTTGTTGCCTCGAGCTCTTTTGCTTCGGCTTCTTGCGGCGGCCGTGAAGGCTTGCTCGCTAAGCTCCATGCACGTAAGGCTTCTTGCTGCGAGCCAGCTCCAACCTGTGCTCCAGCACCTGTTTGTGCACCAGCTTGCGAACCAGCACCTGTCTGCTGCGAACCAGCTCCAAGTTGCGGTGGTCGTCAAGGCCTTCTCGCTCGTCTCAAGGCTCGCAAGGCCGACAAGTGCTGTGCTCCAGCACCTACCTGCTGCGAACCAGCACCTGTTTGTGAACCAGCTCCAGTTTGTGCACCAGCACCTGCTTGTGCTCCAGCTTGCGAACCAGCACCAGTTTGCTGCGAGCCAGCTCCTAGCTGCGGTGGCCGCCAAGGCCTCTTGGCTCGCCTCAAGGCACGCCGCGCTGCAAAGTGCTGTGCTCCTGAGCCAACCTGCTGCGAACCAGCTCCAGCTTGTGAAGCTGCTCCTGCTTGCGGATGCACCGCAGCGGCTCCTGTAGCTGCTGGCTGTGCATCTTGCGGAACCACCGTCAACGCCGGTGCTGTTCAAGCAACCGAAGCTGCTCCTCCTGCAGCACCAGCAGCTCCAGCTGCTCCTGCAGCACCAGCTTCCGCTAGCGATGCAAAGCCAGCTGCTTAGTGCTCGCCACAAGTGAAGGCGTTTGGGAAACCAAGGCCTGACCAAAAATTCGAAAAGACCGAGTTGGAAACATCTCGGTCTTTTTCATTTAGATCTCCAAATTCCGTTCTCTGCACTTCTTGCTTCCAGCAGCACGGAAGATGATTAAACTCTCCTGAACTATCCTTCACTCCAGATCACTCTTTCTAGATCGTCCCTGTGCGCGTCTCCGATTCCAACTTGTCCACCAGCGCTTCGATCCCTCCTCTGTGGAAATGGATCTTGTCCGGTACTTTGGTCATCCACTTCGTTATTCTTTGGACCGTCTATTCCTCGAACTGGCGCCGGTCCTCGACTCAAGATCGATGGCTCAACTCCTTTCACCCCTACCTCTTCGGTCTCGGGCTAGGCTCGGAAATGGTTCCCGTTGACTGGGGGCGAGCCCCATCTGCCGATCTGCCCACGCGCCTCGTCCTTCAATATGAAGACAAGGCGCTCATTTATCTCGATACGAAAACGATGACTTGGGATCGCCTTAAGCAGCGGCAATTACTCGGGATTTTGGCGTCCACCATCGAAGCGGGGGACGACGAGAGCGTCACTCAACTCCTCGCGTCCGTTGTTGCTCACGCCGAAAAAGTGCAAGGAAACGGTTTCGAGCTCGTTCGCGTGGAAAAGATTTCCGACCCGGAGGTTGGCTACGAAGAGATCTACCGTGCCTCCATCGTTCATGAAGAAAATGCTCCGCTGCGATTCGTTCCAGCACTAGAACCGCAACGGACTATTAGAAGAGTCGTGGAAACTGGGGGGGCACAACGATGAATCCTTTATCAGTTCCCGTCGCAGAATGGAACCGGTTTTGGTTCCGTACGGACTTCAAGATCCATCACCAGGCGATTCGACTTGGGCTCGGCATCGCAGCATTAGCGACCTTCATCTCCCACTTGCTGTTTGCCGATGACTGGCTAGGAAACGAAGGTTGGCTAAACCCTACAGCCGGTCTTTACTTGGTAGGGCAAGGAATTGAAGGAACTGGGGCCGAGTTCCGTTGGTCCCTGTTTTACACCTACCCAACTCTCCTGATTCCCGCTTGCTGGATCGGTATTGTCGCTTCTGTCGCCATCGGGCTCAGCGCGGCCCCTCGAGTCGCGGCTGCTGTTGCCGTTGCGATACTCGTGATGCTTCATCATCGAGCTCCGTTGCTAATTGGACGTGGGGAACCACTCCTCGTTCCGTTCTTGCTATACAGTTTGATGCTTCCCGTCGGAGCCGTGTTGTTTCAATCCAAAACCAAAAGCTCCGAACAGTCCGTTGCACCGACTTGGAAAAGCGAGTTAGCGACAGTTGGTTTCCGTTTGATGCAGGTTCATTTCGTGATTTGGATTCTCTTTAGCGTTACCTCCATGCTAGGGAACGAGGGATGGTGGACAGGCGAAGCCGTTCGTCAGTTGCTCGTGGACGGACAAGGCTGGCTTCCTGTATCGGCGGCCACGGTCACGTTGGCGGAGTACCTTGCTCATGCGGTCGTCCTGGTTCAATTGGCATTCCTGTTTGCGATCATGCTCCCCCCCTTTCGCAGCGTTGGACTCGTTCTGCTTTCCCTGTTCCTCATCGCGGCGCTCCTGGTGATCGGCGATTGGCAATACGTTATCATCTTGGCAGGCACTTCGATTCCCCTCTGGTCCGAATGCAGAAGCTCTACGCCCGCCGTACTCCCCGTTTAATTCCATCCCGGTCTACCCTCTCCTTTATCCATCAAGTCGACGTATGAGTCCCGATAACCAATCTTCGAACTCCAGCAGTACTTCAAGCCCACTACAGCGTCGTTCCTTTGCCGGTGCTTTGGCTGCCGCCACAGCTGTCCCCAGCATTCTCGTAGGTTCGAGCTCGGCTCGCGAACTCTCGAACGAGAACGAGGCGATACCCAATCCAAACCTTGCACCATCGTTTCGGTATTGTTTGAACACGAGCACCATCCATGGAGAAGTTATTCCTATCGAGAAGCAGATCGATATTGCTCATTCAGCAGGTTACGACGGAATTGAGATTTGGATCCGAGACGTCGATAAGTATGTTCAAGCGGGAGGCAAGTTATCGGATCTGCGCAAGCGGATTCAAGATGCTGGAATGCAAGTTGAAAGCGCAATTGCGTTCGCAAATTGGATCGTCGACGACGACGCGAAACGAACGCAGGGCTTGGAACAAGCGAAACGCGAGATGCAGATCGTTGTCGACTTGGGCGGAAAACGAATCGCTGCACCTCCCGCAGGAGCAACAAATGGTGAACGCTTGAATTTAGATCAAGCTGCGGAACGATACCGAGCGCTACTCGAGGTCGGAGCCCAAGTCGGATGTGTTGCTCAATTGGAAGTTTGGGGATTCTCAAAGAATCTTTCGAGGCTCTCCGAGGTCTTGTATGTTGCCGCGCAATCGCAACACGCCGACGCTTGCATTCTTCCCGACATCTACCACCTCTATAAGGGTGGCTCGCAATTCGAAGATCTCAAATTTTTGGCAGGGAACAAAGTTCATGTTCTTCACATGAACGACTATCCCGATCTACCGCGCGACACAATCAACGACGCTGATCGGGTTTATCCTGGAGATGGAGTCGCTCCTGTTTCACAAGCCTTGAAAACCCTCATCAACAGCGGATTTCAAGGTGTCTTGTCGCTGGAGCTTTTTAATCGCGCGTACTGGTCTCAAGACCCGCTTACCGTCGCGAAAACCGGTTTGGCAAAGATGAAGCAATCCGTAGCGAAGCTAGACTAAACGCGAGAAGCCTATCGAACATCGATTGGCTGTGCTGGCAATAGAAGCGGCTTTTAAGGTAACGCTATCAGGCTCTATCCTCTTCCGAGGGAGTGAATCGATGGGAAAACGACGAATGCAAGAGCTTGTTTCATTGAAATGGCTCGCTAGCACAGCAGTCTTGTTGGTTTTAGCCAGTTCGTTCTTCGCACCCCAAGCCCGGGCTAAAGGCCTGAACATCTTGTTGCTCCTGAGCGACGACCATAGCTATCCCTATTTGAGTTGCTATGGCGACAAGAACGTGAAGACTCCGAATATCGATAAGCTCGCAGGTGATGGCTTCAAATCGCATCGATTCTTTACTGCTTGTCCCCAATGTGTACCTTCGCGTGCCGCGTTGATGACCGGAAAGTCACCCGTCGCGGCCCGCATGACAAGGTTCTCATCGCCTCTGCCGGCCAATCAAATTACTTTGCCCGAACTACTGCGAGATCACGGAGGGTACTACACCGGGATATGCGGTCGCTCTTACCATCTCGATGGTTCCGTGGGTCGAGGTAACGATGTTGCCGATCGAATTCTTCGCGAAAACAAGATGCGAACTTTCGAGAGTCGTGTTCATTTTCTGAAGGGCTGTCGAGATGACGCTGTACCTAGCGTAGTCGAAGAGTTTCTCGATGGCGTTCCCTCCGAAAAGCCGTTCTTTCTCTGGGCTAACTTTAGCGACCCTCATCATGTTTGGGACGCACCGCCGTCCTTGCGCCCCGATCCAATGGAGCTTGATCTACCTGCGCATTGGCCTGACTCGCCGGAAATGCGAAGTCAATTTGCAGACTACTGCGCCGAAGTAAATCGATTGGATGACTCGATCGGCAAAGTTCTGTCCGTCCTCGAAGCACGAGGCTTGATGGAAAACACGCTGATCTTGTTTCTCGGCGATAACGGAGCTGCTCTGCCCCATGGAAAAGGTTCCCTTTACGATCCGGGTTCGAACGTACCTTGCGTGATACGGGGGCCAGGAGTGATACCGGCTGTCGAATCAAAATCGCTGTTGAGCGGTGAAGATGTCGCTCCTACGTTGCTCGATGCTGCCGGCGTCGAGATCCCAGCCGATATGTCAGGAAAGAGCTTTTGGCAGCTTGTAAACGGGAAAGCCTACGAACCTCGAACGCATATCTTTGTGGAACGTGGCCCCCACGGATCGGCACCAGTATCGGTCCAAATGACATCTAGCGGATACGACTTAGCTCGCGCTGTTCGTAGTGAGAGATTCAAATTGATCTATAACTGCACCCCTTGGATTCCTTATTCGCCGGTGGACTCCGCTTCCGGTCCAGCGTGGACCAACATGAAAGAACAAAACGCGGACGGAACCTTGGCCGCGTCGCTCAAAGCAACGTACTTCACTGTACCTAGGCCCGTGTACGAGCTTTACGACCTCGAGTCCGATCCGTCGGAATTGATCAATCTGGCAGGCAAGCCGGAATATGCCGAAGAAGAAGATGAACTCCGTGGTGCTCTGACGCAGAAAATGATTCTCGACTTTGACTATCTGCCGTTGCCTGAGCCGTATTCCGAATCGACCAAGCGATCAAAGCAACAAACTGGTCGCAACCCAGGCGTCGAGCCCGATCCAGCGCGGGTTGCTCGTTTTCAT
>JALOQZ010000106.1 GCA_025459245.1 Pirellula sp.
GGGACCGCGACGGCGGAGACGGTCAGTCCTGCGAACAGATCGCGGCGAAAATGGTCGAAACTGTAGGTTCGAAGGGATTCCAAAGCTGGAATGTACTTGTAGATTCCTTCGACGAGACGTGACGACATTCCAGCCATTCAGGGTTAGTACAGGCAGCGAGACAGTAAGTTTGAAGGCTGTTATTGTAATCGGTGGATTTATTCTGGGCAGGAACCCAGCCATCATCCTCGTTACAAACCTCCCTAGCCTCCCAATCGGAGGCCGAAAGATCGGGCAAGCCATCGGTGCATATCGAACCAGGCGAAGAGCTGAATTACGCTGGACTCAATCCAACCTTGGCGGTTCTCGACTCTCGACGAGAATATCGAGAACCATTGTCCCCCCCTAATTTGATTTACCTGCTCCGGGAATCCAACATTCATGAGAATTCAAAAAGCGGTCATCACAGCTGCAGGATCTGGACAAGGAGCATTGCCTCTGCAGCGACTTGTCGATCGGGACGGGATCGAAAAGACCGCGCTCGAGATGATTATCGAAGAAGTCGATGCAGCGGGAATCGAATCGATCGGTATCGTGATCAGCCCAGGAAACGAGGATGCTTATCGGAAAGCAGCAGGAAGCTATTTGGATCGGCTCACGTTTTTAATCCAAGAAGAACCAAAGGGATATGGGCAAGCCCTGCTCTGCGCCAAAGACTTTGCTCGAAGCGAGCCCTTTTTGCATTTGGTTGGTGACCATCTGTATTTGAGTCGTAACCAGCATCGATGCGCCCAGCAGATCATCGAGATCGCATCGAAGGAGAATGGTCCTGTTTCGGGAGTCCACCCGACCAAAGAAAAGATGCTTCCTTACTTCGGTGCGATCGGTGGTCATCGTCTGCCACAAACCGATCGTCTGTACGAAGTAAAACGAGTCATTGAAAAGCCGACTCCGACTCTGGCAGAACAAGAGTTGACCATCGCGGGTTTTCGTAGCGGCATCTACCTCTGTTTCTTTGGGATGCACGTTCTAACGCCTACCGTATTGGACATCTTGGAGTCTTTAGTTGAGGAGCATCAACGACCGATTGCGCTGTCGGAAGCTCTTCAAGAATTGGCTCTTCGCGAACGCTACCTCGCAGTCGAAATTGAAGGGTATCGCTACAACATCGGCGTGAAGTATGGGTTGCTGAATACGCAGTTGGCTTTGTCCCTTTCCGGGGTAGATCGCGACCAAGTGCTCAGTGAAATGGTTGAACTGCTCGCGACTCGATAGTCCACAAGAAGCGAATGGTCTGGAAAAAAGCGGCCATCTGGATACGAACTCTCTTCTAACTTGCCCCACTCATCACCATGACCACCCACTCCATAAGCGTCTGGATCGAGACGATCACCTCCGAAGAAGAAGCCGTTCGAAACCGGACGCTGGAGGAACTTTGCGAGAAACTAGACGCAACAGGACTGCTTGAGGCTGCGGCTGAACTCGATCGATTTCGACGATCTGCCACCAATCTCTACCACCGCGTTCGCGCTCATTTCTTTTTGGCTGCCATCTATCGCTATTACTTGCCCGCAACCTTCCCAGAGACATTCGCTGGCTTGCTTCCCTACGAAGCCTACCAGCACATTTTGGGACGGAGATTCCCCGAGGCGATCGATGAACTCCTCGCTGTTCAGGAGTCCGATGGTCCAACGGTCGCTATCTCGAGTGCCTTAGCCAAAGCCTATCACCAGCTGGGCATCCAAACGCTTGCCGATCAAGTCAAGCGAAGCGTTCGAACGGTTCGAGGCAATCAATGGATGTTCCGTATCGGACACCCGACCGAGCATCCGCTTAGATTGAACAAGTCGTTGCTCCAAAGCAATTCTGGTCGAGGAGATTTCCCTATCTTGACCGAGAAGACGAGTGTACGGATGGATTTTTCGCATAGCGGCTGGTCCGACATCTTTTTCCTCGGCATGGACTTTCCTGAGGGTGCGAAGGTCCTCAATGCGTCGATCTATCTGGGAGTTTATGGCAGAGACAGTCAGCCGCAGCCCCCCGTGGAGGCTTACCTTCGGGTCATCGACAGACCTGTGTTGAGATTGGTCAGTACCGATTTGGGTGCCGAAGCCGAGATAACCGAAATCGATGAAGTCTTTGACTTTGCGAAAGACTACCTCGGGCTCTTGAAAGGTGCTCTCATCGCTTCGGGAGTCGTGCCACCGGCAATGGAAGGCTGCCATCGAAAGATGAGCGAACTGCTGGCGACGTTGATCGGCAAAGAAGGTTTAGGTCTGGAGCTGGTAAGTCGCGTTAACAATATCCCCAAAGGTTCGAGGCTAGCCGTCTCGACCAATTTGCTCGGCTGTCTAATCTCCGTCCTGATGCGAGCGACGCAGCAAGTCGGGAGATTGACTGGGGAATTGGAGGTCGTCGATCAGCGATTGATCACAGCGAGAGCCATCCTCGGTGAATGGCTCGGCGGATCTGGTGGAGGCTGGCAAGACTCGGGTGGAATATGGCCTGGAATCAAACGAATCGAGGGAGTGTTCGCACAGGAAGGGGATCCCGAGTTTGGAATCAGTCGAGGCCGCCTCTTGCCCAACCACACGGTCCTCGGAGCAGATCGAATCTCATCGCAGTCGCTTGATGCGCTCCAAAAGAGTTTGATTCTGGTCTACGGAGGAATGGCTCAAAATGTCGGTCCCATCCTAGAAATGGTTACCGAAAAGTATTTGGTTCGAGCCAGCAAAGAATGGCGAGCTCGCAAGGAAGCTATCGACATTTACTCGCAAATTGTGACAGCACTCGAGGAAGGAGATATCCGAAGAGTCGCCAGTTTGACAACACAAAACTTTACAGGACCATTGCAAACAATCATTCCATGGTGCACCAATCGGTTCACTGATCGCATGATCGAACAGTGTCGTGAGCATTGGAAGGATCAGTTTTGGGGTTTCTTGATGCTCGGCGGAATGTCAGGTGGCGGCATGGGATTCTTTTTTGATCCGGCAGTCCAAGAACAAGCCAGAGACTGGTTGCTTCAGACTCTGGTATCCACCAAGCGAGCAATGGAATCCCAATTGCCGTTTGCTATGGATCCCGTAGTCTATCAGTTTTCGATCCATGAAGAAGGCTCTTGGGCGAAGCTTCTTTCCGGTGATGAGGCGATCATGCCCGATGGATACTATGCCATTGTTGCACCGAAGTGGATTCGCAAAGAGATTCGCGATCTCACACCGCAGGTGCAGCAAGAGCTTGTTCGATTGAATCACCTCTGCCGCATGGAAAGTGATAAGGCTCGCTGGTTGCTCGATCGACTGCTTCCTCAAGGAGACCAGGGAGGGAAATCGAGCGGTGAGCTTCGAGAACGATTGAATTTACATGGCTTCGACAAAGAGTTGCACGAACAAATCCGAAATGATCTGCTGGGTGGGCGCATCGGGCTTTCGGAGAATCGATTACCTCCGCAGTCGATCATCGAAGATGTGACACGAGATGATATTGTCGACTTACGCGATATGAAGCTCGTTTCTTCGTCATCTTTCCGATCAAGCGACGGATCTCCCGGGGCTAAGGCAATCCTCGATAGCCAAGTTGCCGTAGTTACGCTCGCAGCTGGTGTCGGCTCCCGATGGACGGGGGGAGCCGGCGTCGTCAAAGGACTTCATCCCTTCTGTAGATTAGCGGGCAAGCATCGGAGCTTCATCGAAGTTCACTTAGCCAAGAGCCGTCAGACCTCGCGCAGGTTCGGGGCTAGTATCCCGCATGTATTCACGACGGGCTATCTCACCCATGAACCAATTCAACGCCACCTAGAAGAAGTTAAAAACTATAACTACCCCGGCCGAGTGCACCTTTCCCGAGGTCTTTCGGTTGGATTGCGCATGATCCCTACGGTGAGAGATTTGAAATTCTTGTGGCAGGAGATGGCCCATCAAACATTAGACGAACAGCAACAAAAGGTTCGAGAGAGCGCTCATGCCGCGATCATGGGTTGGGCTCTGTCGATGGGAGAAGGAACGGACTATACAGACAACATTCCAGAACAGTGCATGCACCCGGTTGGGCATTGGTATGAGATTCCCAACATGCTTCGAAATGGTTTGCTTCATCGCATGCTAACTGAACAACCAAGTTTGCAATACTTGCTGCTCCACAACATCGATACGCTGGGGGCAAGCATCGATCCATTGGTACTCACCAAGCATATTGAATCAGACGCTTGCTTAAGTTTTGAAGTGATCTCTCGTCGCGTCGAAGATCGTGGGGGTGGATTAGCCATTGTCGATGGGAAACGGCGGCTGGTCGAAGGGATGGCGATGCCTTCGGATCGCGACGAGTTTAAATTATCTTTCTATTCTTCCATGACAACTTGGATCAGCATCGACAAACTGCTGCAAGTCTTCGAATTAAAGCGTCAGGATTTAGGCAACCAGGAGAGAGTTGAGCAAGCGGTTCGTGCTCTCGGTCAACGACTGCCAACTTACATCACGATCAAAGATGTCAAGAAACGTTGGGGGTTAGGTCAAGAAGACGTATTTCCCGTTTCGCAGTTCGAAAAGATCTGGGGGGACATGAGCACACTTTCCTCGGTGGCTTGCGAGTATATCGCTGTCCCTACGGTGCGGGGTCAACAGTTGAAAGACCCTGGGCAACTCGATGGCTGGGTTCGCGACGGTTCCTCATCGATCATCGAGCAGCTTTGTGAGTTTTCGACGTAAACGCGAGAACCGCGGATTGCCTTACGATTTATAAACCTTAGCGGGGTCGACCAATTTCGGGCGGTCAATCGAGAATTGATGTTCATCCCATTTTCGAAAAAAGCAGCTCGCATAACCTTCATGGCAAGCGGCCCCCGTTTGTTGGACGAGCATCAAGATGCAATCAGCATCGCAGTCGATGCGGATTTCAACGACCTTTTGTCGATGGCCGCTCTCTTCCCCTTTTCGCCATAGCTTGTTGCGAGAACGGCTGAAATAGGTAGCGAATCCGGTAGCTAAGGTTTCACGATAGGCTTCTTCGTTCATCCACGCGAACATGAGGACTTCGCGCGTTTGCGAGTCTTGGGCAATAGCCGGCAGTAGACCTTGCACAGACCTAGAGAAGTCAGGTGAGGTCGTCGGAGAGTCTATTGCCATGGTCGCTTCAAGATTTCGTGGAGGATGATCGCCGCTTTTAATGACTGAGGGTTCCGTATTTGGTCTCGAATATTCAGATTGCTCAGAAGTGGCGCGTCAGGTGCAGCCGTTAGTTCGGGCGATGGGGCCAACGAGGGGATCACCGGCGGCAGCGTGGGGGCAGGCTTTTGGCTCGGAGTATTTCGCGGTTTGTTCTTTTTTTGTTTTGCCGCGGGCGATGGGGCGGGTGGAGCAGGCCGATCGAACTGCGAAGGGAATCGAGAAGGCTCTTCGCGTGGGGGTGCCAAGGGAGGTGGCGCTGCACTGCTGCCTTGCGCGGACGGAAGAGGCTGGTCGTACACATCGGTAGGAGCCAGTGGACGAAGGGTTGGGACAGGCTCTTGAACCGGTTGTGCAACAACGGGCGGCTGAGAGATGGGAGGACGGGCACTTTTTTGTTGTTGCCGATTTTTGCGACGTTCCGCCGCCTGTCTCAAAAACTCGTCTAAGTCATCTGCCATCGTGATGCAAACTCCGCAAGTTCTCAATTGATCAGGAGGCTGGCGTTCGGGTCGCGTTGGTTGGCCCGGTTGTGCTCGTACCGGCGATGCTTTGACGCATTTCGGTATCGGCAGTGATATTCTTCAGCTTGTAATAGTCCATGACATTGAGGCGACCGGTGGACAACGCCTCAGCAACAGCGCGCGGAACATCGGCTTCGGCGGCGACGACCGCGGCGCGGCTTTCTTCGATCTTCGCGAACATCTCTTGCTCGGAAGCAACCGCTTCGGCTCGTCGGCTTTCTGCCTTCGCGCGAGCGACTCGTGTGTCGGCTTCGGCTTTATCCGCTTGCAATCGCGCACCGATGTTTTCGCCGACGTCGATATCGGCGATATCGATCGATACGATTTCAAAGGCGGTTTGATCATCTAAACGGCTGGCGAGCACCGCTTTAGAAATCATATCTGGATTCTCGAGAACGACCTTATGGCTATCTGCAGATCCAATCGCGCTCACGATCCCTTGGCCGACCCGCGCGATGATCGTTTCTTCAGTCGCTCCACCGATCAGGCGTTGAAGATTAGCACGGACGGTAACCCGCGCTTTCACCTTGAGCTGGATACCATCTTTCGCGATTGCATCAAGGAAGGGAACGTTGCTCCCTTTCGGCGGGCAATCGATCACTTTCGGGTAAACGCTCGTCTGAACGGCATCGAGCACGTCGCGGCCAGCCAAATCGATTGCAGCCGCTTCACGGAAACTCAGTGTGATCTGGCGGCTTTTCTGGGCGGCGATCAGTGCACGGATCACTTGCGGCACGTTTCCTCTTGCCAAGTAATGGGCTTCCAACGAACGGGTGGTCAAGTCGGGATCGTCGATACCTGCTTGGATCGACATGATCTTGCCACGAACGATTGTTCGAGCATCCACCCGGCGAAAAAGCATCCCGATCAAATCCCAGACAGAAACCTTGGCTCCCGTCATCACCGACTGAACCCAAAGCCAAAAGTAGCGTGAGAACACCGCGAGAATGATGGCGACGATAATGAACGCAAGCAGTCCAAGGACAAGGAGGATTGCGAACAGAGCCGGGTTCATAAAGTTAGTCCGATCCGAATTGGCGAATTTTACTAAGTGTGATGGAATGGAGGCCGATCGTCGCGGGCGTCACGCTTTGAGGAGCGACGCCCTAGGGGCTCAACGAGCTCGAACGGCTCGGCTCGTGTCCCCCCCCATGTAGAACTGTAATTCCTTAGGGTTTCCCGCATCATCATACTGAATTGTGACCAAACCTGCTGTGTACTTTAGGCCAAATTCCGTGGCGCTGTGCGGAATCATTTCCAAAGGATTTACGATTATGTTCAGGTAGAGTTTGCCATTCTTGGAGGTGATTTCCCATGATCCCCCCCCTGGCCTTTGGTAGCTGCCGACAAGCTTTTGCTTTTGTTCATCGGTAAGGTCAACCACGACGGGGTCGTAGGGGGTCTTCGGTTGAGGAATGGTTTCCGGTGGCAACTCTCGCAACCAAACGTTGCGGTAGCGAACGGGATTGCCATGGTCTTGGAATGAAAGAGGGCGCTTTTCGTCGCTTTTGGTGTAGGGATGATGTTGAAGCCAAGAGGTGGGGCCGAGTGGTCGCACGCTATCTTGGATAAGGACCCCGTTGTGGAAGACAGTCATGCGAGCGGGCTGTTTAAGTTTGCCATCTTCCTCGTAATGAGGTCGGCGAAAGACGATATCGTACGTCTGCCATTCGCCTGGTTTTCGGCTTGCATTTACGAGAGGTGGATATTGTCCATAGATCGCCCCCGCTTGTCCGTCCGCGTAGGTGATGTTGTCGAACGAATCGAGAACTTGGACTTCAAATAAGCCTTGTAAGAATACTCCGCTATTTCCTCTCCCCTGACTTTTGCCGACCACCTTGGCAGGTGCCGCCCATTCGACGTGAAGCTGAACATCGCCGAAAGAATCTGCGGTGTATACGTATCCGCTGCCAGGAACCGACTCCATCACTCCGTCCTTAATGATCCATTTGGCGGGCCCGCCGTCGGCCGCTCGCCACTTGTCCAGACTGGTTCCATCAAACAGTACGATCGCGTCGGATGGCGGAGCTAACGGGCCTGACAACGCGCCGGGAGTAACGATCGCAGGACGTTCACGATCCCAATCGTGTTGTTTCCAGCCTGTTGCAAGTTGCCCGAACAATTGGCTGGACAATACCCCGATACCGATCGGCGCGGCGAGGAGAAACTGGCGAAGGAGAACTAGCGAATAGCTTTGGGACAAGGTCATGGTTGCAGTTCTGTGCAGGGAGGAAGGTAAAGGGAGTTGGTTCAAAGCCCTATCGAATCATGGTTGCTCTTCAAAATGTACTCTAGCGGATCGTGATGCAGATCGTCCGAACAATCGTTTTACAAGGAAGAATCGATACATCCCGCAATCTTTCCCACTGGTCCATCTTGAAATCTCGACTGAACGATTGGCAATCAATGTCTTGCCCAAGAACTCGTCGTACAGTTTTGGACTGCGAGAAACCACACTTTTCGACGTTTGAGCCATGTCAGATTTTAGCAACGTTTTAAGCCAAATTGTGGGTGGCCCTCTTCCTGGGTCATCAATGCCGCTTCCGATCTGCCCCGCTCAGATCGACACGGAGAATGCTGGCGCTTGGCAATCTATGGTGCATGCGCGATTCGGAACCATATCGAGCCTATACGTTTCGCTCCGCGCAAAACACCCACCTGCAGCGGCCCATTCGCTGCGTGTTGCTTTTTGGACATCGGCATGGGCGATCAAGCATGAGCTGAAAGAAGATCAGCAGCAACTGTTTGAAACCCTCGCCTTGCTACACGAAATTGGCAAGATCGGGATTCCAGACCGAGTTTTGCAAAAGCCTGAGAAGCTCATGGAGCATGAGCAATCGATGATGGATATGCATACGCAAGTCGGACTGGAGATCTTGCGCGCTGCCGGTGCGAGCAAAGAACTGCTCCTTGCCATTGCCGGAATCGGTACCAGCTACGAATCGTCCAGCAATCTTCAGTCGCCCGACATTGCGCCGCTAGCAAGTCGCTTGGTGAACATCATCGATGCGTATGATTCGATGACAGCCAAGCAGGTTTATCGGGATGCGATGACTCGAGAAATGGCATTGGCCGAAATCATCCGGCTTGGAGGCACACAGTTCGATCCCAAACTGGCCAAATCGTTTGCCGAGCTGGTGCTGAGCAATGACCGACACTTGCAAGCTCGAGTTGCGGAACGATGGATCAATCGAATCGAGCAGCACGACTTCTCAAGACTTTTCGAGATGGATCGCCGCCCCGCTCAAGACCGAATGGGCAGCACGTTGGTGCATTCTTTGAACGAAACCTTCTATCGACACATGATGGACCACGTTCAAAATGGGGTGGTCTTTATCGATTCTGAATTTCGAATTCTCGATTGGAATTCGGCGGCCGAACGATTTACGGGGCGATCGGTCGAATCGGTACTGCATCAATACTGGACACCGCAAATCGCGGGGTTGTGCGACGTCGAAGGCTTCCAGCTTGTGGAATCAGAATGTCCATTTCGTGAGTTGATCACGTCTGGGGTTACCGGGAAACGCAGGCTCTCGATCCGAACACAAGGTAGCAAGATGATTCAGGTGCAAATCGATGTCGTACCTGTAATCAGCGATCGCGGACATTTGTGCGGTGGTGCGATGATCATCGAAGATGTCAGTGAAACAGCGGAGCTAGAGCGCAAAATTATCCATCTGCGAGAGCGGGCTTGCCAAGACCAGCTCACCAAGCTTGCCAATCGAGGCGAGTTGAATCGACAGTTACCGGAGTTTGTTGAATACCATCAGCGAACAGGTGAGCCCGCGAGTGTCATCATCTGCGACATCGACTTCTTCAAAAAGATCAATGACACCTATTCCCACCAAGCGGGAGATGACGCTTTGATTGCGTTTGCCAACTTGCTCAAGGAATCGTGTCGCGAAACCGACTTTGTAGCACGCTATGGTGGTGAAGAGTTTGTAATGCTTTGCGGCCACTGCGATCTGAATGAAGCCAAAGAGCTCGCTGAGACCATTCGTAAAAAATTGCAACGAACGCCGATAGCATCCCTTCGCAATCAATGTTTGACCGCAAGCTTTGGAGTGGCCGTTGTCCAACCAGAGGACTCCACTGAATCGGTCTTGGGCCGAGCGGACCGTGGTCTGTTAATCGCCAAAGAAAGCGGTCGCGATCAAGTCGTTGCACTGGGGGATTCGGAGCCATCTACGGCCAAATCCAAACCTTCCACAAAGCGAACTTGGTGGGGATGGCTCTGCGCATCGAGCGTCAAGTCGATTCGATCGGAGCTATTCACCAACGTTCCTCGTGCGGTCACACTGGAGAAACTCAAGGGATTCGTTCATGAGTTTGGGGCTCTCGTGCAGCATGTCGACAACAACCACGTCATCTTGGACCTGGATTGCAAACAAGCGCCTATTCCAAAGTTAAAGGATGAGCGATTAGGCAAGTTCCGCATGTCCATCGAGGTCGCGGATATCGAAATGAAGGCCCCCGGAAAGAACGGCAATGTCAAAGTCTGCACGCTGCTGGATATCGAAATCACCTCGCTCCGATCTCGCGACAGACGTACCGAATCGATTCGTAGCCAAGCAAATCGTCTGAAGACGGCCCTGCAAGGTTACTTGGTCGCCCATGAGATGGATGACATCCTCAAAGAGGACGTCATTCGAACAATCAAACCAGAGAGCGATTCACGCTACTAAACTGCTACCGGTGCAGCGATGTGCGGATGTGGGTCGTAATCTTGAAGCTCGATATCGTCGTACTCGTAGTCCAGCACGCTCGGTCGAAACTGCTTGAGCACCAATTTAGGCGGATTTCGCGGCTCTCGAGCTAGCTGTAGCTTTGCTTGTTCAAGGTGGTTGTTGTACAGATGGACATCCCCTAGCGTGTGAACGAAATCGCCAGGAACAAGCCCGCAAGAACCCGCCATCATGATGGTGAGCAACGAGTAGGATGCGATGTTGAAGGGGACACCCAAAAAGAAATCTGCACTGCGCTGGTATAACTGGCAGCTAAGCCGATTGTTGGCGACGTAGAATTGGAACAGCAAATGGCAGGGAGGCAACGCCATGTCTTGGATATCTGCAACATTCCAAGCGCTGACGATCAAACGTCGCGAATCGGGAGTCTTCATGATCTGCTGCTGAACTTGAGCGATCTGATCAATCACGCGACCATCCGGGCATTCCCACGATCGCCACTGCTTCCCGTAGACAGGCCCTAATTCTCCTTGCGAGTCGGCCCATTCATCCCAAATGCTGACACGGTTTTGCTTCAAGTAAGAGATGTTGGTTTCGCCCCGAAGAAACCATAGCAATTCATAAATAATGCTCCTCAAATGAAGCTTCTTGGTTGTGAGAAGCGGGAAGCCTTTCGAAAGATCGAACCGCATTTGAGCTCCGAACAAGCTCCGGGTACCGATCCCAGTGCGATCGCTCTTTTCGTCACCGCGTTCGATAATGCGCTGCATCAAATCAAGGTATTGCTGTTCCATGGAATCACGCATCGTTGGATGTCTCAGGCAAAGGCACCTGCAGCTCCCCAGGTGCAAACTCTTGTTTCGACGGCAAGGCGCGAGCGGATAGTGTCCAATGCCTATCGCTCGTCATTCGAACGCATTCGCGTGGTATTCCAAAGGGTGCTACCAACGTGCGAATTTCATCCAGAGTCAATGCTGCATGAAAGCTTTGACGAAGCAACTGTTGACCTTGAGCATCAGGCCCGCCATAGGCAGCTACCAATTGCTCGACTTCTTCCACACTTTCGGGGCGGACTAAATCCCGCAGGAACAGGATGCCTCCCGGGCGAAGAACTCGAATCGATTCTTTGAAAAACGCGTCATGCGTTGGCAAATGGTGGACGAGGGTGTTCGAAATGACGCCATCGAAATAGTTGCTTTGAAAAATCATCTCTTTGGCATCGACGAGATGGAGCTGCACACGGGACGCGCATTGGAACACCTCTAGGTTGTAGCGAGCGATTTCCAGCATCCAGCGTGACGCGTCCGCGGCCATGATACGGATTTCGGGATGCATCCGGCACAAGATCGTTGGGATCAGAGCGGTTCCGGTCCCAAGGTCCAGGAAATCGGTTCCCAAAGAGGGCAGTGCCAAGAGGTCTCGAGCGAAAGCTTCATTGACAGCCGAATGGTCCATGGCGTCATATGCCATCGCCTCCTCGCAAGTGTCCATGACTTCGGGCTCAAGTGTGCGTTCCAGCATAGAATGGGTATTCCGTTCGAATTGACACCGATCGACACCGCCACCGGCCGCTCATCGCAGTTCCACTAACAGCAATCAGGTGCCGTTTCTCCGACGTTTCTACGTCGTGGTCCGGCGATCTCGCGTCCGGTATACGTAATTTTGTTGCCGCCATCGACGAAGACAACTTTGGGTTCGGGAACTCGCCAATCGGGGCCAGTCTCTTGCAGGAACCCAAAGGTCGCGATGATGATGATATCACCTGGCCGAACTAAATGGGCGGCGGCTCCATTGATACAAACGTCACTCGAGCCTTGCTCCCCCAGAATGGCGTAGGTCTCGAGGCGCGTACCTCGCGTGACATTCCAAACATGCACCGACTCAAACGGAGAAATGCCTGCTGCCAACAAAAGATCGGGAGGCAACGTAAGAGACCCTTCGTAATGCAAGTCCGCTTGCGTCACGGTAGCTCGGTGAATCTTGGATCGAAGGAACTTTCTCAGCATGTCGGTGAATCTTGGATCGAAGGAACTTTCTCAGCATGAAACCATTGTCACCGGAGCCGCTCGGTTTGAACAGCCAAAATTGATCAGCCGCGTCGACGCCGCCCGCTATTTCGCCTCGTTTTCGAATCCAACCTTAGCTTGGTGATTGCGGCTTGTTATCGCCGATGAAGCGAATGCCCAGTTCTTTGAGCTGCTTCGGAGTCACTTCGGAGGGGGCGCCCATCATCAAGTCCTCGGCCTTTTGGTTCATCGGGAACAAGATCACTTCGCGGATATTGGGCTCGTCAGCCAGCAGCATGACGATGCGATCGACACCGGGTGCGGAGCCGCCGTGGGGTGGCGCACCATATTTGAACGCGTTGATCATTCCGCGGAATTGTTCATCGACGACGCTTCGATCGTAGCCGGCGATTTCAAAAGCCTTGTACATGATTTCAGGCTTGTGATTTCGAATAGCACCGGAGGAGAGTTCGATTCCGTTGCAAACGATATCGTACTGGTAAGCCAAAATGTCGAGCGGATCCATCGTTTGGAGCGCTTCCATTTCGCCTTGAGGCATTGAGAACGGGTTGTGCGAAAAGATCACCTTTTGCTCGACTTCATCCCACTCGAACATGGGGAAATCAACGATCCAACAGAACTTGAACGTGTCCTTTTCAATCAACCCCAGCTCGGTCCCCACGCGCGTCCGAGCTGCACCAGCTAGCTTGGCAGCGACGTTAGGTTTCGCGCACGCGAAAAAGACACCGTCATCGGGCCCCAGTCCCATTTGTGCCACGAGTTGAGCCACCCGTTCTGGACCCAAGTTCTTAGCAACTCCACCACCGGGCTCGCCACCTTTGAAGTTGATGTAGCCAAGACCTGCGTATCCTTCGTCTTTGGCCCATTGATTGGTGCCATCAAAGAAGCTGCGAGGTCGAACGCCTGCTCCTGGAGCAGGAATGGCTCGCACTACGGATCCTTGTTCGATAGCGTTGGCGAAAACACCAAAGCCTCCGCCACGGAAAACTTCGGTGACATCCGAGATCTCGATCGGGTTCCGTAAATCGGGCTTATCACTACCGTACTTGAGCATCGCTTCCTTGTAGGAGATGCGGGGAAACGGAGGCGGCGTAACGCTTTTGCCGTTGCTGAACTCCTCGAAGACTCCGTGCAACACGGGCTCGATAGCCTGGAACACGTCTTCTTGGGTGACGAAGCTCATCTCGAAGTCGAGCTGGTAAAACTCACCTGGCGAGCGATCCGCGCGGGCATCTTCATCGCGGAAGCAAGGCGCGATTTGGAAGTAACGGTCGAATCCGGCGACCATCAGCAGTTGTTTGAACATCTGCGGCGCCTGCGGAAGGGCGTAGAACTTGCCATGGTGCAAACGGGACGGCACCAGGAAATCGCGTGCCCCCTCCGGGCTCGAGGCGGTGAGGATAGGCGTTTGAAACTCGGTAAACCCTTGGTCGATCATCCGGCGGCGCAGGCTGGCGATGACTTTGGAGCGAAGGACGATATTCGCGTGAAGCTTTTCGCGCCGCAGATCGAGGAATCGATTGCGGAGTCGAATTTCCTCG